>MGUR01000010.1:21972-33663 GCA_001800075.1 Elusimicrobia bacterium RIFCSPLOWO2_01_FULL_59_12
CGCGGAGGACTGGCGCACCAGCCGCGAATCCGCGGGCGGAGGGATCCTGGTGGACCACGGGTGGCATTCCTTTTATCTGCTTTTGAACGCGGTGGGCGCTTCGCCGGAGCGGGTTGTCGCTAAAATGCACTCCGACCCGGAGGACAAAAACGCGCTGGAAGACGCCGTTCAGGCGCTGATCCAGTTCCCGGAGGCGGACGGCTACATCCACCTCACCTGGAAAGCCAAGATGCGCCGGAATTCCATCATCATTCAAGGGACCGAAGGCACGCTGCTGCTGGATGATGACCGCTTGCTGCTCACGACCCATGACGGCAAGCGGGAAGAAACCACTTTTGAATCCGGGCTGTCGGCGGGTTCGCATCACCCGGACTGGTTCCACGCTCTCCTGCCGGATTTCCTGGAAGAAATTAAAAATCCCGCCAAGCGCGGGGTGAATTTCCGGGAAGCGGGCTGGTGCGTGGCGCTGACCTGCGCGGCGTACGAATCCAACGTCCACGGCTTCCAGGAAGTCGCCGTCACCTTCCCCGGCACCCCCAAACAGGCCCCCGTCCTAGCCTGACCTTCAGGCCCCCCTCAAAACCTGGGCCCTTTGGGTCTGTTTTTTTAGCCGTTCGCTCCATTTCTTCACCCTCCACAACCCTTTAGAATATGCCGTTCCTCGTACGCATGCGCGCAGGCGTTACTCCGGCCTGCCGGCAGGCCGAAAACACGAAAATGGTTAATGGAGGATTGAAGATGGTCGAGGATGTTTTCATTAAGAACTTCCCAGGCCATCTTCCGTCCACCATCTTCGATGAATAAGTTCGCTGTCCGCATCGTCGCCCTCCTCCTGATTCCGTGCCTGGCTGGAGATACGTTATTCCTGGCCGCTGCCGCTACCTATAAAAACCGGGATGCGGCGCGGGTGGCCGACCCTGTCCCGGCATCTGCTTTTTCGGACGTTCCGCTCCGGCCAAAGATAATCCAAGCATCCCCTTTTGAAACAGAGGCACTTGCCCTGATGTTTGCCGCGAGTCTCTATGCCGGGACGGGTCTTAATCACGGTCATCCACAACCCTTTATGTATACAGCTCGGGAGATCGTGCAAACCAGCGGCAGCAAGAAACGCCAAAAGCCGGCCGCCGCGCCCGCATCCTCACTTGCGGGCGCGATCCCCGCTCAAGAAAAAATAGGCCCGGGGGCCGCGGGACCCTCCTCGGCCGGGCGAGCGGCATCGCCGCCTTCAGGGCCGACAAGAAGCGATGCCGGGCCCATCGCGCCAAATCATGTAAAACGAAAATTTCGCTATCCAAACATGTCAAAAATTATTGGCCTGCGGAAAGCGGCCGCGGGACCCTGGCGGACGTCCCTCCTTGAAAAATCGCCAAGTCAGACTGTTATTCCTGACGACCCCGCCCTGCTGCGAAAGCTGGGGATCGTTGCTGGGGATCACGTTTTCGGATACGCCGGGTATATCGGGGATTGGCTGGGGGCATTGTCTGCGCGGGGCGCGAGGGTTGATTACACGGATATTAATCTCGACATCGTTCAATGGGTTCGGATTCACAAGACAGGCCTTTTTGATCAAGTCCGGATCGGAGACCCCCTGATAGAACCTGCCCGTGTCGACGAATACGATTGGAGCTTTTCATTCGAACCATTCCCTCTACAGCCCAATGAAATGCCGTTTGCAATGATGCGATCCATGTTAAACCGCAAGGGCTATATTTGGGTATCCGCAATAGGCGTTCCGTTCAACTTTGATTGGCATCTGAAAGTATTTGGTCAGGTTTACGGATTATCCAGCAAACGGGATGAGATTCAGTTGCGGCACGCTTCCATTCTGGCGCGGGCCAGCCGGACGTCTTCGCCGATAGCGGTGGATTGCATGATCGCCGAAATCAGAGCCGCGCCGGCCGCGCGGGATAAGGTCATGAAGGATTTGGTCGTCATAAACGCCCTGCAGCAATTCCAGGGAACGACCCTGAGTGAACTTCGCGGCCATCTGACTCGTCGCGGGCTGTATCTCTCGGATGTCTCTCTGCTTGAAAGTCTCGACCGGATCGACCAATTGACAGCCACCATGGAAATTCAGAAGGACATAACGTTCGCCGCCGCGCCCGGGCAGCCCTTACACCCGGAGGATGCCGGGGCGACGGAGGGGAGTCGCGATTCGAGGGGATTTCGGGCGGACACGCACCCTCTCGCCATGGTCCTCGCAGCGTGGTTCACGGGCGCGTTTTCGCTCGGCTGGGCGGAGTGGCGGCGGCTGGGCGGGGTCCAAGTTCCTTTGGATCGCCACGGGATTTTGGCGTTTGTTTATGCCGCGGCCGCCGCCAGCCTGCTCGTTTATGCGCTCGTTCAAACCGTTAACCTCCTGCAGCGCTGGCGGGACCATCGCGCGGCGAGGCGCCTTCCCGCCGCTCAAGAAAAAATAGGCCCGAGGGCCGCGCCTGCCGGTTCTCCGGTTTCGGCGGACGCAAGCATGCAGGTCATCGAAGTGGCCTTGAAAGAGCCGCGTCTTTTGGGTCGCTTGGCGGTCGACTATGGAGGCCGCGGCGCGCCCCCGGAAGTTCCATCTGGACAAGAATGCATCCCGGTCAAACTCTATCACTTCAACGAACTGCCGCCTGACTTGAGGCGTGCGGCCTTCAGTTGGCGGCGCGGGCAATTTAACAATCGGGAGATTATGATTCCGGCGATTCACCCAACAACTCGGGGCGCATTATTCGCGATGAATCAGATGACCCTTGCCGGCCGGACACTGCTGGATGCGACCACGGGCGAAGGGATTTTGGCGATCGCGGCCGCCAAACTAGGCACACAGAGAGCCATCGGAATAGACATAAACACCCAAATAGTGAAAGTGGCGAAATTAAATGCCGAATTGAACCGAGCCCAGGATGAGACGGCCTTCTATGCGCAGGATTTCGCCGAACGTCTTCCGATGACCGAGCCGCTTCCTGATGCCGTCGTCTTGAATCTCCCGCCCGAGGACTATCTATCGATCGATGCGTTGCTCGCTAATTACCCCAGCATCCACACGATCATTCTCGCAGGCGGCGCCCGCAGTGCCTTTCCCCGGCCCCTGGATATGGGGCAAAAATATATCGACATGTTCCATGCCCATGGCTTTTATTTCAAAACAAAATTCACAGATGCGATTGACCGCTACCGGGATGGCCAGGTTTGGGATACCTATATTTTGGAAAAGCTGACGCAGGATCATCCCGCGGCCGCCGCGACGGCCGCCAAGCTTTCCAATAAAGCGCCGTCCGTTATAAAGACCCTCGCCGTCATCATGGGCCTGCCCGTTCTGTACGGATTTGCCCCATTGCCCAACAGCGCGGCCGGTGGACCTGTGCTTTGGCTTCTGGGCGCGATAGGCGCGCTGAGCGCCGGCGCTCTCGGCGCGTCGTTCATCAAGAGACCCGGCCCTCCGGAAAACCAGCCCGCCGCCGCGCCGGGGCAGGAGACGCCGGACGACCCCGCCGCGCCAGCCTTGCGGGCCCCTCCGTCTGGAAGGGCCAAAGGTTCACTGAAAGACGCCATTCGAAAAACCCTTGAAATAACACAGGGCGGTCCTCCCGATCGCCCAACGGGCCGCGAATTACACGCCCTGTTGCGGAAGTTTAACAATCGGCGGTCTGTCGTGACGGCCACGCCTAAGGGTAAAATGCATATGCATCCCGTTCCCTATTGTGAACTCCGGATCGAAGGCCTGAGACCCCATCAAGACTACAGCGTCTCACTGGCATGGGCCCTAGGCACCGGCTTGCAGCTGCACTTCACGCGTCCCGAAGAGGCCCATATCTATGATCTGGAAGCGTACCGGCCCGCTCTCAGAAAACGGGGCCCGGAAAAGTCGATTTATTTCGCGCGCAGAGTGGCCAGCGCGCCGGATTTAGGAACGGCTCTCCTCGCCCCCAAGGACCGTTTCAACCAGCTCGTTCTCGATGGATTAAATATATCCATTCAGCAACCCGACGCCGCCGCGCTTGAAACGCTGCAAACGCATCTACGATCTTTCCAACGCCAGCGCTTTACGGTCAAAGCGACGCCCGCGGGCAGTTTCATGTCCACGCCCATTCCATTCCACCGCTTGTTCGTCTTGGGATTAACGCCTGGAGAAACATATACCTACTGGCTGAATTGGGTGTGGGGCAAGGGATTGCGCCTTTATTTCAGCCGCAAAGGCCGGATTCGAAGTTACAACGTCGAAAAATACCGGGCCGCCTTTACAGAACCGCTTTCGGGGCGACCCCAGATTCATCATTACTTGGAGACCCTGAAGACCGCTTTGAAAGAGCGCTTAAGCGATTTGCTGGAGGCGGCCTTGCGTTTGGAGCCCCGCCGATCGAATACCGTGCTCCCGTCCGCGTTTCAAACCAGCCTGCAGGACTTCAAACAGAGACCGTATACCATACGCGCGTCTCCGGGTGGGCGCTACGGATTAAAAGTGGGCGATGGCCCGCTCATCATTTTTCGTGGACTGACAGGATCCGAACCATACACCGTGCGGCCTGAATGGGATCGCGGGTATGGATTGCGGATCTACCTGGTTGGCGTTTCGAAAGTGGCCGCGTACGATTTTAACACCTACCGTGAGGGTGCCCTGGCGGGACGGGGTTCGAAGACGCATCCAGCGCATCTCATGTTGCGGGCCGCCAGCCTCAACGAGGCGCGAGACGAAGTCCAATCGTATGAGTATCGGCGCCGGATGGGTTGGAATAAGCTCGTCAGGCCCGACGCATGGAGCGATCCCCTGGGAGAGAATGTGCCCGCCGCCGCAGACTCGTCTCCCGACCGGTCAATGATGGTGACTCGATTGCGGAAACATCTGGAGGCTTCGCTGTCACTGAACGGGTATGCTCCCAGAGAAATCGCTTGGCTCACTCACATTCTGCGCGGCCTCTTCCGGGGAAAGTCGCTGGAGGAAGCGCTTGACGAATCACGCATCGACCGGGACCATCACGCATGGATTCGGGCGCAGTTTCGAGGGCACATTGCATTCCTCCTGAAGCCGGCGACAAATCCAGCGATGCCCGCGCCTCCCGGGAGTCCGATCTCGATGGGTTCGGGGCTGGGCGTTTTTATCGATTTACTCTGGAGAAAGGTAGAGGCGCTGCGGACCCGTGAGGAACGTCTCCTTGTTGGATTGGCCTTGGTCATTAACGGCGCGGCCGTCGCGTACGCTGGGGGTCTCGTTTCCGTCCTTCAACCCAATACGGGAGCGCCTTTTTTTACAGTGGGCGCGCTGGCCTTCCTGGCCGGAGCGTATATCTTAATGCCGGAGCGGTGGCTGTATTTTAGGGAAAAAGCTGACCGCGAACCCCCCGTCTCGTCGAACCTCGTCCAGGGCTATCTGGCGTCTGAATTGTGGATTGGATTGAACCGGTTCGTCGGTTGGATGAAGCGGGAGGCGCATTTGCGTCAAACGACGCCTCTGTCACGGGCTGCCTAGGCGGTCCTTTTTCGAATACGTGCTGAAGAAGTACAACCCCACCCCGTCCCAGAAGATCTCGCGGACGCGGCGGATCAGGCTGGCGCTGACGCCGAGGGACGGCGGCAGTCCCAGCAGGACCGCCGCCATGTAGTGCCCGCCTTCGTAAAACCCCAGGCCCCCGGGGCTGATCAATCCGATGACGGCTCCGAGCTGCGCCATGGCCCCCATGAACCACCCCTGCTGCCAGGACAGCGGGTGCCCCATCAGCGAAAAAATGAGGACCAATTCCAGCACCCCCGCGATCCATCCCAGGCCATGCCAGAAAACGCTGGCGAGGAAACGGCCTTTGCATTCCCGGTAAAAGCTCCCGAGTGATTCATCCAGTGCGACCAAGCGCCGTTCCTGGGCTTGCAGCCAGGGCCATCGCGTAAAACGGTGCAGGAGGCGCCCGACGCGGCTGAAACTCTGATGCGCCAAAAGCAACGTAAAGGCGGCCACGCCCGCCCCTAATAAACCGAGAGCGATCCAGGCCGTTGTCCGATGCTCGAAGGCGGTGCTGACCGGAAGGCCCAGCGCCAGCCCCAGGCCGATGTAGAAAAGAAGGCCGATGCTCTGGGCCGCTTTGGCGATCAGGACGGATGAGGTGGCTTCGCGCAGAGGGACTGTGGCGGATAAAAGTTTGGCTTTGACGGGCTCGCCGCCGACATAGCTTGAAGGGAGGAGGGAATTAAAGGTTTCACCGGCCATGCGGATTGCCGCAAGATCCCTAAAGCGGATCACCATAATTTTTGGATGGCAGGCGTAGAGCCAGCCCGCCGTGTTGAACAGCATCCAGCTGAGCGGATAGGCCAGAACGAACACGTACGTCCAACTCAGGAGGGTCAGCGTTTCCTGAATGGGATCCCACCCCACTTCCCGCACCAGAAGGACCAACAGGGCGGCGCCGAGAACAACGCCCAGATAACGGAGAATTTTCATTCGGGAGTGGCCCTGAGAAGAACAACGAGCACCAGGGCGTAGATGTTGACTCCGATCGCGCAGGCCCACAGAAACCATTCGAGATGGCCGATCAGCGCCAGGACCGGGATGACATAGATGAAATCACGGCGGGCCAGCGCATCGCTCCAACGCACCAGGCGCGCCTGCCAAACTGAGCGCGCGCGGGCGGCGTCTCCCACCACCGATGTAAAAAGAGAACTCCCCTCCCCCTCACTGCCTCTCCCTTGGGGAGAGGGATGGGGTGAGGGGTGGCGTCGGGCTTTCCGATAGGTTTGATAGCTCGCGATCGAAGCGCTGATGATTGTCCCCAAGGCCGCTGTCTGCCCCAAATAGAGGTGGAGCGCGTTCCAGGTGTCCTTATAGAGCCCCATGCCCAGGCTGTAAAAAACCGCCACATGAACGATGTTATCCCCCCACAAATCGAGCCAGCCGCCGAGGCGCGAAGTCATTTTCCTGGCGCGCGCCACCTCCCCGTCGCAGCCGTCCAAGATGGAGGTGAGCAAGAAAAGAAAAGCCCCCCACACTTTGGGGCCGTAGCCGGGCTGCGCCAGGCAGACGCCGGACACCACACCGACCAGCGTGACGGCGATCGTGATTTGATTGGGGGTGACGGGGGTCTTTAAGAGGAGGCGGCTGATGGCCCCGGAGACCTTGCGGTCGAAATGGCGGGCCATGAAGCCGTCTGTTTCTTTGGCGAACGGTTCTGACATACGAGCATTCTACGGCATACGGCGAAAATAGAAAATAGACAATAGTGTGTTGGACCGGCGCCATTTTCTATTGTCCATTTTCGCCGTTCGCCGTCCCCACAGCAGAAACCCCTTTCTCCCGTGACTAGTCTACGGGGGAAAGGGGCTCTGGTTGAGACGTTCGAACGGTTTAGCGACGCTTCATTTTTGCTCGGGACACATCGCCCGCTTTGTCCAAGAAGTAAAGGTAACCGGACGCCTTCTTCACGCCGACTTTGGCCACCTTCTCGGGCTTGCCGCCCTTTTTGCCGCCTCGCGCCATCTTCGCGCGGGAGACGTCTCCTTGCTTGTCGATGAAATACAGATAACCCTCTTGACGCTTCACGCCTGCTTTGGCCACTTTTTCTGCCATGGTGTATTCACCTCCCTCGTCGAATAATGTGGGAATTTTTGAAGCGGGTTCATTCTATATCGACGGCAATTGCGTGTCAACATCTTTTTTCCGTCGATCTAAGGGAGGGAGGCGAGGAGAGGCGGGAGAGGGCGCTGCGGATTATTTGATGACGACGATTTGTCCTTTTTTCTTGGCGCCGTCGTCGGTGGTCATCACATAGAGGTAGATGCCGGAGGCCACGCGTTCGCCGGAGCTGTTGGTTAAATCCCAGGCCAGCTGGGACCCGTTTCCGGACACCGTTTTGACCCAGCGTCCGGAGACGGTATAAATCTTGACGGTCGTGCGCGTGGTCAGAGGATTAAAAAGGACAGGTCCCCCCGCATGGCGGTCGCCGCGCCAGGGATTGGGAAGCACCCGAACGCCGGACAAGTCGCTGGGGACCAGCGTCACGGCCGCGGCGGCTCGCATGGCCACGATCAAGCCGAGCGCCATGGCAAGCAGGAGCCCGAACCACCGCCGGGGATCATTCATCGGAGATCCCTCAGTGATTCGCGCTGCCTGGCCACGTTGCTCTCGCTGTCAGTGAGGAGCTCCATCAATTGCTGATAGTCCGGGGCGATCTCTTCGGCCTGCGGGACGCCTTTGTTTACGGTCCGGTGCTTCTTGATGTGCTGATATTGGATCAGGTTGCGCTTGGCCCGTTCCGCTTCGCCGAATTTCATCAATAAGGAAATATAGTGGGTGTTCCCCAGGTCCCCGTACGGCAGCCAGGCGTACGCCAGTTCCTGCCCCCACACGTTGACCCCCATCCCCAGCGTGTAGCCCGCCAGCATCGACAACCCTTTGAGCGTGTCGGTCCGGTACCCCATCCGCAGCGCCAGCATCTCCAAGGGGCGCCATTCGCCTCCCAGGTGGAAACTGGCCAGACCCGTCTTCGGATACACCCCTTCCGAGGTGATCAGCCAGCGGGAGCCCGGCCGATAAGCCGCGCCCACGTGGAAAGCCATCGGCAGGGAATCCCCTTCGCTTAAAAACTTGAGCTTGGACCCGACGTTGGTCACCTTGGCCGCCAGCATCAGATTGCCGCGCAGCTTGTACATCGTTCCCAAATCAGCCGCATAGGCGCTGGCCGAAACGTCATCCAGCTTGGCGCTGATCATCTTGCCGGTCAGACCCAGCGAAAGCTTCTCATTGAAGGACTTCCCAAAAGCCAGGTTATAGGAAGCGTAGTAGCTGGAGAAGTCCCCGGTGGGGTTGCCGCTCGCGTCCCGGCCGGTGATGTCGCCGGACCCGAGGTATTGAACCGACCCTCCCAAAGCCGATCCCGGGCAGTCTACCGGCGAAGCGCAGGATGCCGAGCGGGGTAAAGGAAGCGCAAAACTAAGGTACTCGTAGTTCATGGATTCCAGGTAAGCGATATGCTGGCCGGAAAATTGGGTCGATTCCAGGAACCCCAGCCCCCCGGGATTAAGGGTAGGGGCATAGGCATCATTAGACAGAGCTGTGTAAGCGGCTCCCATCGCCGCCGGGCCGGCCCCTACGGGGATATCAAGGAAAGAGGCGCCTTCTGTTCCGGAGGATGCCCGGGCCGGCGACGACAGCGTCACCACGGAGATCAGGACGGCGGATGCGATTTGCTTGATTTGTTTCATGAGCCAAGTGTGCAAGACTAGTGTTACAACTAAATGTCGTTAAGGTAAATCTTGTGTTACAGGAAATACGTAGATCGGGAACCCTTAAATGTCAATGATATTATTTACAACAGTTAACAATAGAAATTACAGGTCTAAAATACGGCATTAAATCGGTTTAGATTTTGTTGTATTTTGAGCCTTGCGCCGGGCCGTCGCCGAGAGAACGCTCATTGACGGTGTAGCGCCGAATCGACAGAACCCCATAAATCAGCTCCCGCCGCTCCGTTGACGTATAGCGAAAATTCCTCAAACCCCGATCTTTAAGGATTAGAAATAGTTTGCACCCTTTTTTTAAAGGCCTCTAAATAACGACATGGATTGTGCTGTCATGTTTTCAATGCAGGGTTGATTAGCACAAATTTGCACTTATTCTGGCAGGATTGCGCTTTTTTTGGAGTAGAGGTAAATGGGGTCTAGAAAGAAGGCGCGCTATGCAAATGATCACGATCGCCGACAGACTCTGGCTGGAACCCACGCTCCTCGGGGTTACGCTCAATTTTTCTGACAGACCGAACGACAGGCACTACCGTGTTGGGATCGGGTTCCGCTCATTGACGGAGTGCGACAACGCCCTTTGCCAAGAACGAGTCGAATGGATGATGAAGGACAAAAGCCTGCTTATACAAGGAAGCCGGGATCTAACGCTGACGTTCTGCCCGGGAACGCGGATGGAGCAAACACTCGTGCTGACCGGGGAGGCGCGGGAGACGTTTAGGGGCGCGATCAGTTTTCTCGGACTGGCGAGCGAGTCCCGCAACAACTGACGACTATGAGTCTTCTTAAACCTGTGATCCGGACCGCCTGCCTGGCCGCGCTGCTGGCCGCCAGCTCGTTTGGCGGGATCGTGCCGGCCCGCGTAGCCCCCCTGCCGGTCCCGGAAGAGCTGCAGGCGGGGACCGCCATGGAGACCGCCGCGGTGGAGTCGCCGATCCTCCAGGAAGGCGAGGACCTCAAATTCGCCATCAAATGGGGCGTGGTGACAGCGGGATACTCCTCTTTGAAGGTCCAGAACATCGAAACCATCGAGAAGCGCCTTGCCCATCACGTGGTCGCTGAGGCGCGCTCGTCGGGCATGGTGAATACCTTTTACAAAGTCAGGGACCGGAACGAAACGTGGATCGACCTCCGCACCCCCAGCACCCTGCGCTATGCCCGAAACATCCGAGAGGGGAAATATCGTCTGGAGGAGCAGGTGGTCCTGGATCAGGATTCGCGCCGCTTCTACCTTCGCTCTTACCGCGCGGATAAGAAGCGCCATGAAAGCAAGGAGGGCGAAATCCCCGCGAATGTGCTCGACGTTTTAGGAAGCTTTTACTACGTGCGGACGCTGCCGCTGGAGGTGGGCAGGCGCTTCACGATCGACGTCCACAGCGGGGATACGGTGTACCCGATGGTCGTCAGCGTCAAGAGGCGCCAGAGGATCAAAGTCAAAGCGGGCAAATTTGATTGCTTTGTGATCGAGCCCGAGCTTCGCGAACCCGGAATATTCATCAGCAAAGGCAAAAAGCTGGAGGTCTTTATCACGGCGGACGCGCGCCGCCTGCCGGTCCTGATGCGCTCGGAGATTTTCATCGGGCATGTCGCCGCGGAACTCGTCAGCCACCGAACCCTCCCTCTAACCGAAACCTACAAAGTCTCCCGGGGCCGGAAAACCGGACCCGCCGCCCTGCCAGAGCAAGAACTAGAGTAAATTAATATCTCACTAATTGATTTACAGCCGATTTACTTATAATTTTGGCCTATATTTTTTTGATGATCGGTTTTACTCGGTCGATACCGTGCCGGTTTTTGCCTCCAGGGCGGAGTGGAGGGCGTGCCAGGCGAGAACGGCGCATTTGACGCGCGTGGGGAATTCGTGGACCCCGGAGAAGGCGGCCAGTTTACCCAGGGAGGCCTCCTCGGCGGCCGGGACGGGGCCTTCGGTCACCAGGCGGCGAAACGCGTCAAAAAGGGCCTGGGCCTGCGCCCGGGTCTTGTCCTTGACCGCCTCGGTCAGCACCGAGGCCGAAGCCTTCGAAATAGCGCACCCCCTGCCTTCAAAACTGACGTCCCGGATCGTGTCCCCGTCCAGCTTGAGATAGACCGTCACCTGGTCGCCGCAAAGAGGGTTGTAGCCCTCCGCCTTGCGGGTGGCGTCGGCCATCGCGTGATAGTTATGCGGGCGCATGCTGTGGTCGACGATGACTTCCTGGTAAAGGTCGTTAAGTTCAGACATGGGACAAACTCAGGCAGGGGAGCAGCGAGGCGCGTATTTCATCGGACTCCACCAGCTCGATCATTTCGCTGGCGAAGGCGTAAATCAGGAGCTGCCGGGCCTGCCCGGCGGGGATCCCGCGCGACCGGAGGTAGAAAAACTGCTGGGGATCGAGCTGGCCGATGGTTGATCCGTGCTTGCATTTGACGTCGTTGGCCAGGATCTTCAGCTCCGGCATCGAACGCGCCTTGGCCTTGGGCGAGAGGAGCAGGTTTTTGTTCACCTGGGAGGAA
>MGUR01000010.1:33709-36658 GCA_001800075.1 Elusimicrobia bacterium RIFCSPLOWO2_01_FULL_59_12
CCGTCAGGCGGACCTGGATCGTGTTCCGTATATGGGCGCCGGCCATGAGAAAGACATGGGAATAAAAAGCCGCCCCGCGGCCGACGTCGGCTTCCAAAAACGATTGATGCGCGGCCTTGACGCCTTCCAGAACAAGCTTGTAGTGGGTGACGCGCGCGCCCGGCGCGATCGAAAGGATGACATGCGCCTGCGTCGAATACGGTTCCGCGTCGCGGCGCTGGAACTTTTCCACCAGCGTCACCTGCTCGTCGGCGGGGACGGACACCCGGATCCCGTCGGTCCCCGGCTCGATCTTAACGGGGGCTGTCTCCGGGAGTACCGACAGATGAGAGGTGGACGTCGTCATAAATTTTGATGTCACCCCGGCGAAAGCCGGGGTCCAGGGCCCTGGATTCCGGCTTCCGCCGGAGTGACGGCCTTGGCCTCCTCCAGCCAGCCATAGCCCTTTTTTTCCAGTTCCAGCGCGAGCTCCTTGCCGCCGGACTTGGCGATCCGGCCCGCGGACAGGACATGCACGAAATCAGGCGTCACGTAATTCAGGAGCCGCTGGTAGTGGGTCACCACGATCAGCGCGCGATCCCGGGCACCCCGCGACCCGTCTTTTATGGAAGCGGGGTCATCCTCCTTAGGCGCACTGGAGGGATGGCGCAGGGCGTTGATGCCCTTGGCCACGATCCGGAGGGCGTCGATATCGAGGCCGGAGTCGGTTTCGTCAAGGATGCCCAGCCGGGGTTCCAGCACCGCCATTTGGAGGATCTCATTGCGCTTCTTTTCCCCGCCGGAAAATCCCTCGTTCACGGACCGGGAAAGCAGGGCCGGGTCCATCTCCACGAGCTTGGCCTTTTCCTTGATCCACTTCAGGAAGTCCATCGCGTCGAGTTCCTTCTCGCCCCGCCGTTTCCGGATCGCGTTCAGCGCCGTCTTCATGAAGTAGTTGTTCGTGACGCCCGGGATCTCGACGGGATACTGGAACGCCATGAACACGCCCGCCGCCGCGCGGTCTTCCGGGGCCATCGCCAGGAGGTTTTGGCCTTCATAGGTCACGGTCCCCTCGGTCACGGTAAAACCCTCGCGTCCCGCCAGGACGTTGGCCAGCGTGCTCTTGCCGGAGCCGTTCGGCCCCATGATGGCATGGACCTCCCCCGCATTGACCTTTAAATTCAACCCGCGGAGAATGGGCTTTTCCCCGGCGGACGCGTGCAAATTAATGATTTCGAGCATACTTAACTTCTCCTTCCACCCGTTGCCATTCCGGCAGTCGTAAGCCGGAATCCAGCGGCGTTTTTTCAAAGTCTCCGGCCCCCCGCTTTCGCGGGGGTGACGATCAAAGATTATCCCACGGCGCCTTCGAGGCTGACAGTGAGCAGCTTTTGCGCTTCCACCGCGAACTCCATCGGCAGTTCCTTGAACACCTGCCTGCAGAAACCGTTGACGATCATGGAGACCGCGTCCTCGGCGGAAATTCCGCGCTGCCTGCAGTAGAAAAGCTGGTCTTCGTTGATCTTGGAGGTCGACGCCTCATGTTCCATCTGGGCGGTCGGCTCCTGGACGTCGATATTCGGGAAGGTATGCGCCCCGCACTGATCGCCCATCAGGAGGGAGTCGCACTGGGAGTAATTGCGCGCGCCTTCGGCTCCCTGCAGGATCTTGACCATGCCGCGGTAGGTGTTCTGGCCGTGGCCCGCGGAAATCCCTTTGGACACGATCGTGCTTTTGGTGTTTTTGCCGACATGGATCATCTTGGTGCCGGTGTCGGCCTGCTGGTAATGGTTGGTCAGCGCGACCGAATAGAATTCTCCGACGGAGTTGTCGCCTTTGAGGATGCAGCTCGGGTACTTCCAGGTGATCGCCGAGCCGGTCTCCACCTGCGTCCAGGAAATCTTGGAGTTCGCGCCCCTGCACAAACCGCGCTTGGTGACGAAGTTGTAGATGCCGCCCTTGCCGTTCTTGTCGCCGGGGTACCAGTTCTGGATCGTGGAGTATTTGATCCGGGCGTTATCCAGCGCGATCAGCTCCACCACCGCCGCGTGCAGCTGGTTCTCGTCGCGCATGGGGGCGGTGCATCCTTCCAGGTAGCTGACGGCGGCGCCTTCCTCGGCGATGATCAGCGTGCGCTCGAACTGGCCGGTTTCTTTGGCGTTGATGCGGAAATAGGTGGACAGCTCCATCGGGCAGCGCACGCCTTTCGGCACAAAGCAGAAGGAGCCGTCGCTGAACACCGCAGCGTTCAGGGCGGCGAAGAAATTGTCTTGGGAGGGGACGACGGTGCCGAGATATTTTTTAACCAGGTCGGGATGTTCCCTCACCGCTTCGGAGAACGAACAGAAAATGATGCCCAGGGCGCCCAGCTTCTCTTTGAAAGTGGTGGCCACGGAAACGCTGTCGATGATGGCGTCCACCGCGACGCCGCTCAGGATTTCCTGTTCCCGGAGGGAGATGCCCAGCTTGTCGAAAGTCTTGCGGACCTCCGGGTCCACGTCATCGAGGCTCTTGGGGCCCGGCCCTTTTGCCTTGGGCGCCGCGTAATAAAAGAGGTTCTGGTAATCGATCGGCGGGTAGTGGACGTTCTGCCAGGTGGGTTCTTTCATCGTCAGCCAGTGCCGGTAGGCCTTCAGCCGGTAGTCCAGCATCCAGTCAGGCTCGCGCTTCTTCGCCGAGATCAGCCGGATGATATCCTCGTTCAGCCCCCGGGGGACCAATTCCTCCTCGATCGGGGAGGTGAACCCCCATTTGTACTCCTGCTGGGTCAGATCGCGAATCGCCTCATTGGCCATGGGAGCGCCTCATACCTCCAAAACGGTTTTATCGATGAAGGCGGTGACCGACGCCTCGTTCTCCATGATGGAAGCGAGCGTCAGCTTGTCCAGCACGTCGAAGAGATGCTTGGTGACCCCCACCCACACCGAGCGCATGCCGCAGTCGGCCAGGTGAACGCACTGGGTTGCGCCG
>MGUR01000010.1:36680-38086 GCA_001800075.1 Elusimicrobia bacterium RIFCSPLOWO2_01_FULL_59_12
GCCCGGGAAGTGGTCGCAGGTGCCGGTCTCAAAAATGGGCCCGCCCAGATGGCGCATGACCTGGGCCAGCGTGATTTCTTCCGGGGCCCGCGCCAAAAGATACCCCCCCTGAGTCCCCCGCACGCTCTTCAGGAAGCCCCCGCGGCGAAGGATCGTGAGCAGCTTGGTGGTGTAGTCCACCGTGATGCCCTCCCGGCGGGCGATCTCCGGGATGGACAGGGGGCCTTTATCCTGGCTCCTGGCCACCTGGATCAGACAGCGCAGGCCGTATTCTTCTAATGCCGATATCTTCATAAGCGCATCCTTGCTTCCCTTGCCCAAGTATAACAGATACCTGACTAAAATAACAGTATATTTATACTGATCTATATATAGATGTGTTTACGTATTTTATAGAGACGTTACCGTTTTCTTCGGGAGAGGACAAACTTGATCAAGTCCGCAAATTCCGGGTCGTTTTTCATGAGGCCATCAAATTCTTCGTAGGGCAGGACAAACAACTTCGTCGGTTCCTCCGCCACGGCGGTGCCGGAATGCAGCCGTTTCTCCACCAGCGCCATCTCGCCGAAAAGATCACCCGCCTTCAAATGGACCATCTTGCGCATCACGCCGAAAAACCGGTATCCCAAATGGATGCGAACGCTCCCTTTGTAAATCAGGAAGAAGGCGATCGGCGGATCCCCTTTGTGAAAAATCGTCTCCCCGCGCTCCAAGCCATAGAGATTGATGCGTGACAGCAAACGCTCCAGCTGGGCCCCTTTGAAAGATCGGAAAAACTCCAGGCGCGCCGCGATGTGCGCCAGACCGCGGAAATCGTCGTCCGTCATCGGAAGATTTTTCACGGTGGGATAGAATAGCAGTTTATCTCAGCTTTTGAATCTCGATGAACAGCCGTTCGGCCATCGGGGGAGCGATGATTTTCAGCGCCTCATATTGGGCGATCGCCTGGTAGCGTTTCGCCAAGCGAACACAAAGATAGCCCAGGCCGAATCGCGCCGCGGCATGCCTCGGTTTGAGCGCGACCACCAGATGGTAGGCGCGCAGGGCTTGCGGATATTGGCAGGCGCGGGCGTAGGATTCCGCCATGAGAAACAGGATGTTCTCGTCATTCGGCCGGAGCCGGAGCGCCTGGCGGTAGGCGTCCTCGGCTTCCAAAAATTGGCCGATGTGCGTGTGCGCCGAACCGACGTGCAGGAGCGCCGTGGAATTGTCGGGATCGATCCGCAAGGCTTCTTTGCCGGCCTGGAGCGCTTCCACGTACCGGCGCATCTCCAGATAGACCCCGGCGAGCTGGGCAAGCGCTTCGGCGTTTCCCGGATCGAGCCTCAGGGTTTCCAACCACTCGTGCTGGGCCTCCGGGTAGCGCTTCTCCCGGGTGTACAGGGTCCCCAAAGCGTGATGCACGG
>MGUR01000010.1:38093-39649 GCA_001800075.1 Elusimicrobia bacterium RIFCSPLOWO2_01_FULL_59_12
GTCCAATAAATCCTGCTGGAGATAAAGCCAGCCGAGGTCAAGATACGCCCGGAGGTCTCTCGGATTATACCGGATCGCCGCTTTCAGCTCTTCAACCCGCACCAGCAGATTTTGAAAGTGAGAGCCTGCGGGCTTGGGTCTTGCCTGCCCGGATATTTTTCGAAGACCCTCGGCCGCGTCCAACATCCCGGGCTGCAGACGCAGCGCTTCTTGAAAAGCGTCCACCGCCTCCTTCAGATCGCCCAGGTGAGCATACGCCTTGCCCAAAACGTTGTAGGCCGCCGCGTTGGGTTTCAAGCGCACCGCCGCCTTGTAGGCCGAAATCGCCTGAGGATACTGTTTCAGCTTCCCGTAGGTCTCCGCGACCGCCTCATAGGCCATCAGGTGGTTGGGGTTGAGCTGGATGGCGCTCTGGTAGGAATTGACGGCGTCCTGATACCGCCCCGCGGCGGCGAACGCGGCGCCGATGATCACGCAGGCCTGGGGATCGCTGATGTTAAACTGGCGCGCATAGCGGTAGGCTTCCAAGGCGTCATTTTTCCGCCCGAGCTTGTCATAAGCAAATCCCAGATAGAACGAGGCGTACGCATCGATCGGGCGCAGGCGAAGGGCTTGCTTGCAGGCATCAACCGCCCGCTCCAGCCTTCCCAGAAGGATATACGCGACCGATTTAAGGACATACGGTTCGGCGTTTTCCGGGTCAATCTCAATCGACTGATCAAACAACGGTAACGCGTCCGCGGGCTGGCCGAGATGCAGCAGCCTTTTCCCGTGAGCGCAGCTGACGCGCGCCTCACTGATTCCGCCGCGCGCCGCTCGCGAGGACCCCCCCTGCGGGAGATCACCCGGCAAAGGAGCCAGGGGTACAAAATCAAGCATGTAAGCCTCTTTCTAGGATGTCTACGACTTCGGAACTGCTGAACGGCTGGAGGAAGAATGAATGAAGAAATAATTTATGGCGCTGCACTCGAGCTATACCCCTTACACCCGGGAAAGTAAAGTAAAATTTACGTGAGTTAACAGACGCACCATAATTACATCTACAATACGAGCTGATTGAATATCCATTTTGTGAAGTTGCCGGCTTTGGCGTCTTTTTTTCATCCAGATTTAACCTAAAATTAATCCTGCCGTAATACCCCCGTAACTCGGCTATGGCATACTCGTTCCATGGAACTCTTACTTCTGCGGCGAACCAGCCTGACGCCCCGAAAGATCGGCATGCTCCTGATGACGGGGTTTCTCATTGGCGCCATTCTTGTTTCCCTGGGCTGGGCAGCCCCCAGATCCAAGGGTAAGAAACGGGCTCATAAAAAGAAGGCCGCCGTTCACATGGTTTCCAAAAAGAAGCAAGGGCGCACGGCCGTGGCGCACCGCAAACCGATTCATCAAACGGTGACGTTCCATGATTATTTGCATCCAAACGGACTTTACCGGCTGCGCCGTCCGGCCCACTGGAAGGTGACCGCCAATGACAACGCGATGGTCATGCAAAGTTCAGGGAAGAACGGCCGGCGCGGGGTGTTCGGCATCATGCGGCGGCCCGAGGACCCGCC
>MGUR01000010.1:39691-42822 GCA_001800075.1 Elusimicrobia bacterium RIFCSPLOWO2_01_FULL_59_12
ACCGGCGGACCTCACGCAGACGTCCGCGCGGGTGGCCGGCATGCGGGCCATCAAAGTGATGGGCACCAACAAAGAAAATCCCGACAACCGCATGGTGGAATACTATGTGCAGAATTTTAACGGCCAGCAGTACTACATTCTTATGATGGCCCCGCGCGACCAGTGGCAGGACTACGCCGGCAAGTTCAACGCGATGCTCGCCAGCCTCTCTTTCAACTAACCCCCCGAGACTACATGCTTCTGACCTTCCACGTCCTCTCTTCTGAACCCGTATCCTGCCGGACTTCAAAACTGACTTCCCCCAACGGCCGGCCGTCCGAGGTCTCCACCGTCACGCGCCAGCGGCCCGGCTGGTAATTGGCTTTCGCCGCGTAGCCCCGAAATCCCTCTCCCCGGCCGCCATAGATCGAAAGCGGGATCCGGTCCGAGGTATGCGACCGCTCAGAGTCGAAAGCGCTGTAGCGCCAGTGCAGGTAGACCTGGTCGCGAAAGCGGCGCGGGCCGAACACCCGCACGAAGCAATAAATCTGATCCCCCGGCCGGGCGAGGAACGGACGGTCATCCCGCCGCCAGAAGACATACCACGGCCACTTCAAGCTGGTGAGCTCGTAGCGGTTCCCCGCCTTTTCCACCTGGTGATAGATCCCCGCATACTGCATGGAAAGCGGGACGGGTGGGATCCATTTCAACGCATAGAACACCATGATCAGCGTGAGCACAACGGCCGGCGGCCACCCCAACGCCTTGCGCGCCCGCTCGGGGTTGGGTTCCAAACCCGCCAGGCGCTTGAGCAGGGCTCGGACGATCCAGGCGCTCAGGATCATCGCCGACGCGAACACCCACCCGCCCATCCGGCCGATCATCACGGGCAGCAGGTAATTCATGTACGACGCCACGCACAGGGCGTAGAGCCCCAGGCGCATTCTCGAACCCGCCCGGCGCAGCTGGGGCATCTCGTTGGCGAACATCAAGACGATGACCAGGAGCAGAAAAAACGAAGATCGGGTCCAGGTGCTGCTCTTGAGATAAAAGACCACGTACGCGCTCAACAGGCTTCCGTACACAAAGTGGAGGGCTTCGACGTTGTAATGCCATCCACGCGCCAGCATCCCGGAGGGTTGCCACACGCCGCGGGCCTCTTGCGCCTGACGCAGAACGATGTAGGCGATCAGCGCCAGATACCCCAACTGGATCAGGAGGTCCATGACGGCATCGATGCGCCACAGCGTCAGAGCGTCGAAAACGAAACCGCCCACGAAGAACAGGATATTGCTGTTTTTAGTGATCCAGCAACGGGCCTCGGCAGGGGTCATAAATTCACTCGAATGGCTCTTTCGGGTTTTGTCATGTTAATGGGACGCCAGCCGCCCGTTGAGTCCAGTCAAATATATATAAATTGCCTATCTAAAACAGCTCGTTTTTGATGATGGATTTCACAGAAAAATCAAATGAGAATGCGTCATTTCAAGTCAAATGGCCTATTGCATCCGTCGGAAGGTGGGGGTAAACAGGAGTAGGAAAAGAACCATGAAAAAGGCGTCGTGGATCCTCTTCGCAGCGAGCCCCTTTCTGGCAGGCATCGGCCTGGCAGACGGCCCGTCGGCCGCCGCCCCGCCCGCCCTCACGATTGCCGCCGAAGCGCGCTGCGTCGATTCCGCCGGGATTCCGATCCAGGAGGTCCCGGACAATCAAGTCAAATTGGCTTGCCTGAGGGACAAAACGGTGCAGTCCCAGTGCAACCCGGATGGCCACCACGCCCGCATCCAGGCATTCCGCTCGTGGACGTATCAATTGGCGGACTTCAGAGAACGCTGCGCTTCCGTCGGCGGCGTGTTCTCCGTCGCGGACCCCGGCTTCCAGGAGCCGTCCAACGAAACCTTCTGCTCCGCGGCGCAGCCGGAGGTCCGCTACAACCCTTTTGAAACGCCTCTCTGCAATTTCGTCAGCCAGTGTCCCAACGTCGCGGTCACCTGCAGCCAGCCCGAGGATCTCGCCCTTCAAACCGCGAAACGGAACGTCTCCCTGCCCGGCATTCCCAACCCCATCCACATCTCCGACTAGGATTCATCCGACCAACGGCCGCAAAATTCCCACCGGTAAGCCTTTGTGTCGATCGAATCCGCGCAATAGGACTGCAGGCGGCTGGCTTTCTCTTCGTTGACATGCCGCCGCTCAAGCATCCGGTTGTTGGGGCCCGCGTGAAAAATGCGCTGCAGTTCGTGGAGAGGGACATGGGAGACATCGATTTCCCGGGGCGGCAAATCGCCTTCTTTCCGGCGCAGAGGATCTCCTGTGAGCCGGTAGACGATGCGCGGGTCCGTTTTGGAGTTCATTCCAGGATTATAAATCTTATCTTGACTCGCCACGGCGAGCGAGGCGTATAATCCCGTTATGAACACGACCCTGACCACGCTGCAAGTCAGAGGCTATGGCGCGCACCGCGCCGGCGCCGCGCTGGCGCCCTTCCAATTTGAACGCCGGGAACCCGGCGAAAGCGACGTCGTCATCGACATCCTTTTCTGCGGCATCTGCCACACCGATATCCATCAGGTGCGCAACGAATGGGGCGGCTCGTCTTTCCCGATGGTGCCCGGCCATGAGATCGCAGGCTGGGTGAGCCGTGTGGGGTCGCGCGTGAAGCGCTTCAAGCCCGGGGATTTCGCCGGCGTCGGCTGCTTGGTGGATTCCTGCCGGAACTGCGGCAGCTGCAAGCAGGGACTGGAACAGTATTGCGAAAAGGGTTCCGTGTTCACCTACAACAGCCGGGACAAAGAAGGGAGAACGACCTACGGGGGTTATTCCGCTCAAATCGTGGTGGATGAAAATTACGTCCTGAAGATTCCTCCGAAGCAGCCGCTGGAGCGCGTGGCGCCGCTGCTATGCGCCGGGATCACGGTCTACTCCCCGCTTAAGCATTGGAAAGCGGCCCCCGGTCAGCGCGTGGGCGTAGTGGGACTGGGCGGGCTGGGACACATGGCGGTCAAGATCGCCGCCTCGATGGGAACCGACGTGACGGTGTTCAGCGCCTCCCCGGCCAAGGCCGCCGACGCGCGCCGGCTGGGCGCGCGTCATTTCGCGCTCGCCACGGATGAAACGTCGCTGGCGCCGCTCAAGAACCAGTTCAACCTGAT
>MGUR01000011.1 GCA_001800075.1 Elusimicrobia bacterium RIFCSPLOWO2_01_FULL_59_12
TGGAATCCACCACAAAGGTCACCGGGGATCCCGGCGTTTCTTCCACCGCGCCGCTCACGCCTTTGGAAATGATCCAGTAATTCCGGTTGCCGTTCCATCCGGCGCTGGGTACCGACATCTGCCAATTACCGCTACCGATGTTAAAGCTGGTGACTCCCACAAACCCGTTATTCAACCACCCGGTGGTGGATGCAAACACACTGCCCGTCCAATACAGGTCGTCATTCCCTGTGCCGCACGTCAAATTTCCACCGCAGTCGGTGATCTGCACCTGCACCGTCGTGGCATTCGCGGCCGTTCCCTGCAGGAGGACCGTGGTCGGCCGGAAGTGAGGATCGGTCGTATCCGGCGAGGTGATGGTCGTGATGGGGACCGGTGTTTGAAGGACCACTTCAATGTGCGGGGTATTAAAGTTGGTGGCGCCGGGCTTCGCGGTTTCATTGCCGGCGGCATCGATCGCTTTGGAGAAAATCCGGTAGGTAATTCCCCCCACGCTGGTCGTCCAGGTCGGCGTGGACGCGCCTGTCACGGTCCAGGTGGTTCCCGTGATGCTGGTGGCGGAATAGAAGAGCTCAGGCACGGAGTCGAAATCGCCGCTCACGCGATCCCAGTACCTGGTTATATCCACCCGGAAATAAGACAGCTGTATATCGGAAAGAACACCGGGGGCAGGATCTGTCGCCTGTCCGGATAGGGTTGTCAAATTGATCGTCAAGGGGCTCGAGTTCGGGAACGTGATGGTCGAAGACGGAGCCGTGAAATCGGCCGTGAATGTCACCGTGGAATAAAGGACCTGCATGTTGGCGGCTTTGTCGATGGCCCGGGCTTCGGCCGCAAAGGCGACGTTGGTCACCCAAGGGGTTTGCGGCAGGTACCAAAATGTCGCGGCCGGGGAGAGCGTGGCGGTCAGCCAGGTGTTGGAGGTGGTCGTCCAGGATGACCCCGTCCAGAAAGAACCAAAGCTGTTTGTGCTGACGCGGACCTGCACCTGGTTGACGCGTCCGGGGATGCTGTCGCTGGAGGCGCCTTGAACGTAACCGCTTTGCGTGATATAACCGCCGCCCGCCGGATAGCTGATGGTGGCCGTGGGAATCTGCGTATCGTAAACAAAGGTATAGGTGGACCGGTCAACCTCCAGATTGCCTGGAGTATCTTGAGCGATGGGTGTGACCGCGTAAGTAACATTGGCAGTCCAGTCCACGCCTCCGACCCCGTAGTTCCAACCCGTCGTCAACCCGGATACGGCCACCGGCGGAAGTTCGGTAATCGCCGCGCCTTCCGCGGGTTCGGACAGCCACAGATTGGTCTTATGCCAGTAGTTGGTCGCCCCGCCGATGAACTGCCGGAATAAAACGTACACCGTTGCCAGATTCACATTGTCCCGCGCCGTGCCGGACAGGTTGGCCGGGGGTGTGTTGACATGCGTATCATCGGCCGGCGGCCAGGTGATGGAATCGGTGTTGGGCCGCTCGCTGGGAGGCGGGATATAGCTGTCGAACGTGACGACTTTGACGTTCGGGAAGGTGTCCTGGACATTGCCCGCCCGGTCTTCCACGCGCGCATAGAAGTAATAGGTGCTGCCGGAGCTCAGAGATGGCATCGGCGTGTAAATCCAGGTGCCGCTGGAGCTGTTGGTCCCGTACGCGGTGGTGGAGGCGTCCAGCCAGTACGGACCGGACGTATGATTACCAGAAACCCAGCCCCCGTTGTACGTCTCATTCAACGAACTGTTATACAACCTGACCTGAACCTTGTTGATGCGGCCGCCGGGCGCGTTGACGGCCACATGGACCGGCAGTTCCGCCGCGATCCCGGATAACGAAGAGAGCGAGCTGACGATCGAGTTGTTGGTGACGTTGGTGATATTGGAGGTGCCTTTCGTCTGGTCAATGACAAAGGTCGCCGAACTGAGCAGCGCCGGGTTTTGGTTTTTCTCCCAGTTGGTGGCGGAGTCAAAGGCCTTCGAGAAGACCGCGAACTTATGCCCTTCGCGGCTGGCCCAGTTGATCCCGCCGGGGACATTGAAATTCCAGGTGAAGAGGTTGGAGTTGCCGGCCGATCCGGCGGGGGTCACCGAATTGGCGGAGGCGTACCGGCTTGATTCCGGCGTAGCGTCCGCGTCCGTTTTCCAGCTGGCGGCTCCATTGTCCCACCAATCGTTGTTAGACAGGTCGACAATTTTGACGCGCACGTCATTCACCTGCCCCGGGATGGTGTCAAAGGCCTCTCCTGAAAGCGCGGTCGCATCGGTGAGGAAGGAGCCGTCTGTAATATTCGTCAAAGAAGACGTCGGGAGCGAAATGTCGTACGTAAAAGCGGCATTAATGCTGTTTGTTTCATCCACAATAACAGTCGTATTCCCCCCGATATCTGTGCCACGACCGGTCAGGCGGTAGTATTGTCCGTCACTCCATATCGTATCGGGATTGTCGTACGTCCACGCTCCGCCCGCGCAGCTGCCGTTACAGACAATCGCCCAGGTGCTGGAAACGACCCAGTCGGACGAGAAGCTGCTCCACCAGGACGTGGGAGAAGCCCCGTTGTTGGCGGCGCTGGAAATACGCAGTTCGATTCTGGAGACGCTGGCCGGGTGGGCAGTCGGAAAATCCTGATAATTTCCTGTGACCTGGATCACGCTGTTTTTAAATCCTGACGCGGGCTGCACGTTGGAGATGACGACGGCTTCCGTATCCAGATAGACAATGGAGGAAGAGGCGCCGATGGCAAATTCGGTCTGCGCGTTGCCGGCGATGTCCTCCGCTCGGGTCACAATGAGGAAGGTGTCGCCGCTTTTGACGTTTTGGCCCGCATGCGGGAGCCCGCTGCCGGTGCCCGGGATGTCCACCGACCAGGAGCTGGGCCAGACGCTGGCAAAGGGCCAGCCGGTCGCGGCGGGAGGCGGGCCGGCCTGCCATTGCGTCCCGTCCCAGTATTTGTTCACGGTCATGTCATGAAGCAGATAGCGCATCGTGCTGATTCCGGAATCGCGGTCGTGATACGTTCCACTGAGCGTCGGTCCGGCTCCGATATTTTGCCCGTTAGTGGGGGATGTCACGGCCGACGTCGGAAAAAGCACGTCCCACCAGAACGTGGTGCTGCTGGAGACCGTCTGCCAGTCCTGCTCGTTGGACGTCACCACGCCGCTGGCGTCGCGGGCACGGTCGCGGGCGGTCACCGTGATCGTAAAGGAAGAACCGCTGATGGCGGCGGATGAAAAATCCACGCCCAAATCAAAGGCGTCGTCGTCCCATTCCAAATCATTGAAGGGCAGGTTCCAAGACTGGCCTGGCGTCTCCGCAGGGTCCGCGCAAGTCACGTTGTTGTCCCGATCGTCCCGGACGTTCACGCCGGTGCCCGCCCCAGGTTCCCACCCGGCGACAGTCCAATACAGGTTGTCTTTATTGCGCTTGATCCGGGCACGGACGCCTTCCAGGTATTGCCTGGATTGGTCGCTCGCGGTCCCGACGATAGAGGTCAATGGAGACTTCTTCCATTGCCCCGGGCTGGGGGACGTTACCGACGAGACGGGGCTGGACGTGTCCACGACATAATTGAGGGTCGCGGCGGCGGGGATGAGCCGCGCGTTGCCGGCGGCGTCTTCAGCCACCGCTTCGATGGTGAATTGCTGGTTGTTGTAGATGTTGGTCGTGAACGTGATGCTCCAGCCCAGCGTGCCGGCGGCCCCGAAATACCGCTTGGTGGTATTGGGGAATCCCGGATTGGCCGTATCGCCGTCCCAGTATTCCCCGTTGCTGTTTATGATGCCCACGGAACTGACTCTGACTTTGAAGGCGTCCGCCGACGTCCCGGTGATCGTCGCGAAGGGTTTGTACGTTCCCAATTCCTGGCCCGGGAAACCGATCGCGGCGGTGGGAGAGGTCATATCGACCACGAAGGTGTTCGTCGTCCCGCTCAGCATCCAGTTGCCCGCCTTGTCCTGGACCTGGACCCCCACATAATAGGTGGTCTGATCGGTCCAGGCGGACGCTGAAACGGTGGACTGCCAGACGCCCCCGCTCCAGGAACTGGTGGCCAGATAAACGAAACCTCCCCAACCCTGCGTGTTTTGGTCCCAATACAATCCGCCTTCCCGCATCAGGTTGACGGCCACCCGGTTGACCGTCCCAGGCGTCAGGTCCGATGCCGTTCCGCTGAGGGTGGGTAAGGCGCCCATGCGGTAGTAGCCGTCCATTCCGCTCAGTGTCAGTGGATAGGTGACGGCCGCCGTGCTGGGAGTCGTGTCAAAAACGATGTTGGCGGAGGTGACGGGGTTTTGTGTATTGCGTGCGTTATCAATCGCGCGGGTTTGGATCGTATAGGTGTGGGTCGTCAGCCAGATTCCTCCCAAGCCGGTAATCTGCCAGGCGGTCGTTCCGGTCGCGTCGTTCCAGGCGGCGGTGCTGGAGATATTCGTCCAGCCGCTCCCGACAAGGTAATAGGTTGAGGACGTGGACAAGTCCTTGATCAAGACCTGGATCTTACGGATGCCGGATGTGTTATTGCCCGCACCGTCGCTTGCCGAACCCGTAACCGTTGCCAGGGCGTTATAGTGTCCGCCATCCACCGGACTTTCCAATGTGGATGTGGGCAGGCTGTAATCCTCTGTGTAGCTCAGCCAGTAGGAATCGAAGTTAGCGGCCTGTGCCTCGCCGCGATACCCGCTAAAGAGAGTGGGTTGGAATAAATCCGGCATCGTGAGGCCGAAAAGAGCACCGTTTTTGTGATAAATCCGCAGTTTGGGCTCTGCGTTGGTGACCGCGGCGAAGAGTTCATCCGAGCCGGGATTGTTTGGTTCCGAGAACAATTGCACATTCCGAATCGCTCCGTTGGAGACATCGTTGGCCCGCTCGACGTCCCAGGCTCCGTTCCAGACCCTGTGTTTGAGCTGCTGGGCATTGTCGGAGTAAGCAACAACCAATTCTCCCCCTGAACGTTGCCAAGCGATATCAAAGGGACGGTATTGAGTGGTCACGGACGGAAGCCCGCCCTCGGCATCGATCAGAGTGTCCCCCCAGGTCTGGGTCGCTCCATCCCAGATGGACACCTGCAAGTCCAGGAGCGTACCCGCCGTCGCGAAGCCGATTTTTCCGGCGTTGCTGGAGCCGCGGTTGCTCGCCAGCCGCATCCATCGGAACAAGGTATCGCCGAGCGCGGCTCCCTGGTTGGCGACGCCCCACGCCTGGCTGGTGCTGTACCAGACCCGGTAGCTCCAGTCGTTAGCAACCGCACTGTCGCCATAAACAAGCAAGGCATGCGGATTGGTGTCGTCCCACGTATACGCGACGTCGAAAGCTTGTTGCGTATTGATCGCGTTACTGTCCGTGGTCAATGTCACGGTTGATCCGCTGACCCAATTGGTACCATCCCAGACCGTGGCGAAAATGTCGTTATTGGTATCCAGAGTCATGAGGACCATTTCATTCGAACTTTCCGTAGGGTTTGGCTCAACGCGCACCCAGAGAATCGCGCCGGAGCCCGGCCAATTGGGCACCGGCAATTCCGAACTCCAGGCGCTCGCCCCTTTGGCGCGTGTCCGGTATTGAGGGACTGCGCTGTTCACGGAATAAACCACCAGGGCATCACCGCCGTTGCGTTCATAGGCGAGATCAAAACCCCGGTAATAATCCCGTCCGTTGTCAGCGTCAATCGACGTGGTCAGACTCTCCGTCGACCCCCAGATACTCCCGTTCCATACCTGCGTCAAGACCTGGCCCGTGTTGGCCAGGGTGGCCATGAGCTTTTGATTCTCTTTGGGTGAGGCTATGATCTTTACCCAGCGGGGGGTGCCTTCAATATCGTTTGAAAAGCTGTCTGTATTGTCCCAGTTATTCGTACCGGCCTGAACTTCGCGGTAAGGAACTTTCTGATCGTTGCGCGCATACGCGATGACATCCTGACTTAAGTCATAAACGGACCGTTGGGCCACAAACGCGGTGTAGGCTGTCACCAGCTGGGCGGCGCTCCAACCGGTGGCTCCATCCCAGTACGTGAACATCAATCGTCCGCGGTTGTTTTCACCAGCGACCCAGATATCATCCGAATTCCGGTCACCGATAACTTTTAGCGAATTAATGCTCAAGCCGCCGAAGTTGGCGGTCATCGCTTGCTCGGCGCCGAGGCCGCCTGCCTGCGTCCAAGTGCGGTAACGAGGCGCAGTCAAACCGGACTGCGCGTATGCGAGCATACCCTCCCCGGTCGTGGCCTCAAAAGCCAAGCCTAGAACCGGCAGGGTTGCCGATTGAGCCCCTGTTTCAAGACTGGTATCCGCTGTCGCATTCTGCCATGCGCCATTGACGAGCGCTGCAAAGGTGATGTCCCCTTGGGTGTCAAGGGTTGTTACGATTACACGATCAACGGCTCCAGAGGGATCATAAGCCGCAAATAGCCAGTTAAAACTGCCGTTGCTGGGGTCCAAATCCCCTGTGGCCGCCATGGCATTCCAACCACCGCCGTCATCGGAGTAGGTCACATCAATAACATCGGCGATCGCGGCGATGGCATAGGCCCGGCCCGTGGACGAAGCGAAGGCGATGTCGAAGGCGCGGCCCACTCCGACACCCTCGATCGTATTACCGAGGAGTGCGCCATCCGTCAAGGTTGTCCAATTCCCCCACGCGCTGCCGTCCCACCAAAGCGCGTAGAGTTCGCCGCCCGTATCAGCGCCCAGGGCCAGAATACGGTTGGCCCCCTCCTTTGGCTGAGCTTCTACTCGGATCCAGCGATAAGCCAGAGCGCCCGGTTCAGCCGGAAGCGCTCGACTGGTGGTCCACTGGGTTCCATCCCAGGAGGCCCAGAGCGCCTGCGAACCATCGGCTGTACCGCCGGCGCTGTAAACGGCGACAAAGCTGCTGTTGGTCAACTCATAGGCGCCGTCAAAAGGGAGGTAGGAGACTTGCGCCGCTAGCCCTGTGGTCAGCGTCGTGATGTTCCCCCAGGACGCCCCGTTATAAACCATGCCCAGCAAGCGCCCATCGTTGTTGAGAACCAACTTGATGCGTTCGCTGGGTCGAAGGCTTCCAGGCGGCGGCGAATAGATCTTGACGACTTGAGGAATATTCTCCGAGCCGCTGACCGAGACGCTCAGATTTTCATCTTCCCAGGCGCTGCTGCCGGAGTTCCACTCGCGGTGCACCGCTTTGTCTTCAATGCGGTTATACCCCACGATAGCGTCGCTGGCCGAGTCCAGCCGGGACGTCGCAAAAGGCAAAAGACAGAGTGCAGAGAGCAGCGCAAGAGAACCCCATTGGGCCAGCTTGCTTTCAGCGCTCTGCATTCCGCGTTTTGCGTTCATTTTTTAAGCTGTTTGTTTTGCGCTTCGATACGCCGAAGAGCCCCTTCCGCGTTGGCCCGGACTTCCGGGCGGCTGTTTTCCAATTCAGCCCGAATAGCTTGAATGCTTCGCGCTGAACCGCATAAACTTAAACCCTGCAACAGCGCGGCTTTTACGTCCGTATCCGTTTCCATAACCAATGCCTGAACCAGCGCATTTTCAGCCTCTACGCCGCCCAGCATGCCGATCACCCGAGCTGTACGCTGGCGCATGGCGACGGATTCGTCTTTGAGCAACGATGAGATCGCGGGAATGACCCGGGTGTAGCCCAAAACCGCCAGTTGGTCCAGCACGGCCAGCCGGAAGTTTGTGTCGTTCTCTCGCAGGGCGGTCGCTGCCAGTTCATCAGCGACTTCGGATGTGCGCCGTGTTTTCAGCGTTTCCAGTTCGGCATATTTTGTTTTCAAATCGGATGCGAATGAAAAACCGCTCGAAAATACGATTGCAATCAGAAGGACTCCGTACGCGCGCACACCCGCGCGCGCGAAAAAAAATCTGATCCGACCGATGGAATTGGACTCAAACACCATGCGACCCTCCTCCACTGCTTCTTTGGCGGACCCGCCGTCGACTGAGTGGCGGGCTTTCCAGAATTCGATTTAAGAACAAACCAAACAGCAGAAATTCCCCGTTGAGAAAGTCATTACGGGGCGTCGGGTGAGATTAACAGCGGAGGATGAGGTGTTGAAGTGAAGTGTTCCTTGAGGTCTTCAGGGTAAGGAAACCGCAAAGGAAAACTCCGACGAGGAATGGTATCCACACGTTATGCACATTGTGCACAAAGCGCTTTATGGCCGGCTGGAGGGCCAGGGGGACGGCACACCAAAGAGGGTGAAAGACATTAAAGATCAGATCGCGAAATAGATGCGAATAGAGCTGAAGGTCGCTCCAAATCTGGCGTAAACCGTGCAGCTCATCGACGACTGACAATTTAAACAGACTGCTGATGAACAAGTCCCGAAGCACCTGAGATGAGCTGGATCCGTTGATTGGCCTGTTCCGGGCGTCTCGCGCGTCCAAATCTGACATCTCGACATCGAGAACAGGCATAAAAGAAGAGGCATTTTGAGATGCCCCATGAAAGCGAATCCCTTCTGCCGCGTGCTGGCCGTTTGAACGGCCAGCCCCCTCCCAGGGAGCAACAAAAGGGATTAAAATAACAGCATAAACAGCTATAGAATACAGTCTATTTTTCATTTAGTTCGGTAACCCCGCTATCCCTTACGGCATCCTGCCGCAGTCGGACCGGAGCCCGCCACACTTCTGGCGGGCGGCTCGCTATAGCGAGCCGGCTTTGCGTCGCCAGCTTACGCTCACGCCACTACATCCTGGCGCGTCCCCCGGGGATTCTTTTAACCGGGGGAGACTTTGCCTTTGTCGTCGTCACCAACTTCAAAGACCCAACTTCAAATTGAACCGGCAAACCGAGCTCGTGTTAAACGAGGGGCGGCCGGTTCTAAATTTCAGACGGAAAACAACCAAATTCAAAGAGCGCGCGCTTTCTACAGGGGGAGCGACACACCACAGCCGCTCGCCTGCCTCGTGGCGAGTCTAGCCTGGGATCAACCAGGTGTCAAGGATTAATCCCCTCTGTAAATGAATGTGAATCTTTGAGACGGGGGGATGGGGGTCAACCCGCCCATCTCTGAGTCCTGAGTTAATCCCGACAACTTAAAACTCAGAATTCAGGAATAAGCGGCCCTAGGATGACACGGATTGGCGATTCGCCTCCCTATGTATAGGAGAGAAGAGTCCCTTGACCACGCAGTATTCGGCATGAAGGAAAACAGTTTTGTAAAATCAACATGTGTGATCGATCATTTCGTCATTTCCACGGCAGATCTCGCGCGTAAGAAGGTTTTCACCTGACATGCAGGTCACTCTGATCAACCCGCATACGCTGATCCAGCCCAGCGACCCTTTGACCACCGGCATCTGCTATTTTCCGGTCACGCTGGCCTATCTCGCGGCCAGCCTGCGCGAGCAGGGACACCTTGTTCACGTCATTGACGCGTTCGGCGAAGCTTCGACCACGGTGCGCCGGTGGCGAAACTGGTGGATGCAGGGACTGCCTCTCGAAACCCTCTTGGGGCGCCTCGCCCAGGACGGGGGGGACGCGGAGGCTCCGATTTTCATTTACGCCGGCAACCTGGTATCGCACGAAGCGACGATTCAAATCCTGAAGGCCGTTTCCCAGCGCTTCTCCCGGAGACCGCGCATTGTGGTGGAAAACACGCAGGCGGTGACGGCTTACGCATTAAAGAAAGCGCTCCCTGATTTTTTTTCGGCGGGAGCCGACTATGTTCTCACGGGAGAGTGCGAACAGCGCGGCCCGCGCCTGCTGAGCGCCCTCTCCAGCAAGGAGGAATTGAAAACTCTGGATGGAGTCTACTGGCGGGAAAACGGCGCGGTTCACGGCGCCGATCCCGCCGGGTTTATTCAGGACCTGGATTCCCTGGCGTTTCCCGCATGGGATTTGTTTCCGCTGGCCGGTTACTGGCGGCTGCATTATGCTCACGGCCCGGTGACGGCGAAGCGCTGGCTTCCCCTCTTGACGTCTCGAGGGTGCCCCTATCCCTGCCGCTTCTGCGTGGTGCCGGAAACCAACCGGATGAAATGGCGCGCGCGATCCGCGAAGAATGTCGCCAGCGAAATGGCCTTCTGGGGAGAGCGTCTGGGCATTCGCGAATTTCACATAGAAGATCTGAACCCGACCGTTGACGAGGAGCGCGTGCGGCAGCTTTCGCAGGAGATTGAGTCCGCCGGTTTGAAGCTGACATGGAAAATCGTCGCGGGGACCAAGCTCGACATCCTGAAAGAGCCGGACACGCTTCACCGCATGGCGCGCGCGGGATGCCGATACATCTCGATGTCTCCGGAATCGGGGTCTCCCGAGATACTGAAGCGCATGGGCAAGCCCTTCCGCTACGACGCAGCGATCGAGCTGACCCGGCAGATGCACCGGGAAGGTATTCGATCGCAGGCGTGTTTTGTGGTGGGGTATCCGGAAGAATCGGACGCCGATCGCGCGCTGACCCGCCGCTACATCCGCCGCCTGGCCCAGGCGGGCCTGGATGAGGTGGCGCTCTTCATCTGCACGCCGGTCCCGGGCTCATCCATTTTTGGAAGCGAACAGGGCTATCAAAGCCTTTCCGAACTCAGCTTCTCTCCCGTCTGGCGTAAAACCTACCGTTTGTTAAGCCGCTACCGGAGAGGAACTTACCTTCGATTTCTCCTTTGGAAACTGCTGTACCACCCGGTGAAGCTTCTTGCCCAGCCGTTCCATTTCCTGTCCCGCCGCTTTCAGACCAAAATGGAGATGACCCCCTACCGCGCTCTTTCCGTGATGTTCTGGCGATGGATGCACCCGTGACGTTTCCCTGGGTTTCCTGCGAAACCGTTCGCTGCAACCTTTGCGGCGCGGATGAACCCGACGTGCTGCTGGACGCCACCGGCTCCCCCCAACGCTCGCAGCGGGATTTGCAGTACGCCGCCTCGGGGGATACCCCTCTTCAGGACAGGCTCGTGCGCTGCCGCCGCTGCGGGCTGGTGTATGTGTCCCCCCGGCCCCAGCGGCAGGCGATCGAGCACGCCTACGCGGAAGTGGACAATTCCCTCTATCTGGAACAGGGAAGCGAGAG
>MGUR01000012.1 GCA_001800075.1 Elusimicrobia bacterium RIFCSPLOWO2_01_FULL_59_12
CGGAATTGATCACGCCGATCGCGATGGAGAAGGGCGTGCGTTTCGCGATCCGGGAAGGCGGACACACCGTCGGCGCCGGCGTGGTGACCGAGGTCGTCGCTTAAGGGACATGTATGGCCGAGCGAATCATTTATATCCTGTCCTGTCTCGACTGCAAGAACAAGAACTACACCTTTTCCCGGGGACGAGCCAAGGAATACAAGGTGGAAGTCAAGAAATTCTGCCGGGCTTGCGGCAAGCACACTCCTCATAAAGAGACGAAATCCTCCTAATTGACTTTAAAGGACCCATTCAGCTATCATTGACCCTGCCTCCGGACCAGGGGGCGTTTTTTTTGCTTGGTTTTGGGGGGGGAATCGGTTAACTGGTAAACCACGGGTCTCCAAAACCCGGACTGGGGGTTCAAGTCCCTCTTCCCCCGCGCTTTTAGAGCATGAACAAGTTTATACACTTCGTGCAGGAAGCCTATCAAGAGTTGAAGCTTGCCAGCTGGCTGACGCCTCAGCAGATGGTCGCTTCCACGATCGTCGTGCTTATCTTGACGGTGATCGTGTCGCTGTACGTGACGGTCGTTGATCGCATCTTGTTGTTTTTGGCGAGCATCGTATTGCGGATCGGATAATGAGCGAGAGCCAGACAGTGACAGATCGCGGATGGTATGTGATTCATACCTACTCGGGCCATGAGGACCGGGTCAAAGCCTCTTTGGAAAAGACCATCGAGAACCTGGGCCTGCAAAGCAAGATCCACAAGATCCTGATCCCTACCGAAGAAGTCATGGAGATCAAGCGGAATCGCAAGCAGGTCAAAAAGCGCAAATTTTTTCCGGGGTATGTGATGGTGGATATGTCGGTGGACAACGAGACCTACTGGACGATCCGGAATACCCCCGGCGTGACCGGTTTTCTGGGGGGCACCAAGCCCATTCCGCTGCCCGAAGCCGAGATCAAGAATCTGCTCGAGCTGGCCACCACCGCCCCCGCCGCCAAGCCGCGCCCCGCGGTTACCTTCGATAAGGAAGAAGGCGTTCGGATTATTGACGGCCCCTTCCGCCACTTTATCGGCGTGGTGGAAGAGGTCAATGAAGAGCGCGGCAAGATGAAGGTCATGGTGTCGATTTTCGGCCGGCCGACCCCGGTCGAGCTGGATTTTTTGCAGGTAGAGAAGCTCTAAGCAATTAGTTCGTCATTCCCGCGAAGGCGGGAATCCAGTGCCTTTAAGCCGCTGGATCCTCCGCTTACAGCCGCGGAGGACGACAAAAAGGTCGTGGAGAAACTATATGCCACCTAAGAAAATTAAAACGCAGATCAAATTACAGATTCCCGCCGGAGCCGCCAACCCGGCGCCTCCCGTGGGTCCGGCGCTCGGCCAGCACGGCGTGAATATTATGGATTTCTGCAAACAGTTCAACGAGCGCACCCAATCGAACGAGCCGGGCATGATCATCCCGGCCGTGATCACCGTCTTTGAGGATCGCAGTTTTAGCTTCATCACCAAGATGCCGCCGGTCTCCGCGCTGCTGAAGAAAGCGGCCGGCCTGGCGAAAGGCTCCGGCGAGCCCAACCGCACCAAAGTGGGAAAGCTCACCCGCCAGCAGGCGGAGGACGTCGCCAAGCAGAAAATGGTGGATCTTAACGCCCTTTCCTTGGAGGCCGCGCTCCGCATGGTGAGGGGAACGGCCCGCAGCATGGGCATCGAGGTCGCGGACTGATGGGAAAACGACTAGCCGCCGTAGAAAAGCAAATCGATCGCAGCAAGGTGTACACCGTGGAGCAGGCCGCCGGCCTGGTGAAAAAAGCGGCCACCGCAAAATTTGATGAAACGGTTGAGATTCACATCAAGCTCGGCGTGGATCCCAAGCAGTCCGACCAGAACGTCCGCGGCACCGTGAACCTTCCCAACGGCACGGGCAAAGACAAGCGCGTGGTGGTGGTCGCCAAAGGCGAAAAAGTGAAAGAAGCCCTGGCGGCCGGCGCTTTCCTGGCGGGGGATGCCGACGTGATCGAGAAAATATCCAAGGGGTGGCTGGATTTCGACGTGCTGGTGGCGACGCCGGACACGATGAAAGATTTGACGAAACTTGGCAAAGTGCTGGGCCCCAAGGGCCTGATGCCGAACCCCAAATCGGGGACGGTCACCTTCGAGGTCGGCCGGACGGTGAAGGAGTTGAAGGCAGGCCGCATCGAGTTCAAAGTGGACCCGGCGGGCATTGTGCACAGCATTGTGGGCAAAGCCAGCTTCAAGGAAGATAAACTGGCTGAGAACGCGAAAACTCTCCTGCACGCCCTGGTCGCCGCCAAGCCGGCAAGCGCCAAGGGAATCTACATGCAGAGCATCACCCTCACCTCCACCATGGGTCCCGGCGTCAAGGTGGATCCTTCCCAGAAATTCGAATAGTTTGGCCGACGCCCCGCCCCCCGCCTCTCCGATCCTGCCTGCGTCCCTCTGGCAGCAGCTCTCCTCTCGCGAGTTAAAGCATCTCGGGTCCGCCCTCCGGCATCGGGATTTCCGGTTTTTTCTCGGGGGCGCTTTCCTTTCCAACGTGGGAAGCTGGATGCAGTCGGTCGCGCAGGCCTGGCTGGTCCTTCACCTCACGGATTCCCCGTTTTATCTCGGCCTGGATGCTTTTGCGAACACCCTGCCCCTTGCGGCTTTTTCGCTTTTGGGCGGGGTGGCGGCGGACCGATTCGACCGCAAAAAACTGCTCTTGTGGACCCAGTGGGTCATGCTGTTTTTGGCGCTTGTTCAGGCTGTTATGACGCAGGTCCACCTCATCCGCGTGTGGCATGTCATTTTCTTTTCGTTCTGCACCGGTTTGACCCAGGCGATCGCCTGGCCCGTCTATCAGGCCGTGCTGGCCAATATCGTTCAGCGCGAACACATGTCCAATGCGATTGCGCTAAATTCCACCCAATTTAATTTAGCCCGAACGCTGGGTCCCTTGCTGGGCGCCATGGGATTGAGCGTGTTCGGTACGGCGGGATGCTTTTATGCCAACGCGGTCAGTTTTGTAGCCGTGATCGCGGCCCTTGTCCGGGTTCACCAACCCACCAACCGCCGTTCTCCGGACTCCGTGGAAACGGGCGTTATCGCCTCTATCCGGGAAGGGTTCGGGTACTTGGCGACAGAAAAATCGCTCGCCTGGGTCCTGGTCACGATGGCGGCGACGACGCTTCTGGGAATTCCCTTGGTCACCCTGCTCCCCGTGTTTGCGCGCGATATCTTGAAGGTCGGCGCTACAGGCCTCGGCATCCTGGTGGGAGCATTCGGCGCGGGCGCTGTTTTTTCGGGCATCCTGGTGGCCTTCCTGGGAGATTTTCGCGGTAAAGGCCTTTTCGTGATGCGTTCGGCGCTTCTTTTTGTCGGCGCCATGATCGGTTTTGCGGTGTCGTTGAATATGCTGGTGTCCGTGATCTGCTTGTTTCTGGCAGGATTTGCGATGGTGGGTTATGCGTCGGTCATCAACACGATGATCCAAAGTGCCGTACCGGATCATTTGCGGGGCCGCGCGATGAGTCTGTTTGTCTTTTCATTCGGAGGCTGCATGCCGTTTGGAAACCTGATGGCCGGCTATCTGGCCCATGTGTTCACGGCGCCCCGCGCGCTTCTGGGACAGGGCCTGGTGCTCGGATGCGTGGTCCTGTATATTTTCTACGTCCGCACCGAGGTTCGATTGCGCGTCTGAGGGAGCCGCCGCGCGTCTGGCATTCCAGAAACAAGTTTGATAAAGTTTCGACGTGAAGTTTCTGCTGTTCACTTTTCTTGCCGTCGTTGGCGCGATTATCGCCGTTTTGACCTCCATTCAGAACGGTAGCCTCGTGCGCTATCTGGATACCCACCCGCACCCGGTGTACGTCCCGAAAATCACCTACGCGTTGGGGCATGGCTACACGGTGGTGGGGGATCTGGATGAAGCCACAACCTATTATTACCGCGTGGCGGAGCAGTATCCCAAATCAGAACTCGCGGAGCCGGCCTACTTCAACTACCTCAATGCGTTGGACGAGCTGAACACCCCTCGCCTTGAAATGGCAACCTTATATGAATCCTACCTGTCGCGCTTTCCCGAAGGTCCGCACGCCGGGATGGTCAAACGGCGGGTCTACCTCTGCCGCACCAAATAAAAAGACACATCCCATGACGTCATTCCCGCTTTCGCGGGGGTGACGGCTGTTCCTATTCTCGAGTAATTTTAAGGATGGTCAAATGGTAGCCGTCTTTGCCAAGGGCCACTTTGACCGTGGTGTTAACGGGGTGTCCCATCAGGCATTGGCCGAGGGGGGAGGTGACGCTGATCAAACCTTCCCGCGGATTGGCTTCCGCGGCGTCCACCAGCGTGTAAGTGGATTCAGACCCTTTTTCATCTTTTACAACAACCGTGGCGCCGATATAGACCTTGTCGGAGGGGATATTGGCTTGGTCTTCCAGCAGGCGGGCGGAACCGAGTCTGTTCTCTAATGCGGCAATGCGCCGCTGCACGTGGGAGAGATCTTCTTTGGCGGCATGATACTCGGCGTTTTCTTTGAGATCCCCTTTTTCCATCGCCTCCTTGATTTCCTGGGCGAGGAGCGGCCGGCGCTTCTTTAACTCGTCAACCTCCTGGAGCATTTTCTGATAGCCTTTCCGACTGATAAAAATGTTCTCGCTAGGCATGCCATGAGTATACATGGAAACAGGGGGTCCCAAAAAGCTAAAATTACGGTCTCTATGCCGACGGAAACGCTGCTCGCATCGACCGGAATTTCGTACACGCAGGACCTGTTCCGCTATCACCGGCGCAGGACGCGTGTGGTTTACGTGGGGGATGTCGGGGTGGGGGGATCGAACCCCATCCGGGTCCAGTCCATGACGACCACCCCGACCGCGGATGTGGACGCCACAGTGGCCCAGAGCCTCTCCCTGATCAACGCGGGCTGCGAGATCGTGCGCATCACGGCCCCCACGATGAACGACGCCCGGGCCCTCGGGCAGATCAAAAAGACTCTGCTCGCCAAAGGGGTGAAGGCGCCCCTGGTGGCGGACATTCATTTCAATCCCGAGTGCGCGATGGAAGCCGCTAACCATGTGGAAAAAGTGCGCGTCAATCCGGGCAATTACGCCGATTCCAAGATTTTTAAGGTCAAAGAGTACTCCGACACGGATTACCAGGTGGAACTTCAGCGCGTGGAAGAGCGCTTCACGCCTCTGGTCCTGAAGCTCAAGAGCCTGGGCCGGTCCATGCGTATCGGCAGCAACCATGGGTCGCTGTCGGACCGAATCATGAACCGCTATGGGGACAGCCCGGAGGGCATGGTGGAATCGGCCCTGGAATTCGTCCGGATCTGCGAAAAGAACGGCTTTTACGACGTCATTCTTTCGATGAAATCGTCCAATCCGAAAGTGATGATCGCGGCGTACCGGCTTCTCGCGGCGCGCATGGCTCAGGAAAACATGGATTATCCTTTCCACCTGGGGGTGACCGAAGCGGGCCAGGGTGAAGACGGCCGTATTAAATCGGCGATCGGCATCGGGAGCCTTCTGAACGACGGGTTGGGCGATACGATCCGCGTCTCGCTGACCGAAGATCCGGAACGCGAGGTGCCGGTGGCCTTTGAGATCGCGAAACCGTATCAACCAACAGCGGACGCGGGGACGCGGGGACACGGAGACACGGGGACAACGGACCATGGATTCGCCGCGTCCGACGCATCCCACGTCGACAACCCTTTTCACTACGCCCTTCGGCCGACTCGCGAACTTCAGATCGGACCGTTTAAGTTGGGCGGGGAAAACGTTGTCCGGGTGATCGGTGATTTTTCTCCTTGGTTGAAGGAAGCGCCTGACGGCCGGGCCGCTGGCCTCAAGCTGTCGGGTCTACTTGAAGAGCAGCAGGCGTCGGGGAAGGATCAAGCGCCGGAAATCCTGGAGTGGCCGGTCCGAACCCTGGCCGATCTGACCCGTCTGCAAGAGTGCCGGCGGGCGCTGGGCGGGGAAACGTCCCGGTTGGCATTCCTGGGACGGTTCAGCGCTCTCCCGTTGGCCTTGGCCGGTCTCCCCTCCGTGCATGCGGCAGTTTTCCCGGCCGATTATTCGATGTCCAGTGAGCAATGGCTGGACGTTTACACCCAATTTCTCAAGGCGGCAAAAAAAGCGAATGTCCCGGTCATCCTGGAACTGGGACCCTGCGCGTCCGGCAATAAACTGGATCCTGCCCGCAACATGATCAAGAGCATCGAGTTTTGCGAACGGGTAGGGCATCGGGACCTGCTGGTATCCTTTAACCTCCCGACCGTCCAGGAATTGATTGCCAATGTCCGGCTGGCCGCTGCGGCGCTGAGATCATCCGGCCAGGACCCTCCCTTCCATCTGCGCTTGCCCGGCCATTCCGATTTTAATCTGCAGCGAATCCAAGCCTCCATCGCATTTGGATCGCTTCTTTGCGACGGACTCGGCAACAGCATTCAAGCAGGCGTGGGGACTGATCCCCGGCACGATTTGGAATTGGCCTATAACGTCCTTCAGGGCGCGGGCGTGCGCATGACAAAAACAGAATTTGTGTCCTGCCCGTCCTGCGGACGCACGCTTTTTGATCTCCAAACGACGACCGAGCGGATCCAGAAGCAGACCGGTCACCTCAAAGGCGTCAAAATCGCCATCATGGGCTGCATCGTGAACGGACCGGGCGAGATGGCTGACGCCGATTTTGGCTATGTCGGCGGAGCTCCGGGCCGGATCAATTTATATGCGGGAAAAGACTGCGTGGAAAAAGGCATCCCTACCGAACAAGCGGACGATCGGTTGATTCATCTGATTAAGACGCACGGCAAGTGGGTCGACAAAAAATAACACAGTAGCACCGCAGCACATCCCCTATGAACCTCAATAAACTGACCACCAAAGCGCAGGAAGCGTTGCAGTCGCTCCAATCCATGGCCCGCTCCCGGAGCCACCAGGCGGTGGAGCCCGAACATTTGCTGTTGGCGCTTCTGGACCAGGAGGACGGCGTGGTCGTGGCGACGCTGCAGCGCATGAACATTCCCTTGGCTCCGCTGCGCAAGCAGGTCGAGACCGCATTGGCGAAAAAGCCTGCCGTCTCCGGCGGCGAAATCTACATGAGCCGCGAGCTCCAGGACGTCCTGGACCGTTCTGAAGCGGAAGCTAAAAATCTTCAGGATGAATACACCTCGACCGAACACATGCTGTTGGCCCTGGTGAATGCCTCCGGGACCGATGCCGCGCACATCCTGAAGCAAGCGGGCGTGACGACGGAGGGGGTTCTGCAGGCGATGGCCGCCGTGCGCGGGTCCCAGCGCATCACCGATCCCGACCCGGAATCCAAGTATCAATCTTTGGAGCGGTATGGGCGCGATTTGACGGCGATGGCCCGCCAGAACAAGCTGGACCCCGTGATCGGCCGGGACGAGGAGATCCGCCGGGTCGTGCAGGTGCTGGCGCGCCGCACTAAGAACAACCCCGTCCTGATCGGGGAGCCGGGGGTGGGGAAAACGGCGATCGTGGAGGGGCTGGCCCAGCGTATCGTCGCCGGCGACGTTCCCGAGACCTTGAAGAACAAGAAGGTGATCAGCCTTGATTTGGGCGCGCTGATCGCCGGCGCCAAATACCGCGGTGAGTTTGAGGAACGCTTGAAGGCGGTGCTCAAAGAAATCGTGGCGGCGCAGGGGGGGATCATCCTCTTCATCGATGAACTGCACACCCTGGTCGGCGCCGGGGCCACCGAAGGCGCGATGGACGCCGCCAATCTCTTGAAGCCGATGCTCGCCCGCGGGGAACTGCGCTGCGTCGGCGCGACCACTCTGGATGAGTACCGCAAGCACATCGAGAAAGACGCCGCCCTGGAGCGGCGCTTCCAACCGGTGTCTGTCGGGGAGCCCTCGGTGGAGGATGCGATCGCCATCCTCCGAGGCTTAAAGGAAAAGTACGAAGTGCATCACGGCGTCCGCATCAAAGACAGCGCGCTGATCGCGGCGGCGGTGCTGTCCAGCCGGTACATCACCGACCGGTTCCTGCCGGACAAAGCGATCGACCTGATCGATGAATCCGCCAGCCGGCTGCGCATGGAGATCGATTCCCTCCCGATCGAACTCGATACCGTGGAGCGCCGCATCCGCCAACTGGAGATCGAACGCCAGGCGCTCAAAAAGGAAGACAGCGCCAACCGCTTGGGCAAGCTGGAAAAAGAGCTGGCTGACCTGCAGGAGCAGGCCGCTTCGATGCGCGCGCATTGGCAAAAGGAGCGCCAGACGATCGCCGACATCCGCAAAATCAAAGAGCAGATCGAAGAGTTAAAGGCGCAGGAAAAGCGGGCCGAGCGCGCGGGGGACCTGGCCGCTGCCTCGGAGATCCGCTATGGGAAGGCGCCAGATCTAGAAAAAAAACTGGATGACCTGAACAAGAAACTGACGGACGTGCAGAAGGACAGGCGCATGCTGCGGGAGGAAGTGGACAAGGAGGATATCGCCCAGGTCGTCTCCAAATGGACCGGCGTGCCCGTATCCCGCATGCTCGAAAGCGAGGTGCAGAAACTGCTCAAAATCGAAGAGCGGCTGCACGAGCGCGTGGTGGGCCAGGACGAGGCGATCGCAGCCGTGGCCAACGCCATCCGCCGGTCACGCTCCGGTTTGGCCGACCCCCACCGGCCCAGCGGGAGCTTCATCTTTCTGGGACCGACCGGCGTGGGAAAAACGGAGCTCGCCAAGGCCCTGGCCGCTTTCCTGTTCGACGATGAACGCAGCATGGTCCGCATCGATATGTCGGAGTACATGGAAAAGCACGCCGTCGCGCGGATGATCGGGGCTCCGCCGGGCTACGTCGGGTATGAGGAAGGCGGGCAACTGACGGAAGCGGTCCGGCGCCGGCCGTATTCGGTGATCCTGCTGGATGAAATTGAAAAAGCGGCGCCGGAGGTCTTCAATCTCTTTTTGCAGCTCCTGGATGACGGCCGGCTGACCGACGGCCAGGGACGGGTTGTTGACTTCCGCAACACGATCATCATCATGACGTCCAACATCGGCTCCAACTGGATCCAGGAGGAGTCGGACGTTTCGAAGATCGCGCCGCGGATTCAGGAAGCGCTGCGCGCCCACTTTCGCCCGGAGTTCCTCAACCGTGTGGATGACATCGTGATTTTCAAGCGCCTGGATGCCGAGCAGTTGTCGCACATTATCGACATTCAAATGGCGCAGGTGGCCAAACGGCTGGAGGAAAAGAATGTCCGGATCCATCTCACGCCGGGCGCCCGCGCCGCGATCGCGAAAGAGGGCTACGACCCGGCGTTCGGGGCGCGGCCGCTGAAGCGCGCGGTGCAGCGGATGGTGCTGGATCCGCTCGCGAAGCTCCTGATCAATGGAAAAATCGGGGAAGGAACGACCGTCTTGGTGGAATCTGCGAAAGGCGCCCAGGCGGACAGCGGCGAGCTCGTTTTCAAGCCTAAAAATTGATTTGTTTTTGAAGTAAAACTTATTTTACGTCATTGACTTTTGATCGAATCCCGCTACATATAATAGCCTTCATGAAAAAGTTTACATTCATTCTTGGCATCACCTTCCTTATTGAAACTCTTTTGATGGGTAGCGCACATGCTGTAAGGTCCAGCCACCGGCCCTGGATGGCGCGGGACAAAGGGGCCCAGGATCATGCGCAGATCTCCCTGCGAAAAAAATCGACGGTCACGCGCGCGAAAAAGGCGCCGCGCTATTCGGCTAAAGGCGATCGGATCGCGCATCAAGCGAAGCGTTATCACGGGGTCCGATACCGGTTTGGCGGGGACTCCAAAACGAAAGGCTTTGATTGTTCCGGTCTGGTGCGCCGGATCTACAACGATCTCAACTTAAAAAGACTGCCGCATACCAGCTCGGGACTTTACAAGATGGGTCATTCCGTCCGACTGAACGACCTGCGGCCCGGGGACCTGGTCTTTTTCAAGAACACCTACCGCAGGGGCATTTCTCATGTTGGCGTTTATGCCGGCCGGAACCGCTTTATCCATGCCCAAAACCGCCGTCGTGGGGTCGCCATGACGCGTCTCTCGGATCCCTACTACCAGATCCACTACGCGGGAGCGCGACGGCTGTACT
>MGUR01000013.1:0-480 GCA_001800075.1 Elusimicrobia bacterium RIFCSPLOWO2_01_FULL_59_12
GCATACAGGCCGAGATGGATCCAATGCGGCGCCTTCGGCGCGTTCCCCCGCCCCGCGGCTTCCCAAGGAATGGGCGAACGGGAGAAATAAATGGCGTAATTCATCCGGTCCATAACCACCTTGACCGCGTTGGGGCTGCGCCACTCTTTCTCGTTTTCTGCCTTGCGCACCGCGGTCGACATCACGGCCGCGTTATCCTGTTGAAGCGCTTCCACGGCTTTGTCGATCGTCTGGGGCGATATCAGCGGCTCGTCGCCCTGGACATTGACCACGATACCGGCGCGGCTGGTGCTCGCCGCTTCGGCCGCGCGGTCGGTCCCGCTGGGACAGGTCCGGGACGTCATCACGGCTTCGCCGCCAAACCGTTTTACGACGGACACTATGCGCTCGTTGTCTGTGGCAACAACCACGCGCGTCACCTTGCGGGCGGCTTTCGCGGCTTCCCACACCCACTGAATCATCGGCTTGCCGGCGATGGGC
>MGUR01000013.1:635-9688 GCA_001800075.1 Elusimicrobia bacterium RIFCSPLOWO2_01_FULL_59_12
TCGCCAATTCCGCCGCCGCGCGCAGCGGCGCGCCGGCCGCCAGGGCCAGGGTCAGCGCGCCGATCACGGTGTCTCCCGCCCCGGTCACATCATAGACTTCCCGCGCGCGCGTGGGAATATGCACAGCGGGTTTTTTCTTTTCAAACAGGCTCATGCCCTTTTCGCCGCGCGTGATCAGCACCGAATGAACGTTCAACCGCTTCAAAATCTGCTCGCCCAGGCGTTCAATGTCCTGTTCCGACCCCACGCGCTGAATATGGGCGCCTGCCATCGCTTCCTGAAGATTGGGCGTCACACAGGTGACCTGGCGGTAGTGGGAGAAATTTTCGACTTTAGGGTCCACGGTAATCGGGATGCCGCGCTTCCGCGCCAGGGGAATCAGGGCGCTGATCATCGCCGCGTTGACCACGCCTTTCCCGTAGTCCGACAAAACAACCGCATCGACTTTCGGGATCAGAGACTCGACCTGCGTCCACAGCTGACGGCGGATCTCGGGGGACAGCTCGGCCCGAAGCTCGCGGTCAAATCGGACAACCTGCTGGTGGTGCGCGATAACGCGCGTCTTTAGAATCGTGGGGCGGTCGGCGGTCCGGACGATGGATTCCAGATGGATCGGAAAACGTTGAAAGAGGGTGAGCAGGCGTTCAGCGGCGCTGTCCTGACCGATCACGCCGGCCACATACACGTCCGCGCCCAGCGCGGCCATATTCAACGCCACGTTCCCGGCCCCGCCCGGCATCTCGGTTTCGCGGGAGACCTCCACCACCGGCACGGGGGCTTCCGGGGAAATCCGGCTGACCGACCCCCAGAGGAAATGATCCAGCATCAAGTCGCCGATGACCAGCGCTTTGACATGCGAAAATCGCTTGATGAGGGACTGCCCTTGAGATGGATTCACAGATGGATGCTTTGGGTTATTTTCCGTCGGTACTGAAGCACGGAGAATTCTACAAAAATACGCGGGGAATTACCAATACGCTTCTTAATTTAGAGGAAATCCGGATTTTGGGTGGGATTGAGGGCAGTTAAATGCGAGTAGGGATCCAGAATCCGTTCCCGATCAAACTTTCTGCGATCAGGGGGCGGCTGGGGGAGGCGTCAGGCGGTAGTGGGTAAGCTCCGCGGCGACATGGCCGATGACCACTTCCGAACGCATCAGGACCGGCATGCGGCGTTCGTCGGCGGTCAGCCAAACCTGAAGTTTCTTGCCTTTGCGTATAAAAATGCCCGGGTCGCGCAGAAGGGGCCGGACACGGAAACAGTCGAATTTCCCGGCCGGCACTTTGACTTTCTCGCGTTTTTCAACATGGATGACCAGCGGCCATACCTTTCTGCTGTCATAAATGTCCACGGTGTATGACTGCCCCACCGCCAACGGCAGGGTCCGGACGTAGTACAGGCTGCCAAGAACGTCCAGGATGTCCGGGGGCACGGGGCCTTCCACGTAGCTGGTTGTCCCTTTATCCAACCGCTCTGAAAAATCGTGGAAGCGGTGATTTTCCTGATCGATCTCAATCACTTCTTCCACACGGTAGCGCCCTTCCCGGATATGTTTCTCATAACGCAGGGTGATCAGCGAATCCACATCGAGCCAGGTCTCATTGCGATCGCGGGTCTTGTACAGAGCGTCAACCAGGCCGGTGGAGCGGGCTTCGGACAGGATGTGAAAGGCGGGCCGGCCGGCCACGGTCGCTGTACTGGGGATGGTCAGCGTGGAACGGCCGCCGGTGATAATTCCCCAGCGCACCACATACTTAAACTCTTCTCCCGCTTGAAACGCGTAGTTGGGCACGGTCCGCCAGGTTCGTGTCGATGTCACGACGGGAGACATCTCCCCCCACGCCGTCATTCCTGAAAACGCGGTAATCCAGAGGGCCAGCGAGGCGGTGAAAAATCCTGGCGCTTTAACTCCCATACAGAGTTCTCCAATAAAGAAGCGCCAGCACCGCCAGGCTTCCCATGACACATTGGTACTCCCGGTTCCGACGGTAGAGTTCGGCGCTGAATCGCTGGACCCCAAGGCCCGCCACCTTGCCGTGCACCGGAAGGAACACCGGGACGCGCCTGCGATACGCTTGGTACTCCCGCCCCAGCGTACGAACCAATTCTTCCTCTTCAGACCGGCTTTTGGTCGCATACAGCAAAACAAATCCCATCGCATACAAAAACCAGCTCATCAGAACGGCAGCCGGGAGCGGTGATTGATAAAGGGCGAGGCAGAAACCCGAACCGATGAGGAAACTGCCGAGGTAGAGGGGATTGCGGATATACGCGTAAGGTCCTCCGACCGCCACACGCTTTCCCTTCAACAGATAACCGGCCGCCCAGGAACGGAGTCCGCAGCCCAAAACCACCATAAGGGTGCTGACAACGAGCATCTCCTGCCGGGCATACCGGGTCAGCCAAAGATACCAGGCCGCGAAAATAAATCCCAAGGGAACGCGAAGGCGGAGCCAGCCGTCAGCGGACATTCACGGGAGGGGCTTTGGTCTTATACTGCGGGTCGTTGTACATTTTGAATTGACGGTACACTTTAGGCGCCCATTTTCCTTGCGACCAAAGACGGACCCGCGCGGTGAGTTCTTTCGCCAGATCGTCCCTCTGAACCACCAGGATATCCACGCGCTGCCGGCACCGTTGGCGGTGATCCGGAGCGGCGTCTTCGCGGTCTGCCTGTTCCTGCATGTGGAAGATTTTCAGCTCCGCGATGCTGATTTTATCGATGAGGCTCCCGATGGTTTCGGCCATGCGCTCCCCCGTCATTCCCGCGCAGGCGGGAATCCAATTCTGGATCCCCGCTTTCGCGGGGATGACAAACTGTTCTGCAAAAATTGATCGTCGATCGCCTCGATCAGGTCATTGCGGCGCTGATTCAGCAGGTCAATCTGGCGCTTGGCGCGGGCGACCCCCGCGTCCTCCGGTTCGCGGGCCTTGTCTTCCTCGTGCCAGAGTTCCACGTTGGTCTGGGCCAGACGGCTGACCAGGTCGCCTAATCCCTGCGGCGTTTTCTTTGTCATGATGTCTCCCTTTGTGCCTCACCCACCGCCTTCCGCCACTGATTCTCTGGCGGACGCCAACGTTGTAGTGGCGTCGGCGGTCCCCCCTCTCCCACCGGGAGAGGGGATGGGGGTGAGGCTTCATCTATGTTGCTTTAATATCCAGTGAGCCGCGGATTGAAAATTGCGCGCCGTGAAGTCCGCAGCGGGATGGCGGCCTGTCTCGCGAAGGCTTCGCCGGCCATATCCTGTCATCACCAGGATCCCGCGGCCGCCGGTGCGCCGGCCAAGCGCCACGTCGCACCACTTATCGCCCACGCTGATGCATCCTTTCCAGGATCGTTTCAGGCGCCGCGCCGCTTTCCGGATTAATCCCAGCTTGGGTTTCCGGCAGGCGCATCCGGCCGTGGGATGATGCGGGCACCAGTAAACGCCCGCCATCCGGATTCCCCGCGCCGTGAGCATCCCCAAAAACCGCCGTGTGACGCGCTGGACGTCGCGCTGGGTCATCAGTCCTCGTCCAATGCCGGACTGATTGGATACGACCACCATCTGGTACCCCGCATCCGACAATCGGCGGAGTCCGGCGATCGACCCCGAAAGAAACCTCACTTTTCGCGGGTCCTTCAAATAGTCCTGTTCGGTGATCAGGGTCCCGTCGCGGTCGATCAGAAGAAGCGGTTTCTTCTTAACCAAGGGGGACGGTAGCCGCCAACTGCTTAATCATGTTTTGCCAGATGTCCCTTCCCGAACTCACGACCAGTTCCATGCGCAACGCGAAAGCATGCGCCAAGAGATCGCGGGATGTGCTCTCTCCCGCCCAGCGAACGGCGTCTTTCTCCGTCATGACAACCCATTGGCCCTGCCACTGATGACGCGAGACCCATTTCCACACCTCACCGGGCCGGCCCCCGTGATCCCGTACACGGAAGCGGCCGGTGATCTCCGCGCCCAGCCCTTCCAGACCGGACTCGAAGGCTTGGGGATTGGCGATCCCGGAAACAACCAAAATCTGTTTCCCCTTCAGCCGGGAGAGCGGAATCTCCTTGGCGTCCGCTAAAGACATCAGGCAACGCGGCTCATGCCGGCTTTCCAGGACCGATCCGGAATCCCGGACAAGACTGGACACTTCGGCGCGCAGAACGGATAACCGGTCCGGCGCGACCGACCCGGTGCGCGTGAGAATGACGATATCCGCCCGCTTGAGCGCTTCCGGCGACTCGCGCAGCAGGCCTGCCGGGAGAAGCCGCCCCCCTCCCCACGGGTCGGTCACGTCCAGCGTGACGATATTCAAATCCCGATGCAGCTGGTAGTGCTGGAAGCCGTCGTCCATAATAAAACAATCCACCGGAAATTGCTTCAGGATCATGGAACCCGCCGCGTACCGGTCGGCGCCGACGCCGATACAGGCTCCCGGAAGCCGCTGCGCGAGCTCCATCGCTTCATCGCCCGCTTCCTGAACATTGGCGAAAATCGATTTCGGACTTCGAACCAGCACGGGACGAGCGGTCTTTTGCACCCGTTTGTAACCGCGAAGCAGAACCGCCGGGCGGCACCCTTGGGCTAGAAGGTCTGCGGCCAGCCGCATCACCAGCGGTGTTTTCCCGGTTCCCCCTACGGTGATATTTCCGACGCACACCGTAGGCCGGGGAAGGCGCCGCACGCGCAGAAGCCCTTTTTCATACGCGGCTTCGCGCCCGCGTACGCCGATGCGATATCCCCAGCTGCCCAGCCGCGCCGCCTGCCGCATGGACTCCGCCAGGATTCCCTGACGCTGGCCGCGAAGCACTTCCTCCCACCAGGGGAGCGAGGTGCCTTGGATTTTTGTTCTTCGTGTCATCAAACGAGTGTCTCTTTTGGAGCGCGTGATAGAAATCCCCGGCATGCCTCGAAGACTTTTTCCGGCGTGATCTCGAGCATGCATTCATGGCCAAAGGGGCACGCGTTCAGGTTGCATCCGACACAGCTCACGCCGGACGCCTGTATCGCGACGTGCCTGGACCCGCCCGGGTTCCAAGCCCGGGGATCGGTGGGACCGTACACGGTGACCGTTGGAACCCCCACAGCCGCCGCCAAGTGCATGGGCCCGTTATCGTTGGAGACGACCCCGTCGCACTGGGCTAAAAGCGCGGCCATTTGTCGAAGCGAAGTGGCAGGGATGAGGCGGGCGGCGGGGGTCACCCTTTGAAGGCCCTCGACATAATCCCGTTCGCCGGGTCCCCAAAACAACCACACACCGCAGTCGGCTTCCTCCAGCCTCCGGGCCAGAGCGGCGAACGAAGCGATCTGCCAGCGCCGGGAGGCGCGCCGGTGCGTAGGGACCAGCCCGATCAGGGTCCTTGATTGGATGTGACTACGTTGCTCCTGCGCCCAGCGACGCTCCTCCGGCGTGAGGAAAACCTGCGGCGCCGGGACATCGTGAATCCGGCCAGCCACCGGCTGCAACAGCGAGAGCTTTCCTTCGATCACGGTAACCCCTTCGCCGGGTCGTGCCACCGCATACCCATACGAACGCCCCCAAAAAGGAACCCGGTATCCCGAAGTGTAAGCGGCGCCGGAGGCCAACACGGCGGCCGCAGACCGTGGAGAGCTCTGAAAGTCAAATACAGCGTCGTATTTTTGAGCTCGAATTTGCATCAACGTCCGCAAAACCCGGTCCCGATCGTACACGCGCGCCGCATCAATGGCGGGATTGTTCCCCAGGAGGGGCGCAAAGGCTTTGTCGACGAGGAAATCAACCTGTGCGCGGGGCCAGGTGCGCTTCGCCAATGCCGCCAAGGGCGTTGTGAGCAGGACATCGCCGGCACGCTTCAACTGAATGATCAGAATTCTTCGCGGATTTTCCATCTGAATCAACAAGTTGTAACGAACTGACTGAAAAAAGTCAAAAAACTATTGCGCCTTAAAACATCCGGGGTTAGACTCCGACCATGGAAGACGAAGCGAAACCCGCGAAGAAAAAGCGGATCAAGAAAGAGACGAACGGCGACGCGTCGAAGGACTTTCAGGCGCTCGCCAAGTTCACCTCCAGCGACGTGATCCGTCAGGTGAAGGCGGGTTTGAGCCGTATCGCCCCCCTGGAACCCGAAGGCGACGAAGCGATCCCCACCACGGAAGACCCCCAACCGTAAGTTCCCTCTCACGCGACGGAAACCCCCTTTCACTTTCGTCATTCCCGCATGCTGTTAGCGGGAATCCAGTTTTCGACCCCCGCTTTCGCGGGGATGACGCCTAAAAGACGGCGGCATTCTTTGAATACCTCGTCCGCGCTGACCGACGATACGTCCCCGTCGGAAGGCATAAAAACAGCGTGGCGGCCATCCCCTTCTACATAGGAGGGGTAAGGCCCCCACCGAATGGGATGGCAGGCCGGAATCGACGAATAGACGGCTACGGTGGGCACCCCCTGCGCCACCGCGATATGCAGGGGCCCTGTTGAATTACTGACCATGAGATTTGCGCTTGATAAAATCGATGCTAATTGACGTATCGAAACACTCCCGGCTGCGACGAATACGGGGATCCGCCGCATCTGGTCGATCATGATGTTCTGGTAGTTCTCGCCCGGTCCCCCCGTTACGACCACGTCATAGCCCGCCTCCTGTAGTTGGTCACCCAACTCCATAAAATGACTCAGCGGCCAGCGGTCCGAAGACCCGCCCGAGCCGGGATGGAGGCACACCACAGGTTTGCGAAACGTGATTCGCATGCTTTCCAGGAATTGCCTTGCCCAGGCTTTCTCATCGGGGATCAGAACGAATCGGGTCTCTGCTCTCTGAAAAGGAATGCCCAGCGGCGCCAGCAGGTCCAGGTTGTAATCCGCTTCATGTTTTTTGCCTTCGGAACGATGCTGCCAGATCCGGCGGTTGAACAACAGGCTGTACACTTTGCTCGCGGGACCGATCCTCAGAGGGATCCCCGCCCTCCACAACGCCCAGGCTACCCGCCCGCGAGGATGCGCCACGACGGCCGCGTCGAATCTCTCCTGCCGAAGGCGCGCGATCAGGCTGTCAACCGGGCCTCCCGGGTCAACGAGGACCTGGTCCACATCGGGATTATGCTCCAAGAGGGGAGCCGTGTAGGACTGGACCAGCCAGGCGACGTGCGCCTGAGGAAACGCCTCGCGCAGAACACGCGAGACCGGCGTCGTTAGAAGCACATCTCCGAGGCGGTCCGTCCGGGCGATGAGAAGTCGGTTAAACATGTTTCTGGTTTCAGGTTTCTAGTTTCTGGTCTTTAGTTTCTGGAACTAGAAACTTGGAACCAGAAACCAGAAACTTCATTTCCATCTCTCGTAATTTGATGGCCCGGAGCCACGCCGCGTGCGATGAAAGTGCCGCGTAGGTGAGTCCGGCGTGCCCGTCCAGCCAGGCGCTTTTCAGAACGACCCGCGTGAACAGCTCCCATCCCGGGCGCAGGTGATCCCACCAGGCAAAGCGCCGGCCCCTGGCCCGCAGGTCCTGAGCCGCCAGCGTCGTGTAGCGATTGCACTTCTCCATGTACTCTTCCAGCGTGGGATAGGAGTAATGCTCGATCGGATTTTTTAAACGGCCGACGGTCCCGCGCACCTCGATGCGTTCATGCACCTTGAGATTTCGGAAAAAACCGCAGTCCCGGCGGAAAAGGCGCAGAACATGGTCGGACCCCACGCCGCCATAGCGCAGGCGCTTCCCGAGAAAATAAAAGTGTCGCCGGATTTGATACCCGGCATGCCGCGGGCTCGAGCGGATCAGCATGCGGATTTCGCAGGAGAGCGCCGGCGTGACGCGCTCGTCGGCATCAATCGAAAGCGCCCAGGTTCCCCGGGCCTGATCGAGCGCAAACTGCTTCTGGGATCCATAGCCGTCAAAAACGCGCGGAATCACGCGGGCTCCCTCGCGGCGGCAGAGCTCGGCCGTTTCGTCCGTGGAATGGCTGTCCACCACCACGATTTCGTCGGCCAGCCCGCGAAGGCTCTCCAAACAGTCAGTGATGTCGGCGGCTTCGTTTTTCGTAATGATAAAAACGCTTAATTCTGGCATCCGGACTCCTTGATGGCTTCACCGTACACATCCACGGTCTGGCTGGCGAAATCGCCCAGAGCAAAACAGGCTTCGGCACGGCGGCGCGCGGCCGTCCCCATGGCGTCCATCTGCCGGGGATGATGCAGCAAGGTCGCCAGCGCCTGCGCCAGGGCGGCGGCGTTACGCGGTTCCACCAAGAGCCCTGTCTGGGGGTCTTTCACCACCTCGGGCAGACAGCCCACGCGCGTAGCCACCACCGGCCGACCCGATGCCATCCACTCCAGCGCGACCCGGGATACCGCTTCGCTGCCGATCGAAGCAATGACACCCAGGGTGCAGTCGCCCATGACCTCCGGGATTGATTTCTGATAGCCCATAAATTCGACCCTTAAATCGATGCCCAGCTTCTCCGCCATCCGCTCGAGTTCGCGCTGCTTGATATTTTCTTCCTGGCCCGCCACTTTGACGCGCAGATGAGGATAGGCATTCCGGAGCAGCGACACCGCCTCCAGCAGGTACCGGTGCCCCTTGACGGGATCCAGCCGCGCGACGATCCCAAGGGTCGGCGTGTTCGGGAACGGTCGGACGCGAACCTGCTCCAGCGGGATCCCTTGATACACCGTCACAACTTTCCGGGTGGGCAGCTTCAGCGCTTTCACATAGGAGTCGCGAATATAATCGGCCGCGGCGATCACGCGGTGCGTGTGGTTGTAGAGAACCCGCGAGCCCACGCGGGGACGGATGCTCCGCGCGTCCGAGCGGGTGCGCACCACCGCCACTTTTTGACCGAGCGCGCTCGCCACGGCGAGGCTGTGGGTGCTTCCCGTGTGCGCATTCAGCACTTGAATGCCATGATCCTTCAAAAAGCGCCGCAGCGGGTTCAATCGTTTTAGCGTCGCCAGCGGAATGGTCTTGAGCCCCAGGCGCCGCGCTTTGATCCAGGGTTTCTCGCCCGGCAGCGCCGAGACGAATACCTGGTGCCCTTTCTTTTTCAGCTCTTGAGAAAGGATCAGCGCGTAATGCGCCAGCCCGCTGTCCCACGGCACATCGATAA
>MGUR01000013.1:9737-19660 GCA_001800075.1 Elusimicrobia bacterium RIFCSPLOWO2_01_FULL_59_12
TCCCCCACCCGGGGGGAGGGTGTTTGTGTATAAGAACCCTTTTCTAGCTGCCGGGCGACCGCCGCGAAGACGTCCTCCGGCGCGATCGTGGTCATGCATCGAAAATGCCCCAGCGGGCATCGTTTCGCCCCATGCAGGCCGCAGGGCCGGCACGGCAGATCTTTTTCGACGACGAGATGCCCCGGCCCATATGGAAAAAATCCCAGCTCTTTGGTCGTCGGCCCAAAAACAGCGACGGTCGGCACGCGGCAGGCTACGGCGACATGCAGGGGTCCTGAGTCGTTGGTCAAAAACACGCTGCATCGCGACACCGCGGCGATCAGCTCGCGCAGGGAGGTTTCCCCTGCCCAGTTCAGCGCCGCTTCACGCATCCCCCGAACGACCTCGTTGACGGCGTCCGCATCCGCCGGGCCCCCGAAGAAAATCACTTTCACGCCCAGCTCCCGCACCGCGCGGTCCGCGACGGCCGCGAATCCCTCCGCAAGCCAACGCTTGGTGGGCCATACCGAACAGGCGTTGATGCCCAGAAGCCGGTCTTCCGGCCCGACGCCCGCGGCGCGCAAACGATCCTTCACACGCTCCTGGCTGGCCGGCGGGGGTTGGAGTAAAAATTCGTTGTTTGTCGGCCGTCGGCCGTTTGGAGCGCCGATCGTATTCAGCAGCGACAGGTTGCGGTCCGCGTCATGCGTTCCCCAGCGGAAAGGAACGACGTCGGTCAGCAGCCAGCGTCCCTGACTGGAGGAAAAACCGATCCGCCGGGGAATACCGGCCAGCCAGGCAACCCAAGCGCTTTTGAACGACCGGTGAGGCAGAAAAACGACGGAAAAATGCTGCGCGCGGAGTTCGCGGGCGATCCGAAAAAGGGACGCGACGCCCCGGTCGTGTCCCCGTTTGTCAAAAAGCACCCTCTCGGCCACGGCTGGATGGTTTTTAAAAATCTCCTCGATCTCGGGCGTGCAGAGTACCGTGACCGGCACGCCGGGCTGCTGATCCCGAAGGGCATTCAAAAAAGGGAGCGTCAACACCGCGTCGCCCAAAAACGCGGTCTGGATCACCAGTATTTTTCGGGGCGGAACTTCAATGCCGAGCGGCCGGAGCGCTTGAAAATACCGGTCCAGCGTGTGTTCCCGAAGATCTCCGGAGCTCCAGCGCCAGAGCACGTAGAACCGCCGCGCCAGGGCGGCCTTGCGGTAGCGGACTTTTTCCTTCGCGGCTGAGAAGAAACTGACCCAACGTGAACGCACGTTCGAGTGAAGATCAATGACGACATCGAACCGCTCGCGCCGCACGCGCCGAATCAACGAGACGATCGATTCGCCCTTCCGAAGCAGCATCGTGCGGTCGATCGCGGGATGGCCCAGGAAAACGTCGGCGAACGCCTCCTTCGTCAGCGCGGTGATGCGGGCCTCCGGCCAGGCACGGCGCAGCGCCTGGAAAACAGGGGCCGTGAGGACCACGTCTCCGAGGGACGAGAATCGGATGACCAGAACATTACGCATGGTCCAATCCTTTGAGCAGCCGCAAAGTTCGTTCCGTCGCTCCCTGCTCCGCCAGCACGGCCTGATGAGCGCGTTCGCCCATGGCTTCACGAGCCTGCGGATCCTGCAGCAGGACAGTCAGCTGGTCTCCCAGGTTTTCCACCGATACCCGCCGGGCCCCCCCGGCGCGCACCAAACTCTCCGCCACTCCCTGAAAGTTATCCATGGAGGGACCGAACAACACCGGCAATCGCAGGGCGGCCGGCTCGATTGGATTTTGTCCGCCCCGGGGGACGAAACTGCCGCCCACCACCGCCACATGCGCCTGACGGTACGCGTCCAGCAGATCCCCCATCGAATCCCACAGGACATAAGGCGCCTTCGCCGTCGATCCGTTCACGCCCTGCCGGATATGAGAAATGCGCCGGTAGGCCAGGCCGTTGGCATGGAGCAGTTTCTCCAATTCAGGCACTCGCTCGAGATGGCGCGGCGCCCAGATGATCTGCACGTTCGGAACCCGGGCGCGCACCCGCTCCAGCTCCGGCAAGAGCCGGCTTTCTTCACCTTCCCGCGTGCTGCCCATCACGACCACGGGCCCGTCCCCGGCGGGCCGTTTGTGCGCGCGGCGTTCCGTGTAAAGGTCGTACTTCAAATTGCCCGTGATCGTGATCGCTTCAGCCGGAACGCCGAGGGCCGCAAACCGCTCCGCGTCCTCCGCCTGGCGCACGGCAAACAGATCGATCGTTTCCCAGAGGGCGGCCAGCCAAGGCCGGATACGCGCGTAGGACCGGAACGAGCGCGCGGAGATGCGCCCGTTGATCAGGGCGACGCGCGCGCCCGAACGCTTTGCCTCGCGCAACAGGTTCGGCCAGAATTCGGATTCGACGGAAATGAAAAGAGCGGGCCGCACCACGCGGATCACTTTACGTACGATCCAGGGGAGATCGAGAGGCGCCGCGATCACCGCATCGGCCGCATGATGCGCATTCGCCCAGGCAATCGCCTCGGGCGTCACCGCGCTCAGAAGGACTTTGACCCCCGCCGCGGCCGGCGCCTGGCGAAGAAACATTTCGATGGCCTTCACTTCGCCCATCGACGCGGCGTGCACCCACCACCAGCGCTCCGGCCCCGCAAAGCGCGCGAGGGTTTCGGGCGCTAGACGGCCCCAGCGCTCACCCCACCGTTCGGAGTCCTGAAAGAAAATCCGGCGACGCCAGCGCAGCAGGACGACGGCCCCGAGCAGAGGCAGCGACACCGTCAACAGCGCATTAAAGAGTGGGTACGCCCACCGGCGAATCATGACATTCTCCCATAGAGATCTCATCCGCTTCCTGCGCCACGTTATCCAATGCCTGCTTCAGCTCAAGGGCCTTACGCTCCAGGGAATCGCCGGGCCCCACCCGGATCGGCTCCCCATACACCATCGCGATGCGGTTAAACGGCTTGGGAACGATGAATTCGTCCCATCCTTTGAACACCCATTTCTTTCTGGCTCCGAAAGCGATCGGCAGGATGGGGCGGCCGGAGGCCTGCGCCAGATAGAGAGCGCCGGGCCGCACCTCCCGCAGGGGCCCGCGAGGCCCGTCAGGGGTAATGCTGACGCTCGCGCCAGACCCAATTTCCTCCAGCATCCTGAGAACGGCTTCGCTGGCGCCGCGGCTGCTGGAGCCGCGGACCGGTCTCATGCCGAACGAACGGCAGACGCGGGCGATGATTTCTCCATCCGCGCTCTTCGAGATCAGCGGACAGACCTGGCCACCGCGATGGAGATAGGTGAGAAATGCCTGCCGCCCATGCCAGAACGCGTAAATGAAGCCCTGGCCCGAGGCTTCCAGGTCTTCGCGAATGGAGCGGTTGGCCCAGATCACGCGGGATGTCCACCCCACCCAACGCAGATACGCACTGGCTAGAAATGACAGGAGTCTGATTTTAAGCAACGCGCCCCTCCAAAGAAAATGAACGAAAAGGCCTGTGCGAGATGAAGGGACTGACGTCTATGAAACTGCGGCTTTATCAGGTCGGCCCGCAGGTCTGGCGGGAGCTTTCGCCCGGACTTTCGGCGACCACGCGGTCCAGACGATACGGGCATAAGGAGGAAGCGTGGGGGTGTCTTTGTCGAAAGGGATGCCGATCCGGTGCGCCCCGAGAAGCGCGCTCAGGGAACCGAGGAGCACGCCTTCCCCTGCCTCGCAAGGAGCGGACAGTTCGCACTCTTCCTCCTTGGCCTGGCCTTCGATGAGACGCATGATAAATTGAACGGCTTGCCCAAGCGCTTCGTCCCGCAGGGCGCTAAGAAGCGCTGACTGAAGCGCGTCCTGCCTGCCCGACGCGCCGGCGATGTCGTCTTCCAATCCCGGCCCCAGGGTGACCGCCATCGCGGACACCGCGACGGCGGGGTCCGCGAGCGGCAACGGGGTGGCTTTTTCCGCGGTGCTGCGCGTCAAGGTCGTGTAGACAGCGGCCGGCTGAAGCGTCCGCCGGCTGTCCGAGATCGCGTGTTCAATGGACGCCTCCAGCGCCGGCGTGATCTGAAGTTTCGCCTTCGCTTTCAGGAGCCGGGCGATTTCCCGGGCGCGAAGCTGGATCCGGAAATTTTTAATTTTGGTCATTTCTTGCTGCGCGACTGCCATTCGTAAATGATCGGCGCCGCGACGAAAATGGTGGAATACGACCCGACAAAAACGCCCCACAACAGCGCGAAAGCAAAATCATGGATCACGGAACCGCCGAAGAAAAACAGCACGGCCACCGTAATGGCCACCGTCACCGAGGTCATGATCGTCCGCGAAAGGGTTTCGTTCACGCTGCGGTTGATGATCTCCCCGAGCGTTTCCTTCCTCGAAAGGCGCAGGTTTTCGCGCATGCGGTCGTAGATGACGATCGTGTCGTTCATGGAGTAACCGGCCAGCGTGAGAATGCCGGCGACGACCGTGACGGTGATTTCCTTGTTCAGGATGGAAAAAATGCCGACCACCGAGAGCACGTCGTGCATCATCGCGATCACGCTGCAGATCCCCCACAGCATCGATCGAAACCGGAAGGCCACATAGATGATGATCAGGATCATCGCCCAGGTGGTCGCGGAAAGCGCCTGGCTCGCCAGGGCACGGCCCACGGCGGGCCCCACGTATTCGGCCCGTTCCGGCGGCGCGGACGGATCAAGGCTGCCTGGAAATTTCTCAACCAGTTTCTGCTGGATGTCCTTGCCCAGCTCGGTCGCCGATAGGCCGCTTCCCGCGATGCGGATGATCACCGACTTTCCGTCGGACACATCTTGAAGCTCGGCGTCGGGGTGGCCGGCCGCGGCCAGAAATTGGCGCAGGTCCTTCATGGGCACGGGTTGCTTGAACCCGATCTGAACCAGGGTTCCGCCGGTGAAATCGATGCCCCGTTTGGGACCGCCCTTCATCACCAGCGACACGATGGATGCCGTCAGCAGGAGGCCCGAAAAGGCGTACGCATAGCGCCGCTTTCCGACAAAATCAAAGTTCGTTTTCTTGAAGAGCTGCATGCCGTCCCCTTAGAAGTTAAGCGATTTGACTTCCGAGCGCTCCAGCCACATGTCGTAGACCATCCGGGTAAAAAAGACAGCCGTAAAAATGGAAATGAGAACGCCCCAGAAGAGCGTTACGGCGAATCCCTTGATCGGTCCGGTGCCGAACTGAAAAAGCAGTCCCGCGGAAATCAGCGTGGTGACGTGGCCGTCAATGATCGCCGACCACGCGTGCTGGTAGCCCAGGTCCACGGCGAGGCGCACCGTTTTTCCCAGCTGCAGTTCTTCGCGGACGCGTTCCAAAATCAAGACGTTGGCGTCCACCGCCATCGCCAAGCTCAAGATTGTGCCGGCGATGCCGGGGAGCGTGAGGGTCGCATGCAGGCTGGCCATGACGCCAAAAATGAAAAGCATGTTGATGGCCATCGCCAGGTCCGCGATCAGGCCGGAGGTCCGGTAATAAATGATCATGAACAAGATGACCAGCCCCAGTCCGATCAAGGATGCTCGAACGCCCGCTTTGATCGAGTCTTCTCCCAAGCTGGGGCCCACCGTGCGCTCTTCGATGACCCGCACGGGAGCGGGAAGGGCGCCTGCCCGCAGGACCGTGGATAACAATTTCGCATCCTCCGATGAAAAGGTGCCTTCGATGACGGCGTGTCCATCGGGAATCGCCGAGCGGATCACCGGGGCCGACTGCACGCTGCCGTCCAGCACGATGGCCAGATTCTTGCCGACATTGGCTTCCGTCACCGCGGCGAACAGCCGGGTGCCTTCCGGATTAAATTCAATGGAGACCGTGGGATAACCGAACTGCCCGCCAAGTTCCACGCGGGCATCCACCAAAGTGGACCCTGTCAGCTCAGGACTTGACCGCACCACGACATAACGGCTTTCCCGCCCCAGCAGGACCTCATATCCTTCCGGGATCAGCCGGGCCAGATCCTTCGGCATCTGCCCCTTCTGTTGCAGATCCAAATATTGCGTCATGCTCATTCGCTTGTCACCCAGCGCGCTGGTCAGCTTGGACAACGCGCCTGAATCATCCACGAGCCGAAACTCGAGGAGCGCGGTTTTGCCGATGAGTTCCTTCGCGCGTTCCGGATCCTTGATGCCGGGAAGCTGAACAACGATCCAGCGTTCGCCTTGTCGCGCGATGAGCGGCTCCGCAACGCCAAACTGGTCCACGCGGTTTCGGATAATTTCGATCGCGCGTTCCAGGGCATCGATGACACTCAGCTTGGGATCCAATTTGGAACGGTCGAGCTCCAGGACAAGGTGGGTGCCTCCGCGCAGGTCCAAACCCAGGTTCAAGATTTTCGAGACGATCGGGTCTTTATCCTGCTCGCGTTCGGTCCGCTCGTCCGGGGCGAGGCGGTACCAGGTCACTGTCGGCATCAAGAAATAGACAGAAATACCGACGAGAACGAGGGTTGACCAGAGAACGATTTGAGTCCGATTCACCCCGCTACCTCTTTAGTCGGGTTGGGCGAGCCGTTGGCGGCGTCCACGATGACCTGCGTGATGGCGCCGCGGCTGACTTCCACTTTGACATTATCAGCGATCTTCAACACGATCGCCGGACCCTTGAAGCTGGAGACCGTGCCGAAAAGGCCTCCCTGGGTCAGCACGCGGTCGCCGGATTTTAAGTTGTCGATCATACGCTTGTGCTCCTTGGTTTGCTTCTGCTGAGGCCGTATGACCAGCAAGTAAAGGATTGCGCAAACAACTAAAATCGGCATGAAGCTGATTAAGGGATTTGGGGCGGGACCCCCGGGAGCGGCAGCGGTCGTCGTTGCGCCTGTTTCAGCAGCCATAAGAGTCTCCTTGTCCGATTTAGTGGCGGGAAAAAAAGGAGGAACGGTTCAACCCGTCCTCCTCTCTATACGGCAACACCCTGGTATGACTCTAAAAAAATTCGTCTCTCTGCCTGAAAGGTGCCGCCCGTAATGGTTTTCCTTATTTTTCGCATCAATTTTATCAGAAACGCCACGTTGTGTAAAGACGCCAGACGCAGGGCGCTGAGCTCGCCCGCGCGGAAAAGATGGTGAAGGTAGGCCCGGCTGTATCGGGCGCAGAGGCCGCAATCACATTGGGAATCAGGGGGCGAAAAGTCCTCGCGATAGGGAGCGTTTTTGATGTTTAGCCTCCCCTGTGAGGTGAACAACTGCCCATTGCGGCCGTTGCGGGTGGGTAGCACGCAATCAAAGACATCCACTCCCATCCCGACCGCCTCCCACAAATCTTCCGGCGTTCCCACGCCCATCAGGTACCGGGGCTTTTCCACCGGCAGCCATTCCATGGAGCGCTGGATCATCTCCAACATCGCCAGCCGGGGCTCCCCGACGGACAAGCCTCCGATCGCGTAACCGGGGAAGTCCATTTCGACGAGTTGCTGGGTGCTTTCACGGCGGAGGTCCGGGTAAATGGACCCTTGAGTGATTGCCCATAATTGCGGGTTCCCTTCGACGCCCTTCCCGCTTCCGCGGGGGTTACGGGCAACCCAAGCATCTTTGCATCGCTTCGCCCAGCGGCGGGTGAGCTCCAGCGCCTTGCGCGCGCGGCCCTCATCGCAAGGATAGGGCGGACATTCATCGAAACACATCAGAATATCGGAACCCAGCGCCACCTGGATCTCAATCACTTTCTCGGGACTGAAGAAGTGCAGCGACCCGTCGATGTGAGAACGAAATTCAACCCCTTCCTCCGTTATCTTTCGCAGCTGCTCCATGCTGAACACCTGATAGCCGCCGGAGTCCGTCAGGATGGCGCGATTCCAGCTCGTAAACGCATGGAGCCCGCCCGCTTTCTCGATCACATCCATCCCCGGACGCAGGTACAAGTGATAGGCGTTGCCAAGGATGAGCTGGGTGTCCAGTTTCTCAAGATCCTGCGACAACAGCGTCTTAACCGCGCCCTGGGTGCCCACCGGCGCGAACACCGGCGTGTCAATATGACCCTGGGCGGTCTGCAGACGCCCCGTCCGCGCGTGGGTGCCCTGATCGCGCGCCAAAATTTCAAAGGATTTCATTGGATGAACATGGCGTCGCCGTAAGAGTAAAAACGGTACTCCCCCCGAATCGCTTCGTCATAGGCCACCCGCAGGGAGAACGAAGGTTCCCCCGAATAAAACGCGCACGCCAAAAGCAGCGGCGTGGAGTGCGGCAGGTGGAAATTGGTGATCAGCGCGTCGACGCCTCGAAAACGATACCCGGGATAGATGAAGAGCTTGGCGGCGCCGGATCCGGCGCGAAACCGGAAGTTATCCGGGTCATACACGGACTCCAGAGTCCGGGCCGAGGTCGTTCCCACCGCGATGATCCGCCGGCCGTCCCGTCGCGCGGCGTTCAGTTTGGCCGCCGTTTCCGCGCTCACCTGATAGTTTTCCGGAAGCATCGCGTGATCCTGAATGTTTTCTGTGCGAATGGGCCGGAATGTCCCCCACCCCACATGCAATACAACCTCGATGGTTTTTACGCCCTGCACGCCCAACTGCTTCAACAGGGCGCCGGTAAAATGAAAACCGGCGGTGGGCGCGGCGATGGAGCCCTCTTCGCGCGCAAACACGGTCTGGTAGGTCTCAGAGTCCTTCATGTTCTTCTCCAGGCGCTTGATATAAGGCGGCAGCGGCATCTCTCCGTGGCGATCCAGATACGCTCTCACGCCTTCCCGGGAGAAACACACGATCCACTCGCCGCCGGCCCCGAGGGTCTCAAGCCTGGCGCTCAGATTCTCGGGAAACACCACGTCAACGCCCGGAGCAGACGCGCCTCGCACCAGTGCGCGCCAACGACTCCCCCCACCCAGCGGCCTCTCCCCCGGGGACAGGGATGGGGCGAGGGGCTCAAGCAGAAGCAATTCCGCTTTCCCTCCGGAACGCTTTCGACCGCGCAAGCGCGCGGGAAATACGCGGGTCGCGTTCAGGACCAGGACGTCCCCGGCCCGCAGAAATTCACCAATCTCGCGAAACGTTCGATGCTGCATACTGCGATTTTGTCTATCGAGCACCATCAATCGGGAATGGTCACGCGCTTCAAGCGGCGACTGCGCGATCCGCTCCGGCGGCAAGGCATAATCAAACTCCGTCAAACGCAGCGCTGTGTCCGCTATCATTCGCCAGGACTCCCCGCCTTGACAAGCCGGCTGTTCGGGTAATAAGCCTTCAAGATCTGCGTATAGGTATGGCCTTCCTGAGCGCGCCCGCGGGCCCCCCACTGGCAAAGGCCTGCGCCGTGCCCCCACCCTTTCCCCTCGAAATGGAAGACGCTCCCCTTTTTCCTGAGATCCGTCAAGTACGTGCTGCGCAGGACTTCCGGCCCGACCGCGAGCCGAAAATTGTTTCCCGGAACCAGGATCCGCCCGCGCGAGGACTCCACCGCGAACGACCACACCCTGCCGGAAGGCGACTCCTTGGCCGCGCTGATCTTTCGAAGCGTCCCTACGCGATAACCGGCCCGCCGCAAGCGGTTCTGGATCCGTTCCGCGCTGATGTCGCGCGCCCAGGAGCGGTAGGGATCGCTCCGGCAGTAAGGGTCGCGGATGCTTTCAAAATCCGTCGGAGGATTTTGCAGATCACTCCAGACATACGGCGGGGTTTCCGTCCGGCCCCCGCAGGACGAATGGAAGAAGCTCAGCGCCGGAGCGCCCGCGCCGTCCACCAGGATTTCACCGCGGGTCTCCTCCACCGCCTCGCTGGTGGCGGGCTTCTCCGCCTGCAGCCCGCCGTACACCTGCGACCGGACGTCGTTAGTGACATCGTAATCCTTGTAGACAGACCGGTTCATCATCGCCAGGACGTATGTCCGGGAAATCACGGCCTGCGACTTCAAGGACTCCGCCGGCCAATCGGCGCCGACCTCGCGCGGCAGCACGCCCCGCAGGTACTCCTCAAACGGCACCTGTTCGATGACTTGCACGGCGCCTCGCCCGTCGGGTCGGAGAAGAAACGTCCC
>MGUR01000013.1:19679-21138 GCA_001800075.1 Elusimicrobia bacterium RIFCSPLOWO2_01_FULL_59_12
CGCGATAGGCCCTTTGATTCAGAACCAAGCGGCTTTCAGACTCCTGGGGCGACACCCGCACCGCCCCGGTAAATTTTTTCTGTCCGATCATCATCCCGCCGTTCACCCCGCGCACACGCAGGGCCGTTCGGGAACCGACCGCGACAGACAAACCCGTCTTCACGGGAATATAAGCATACCGGCCGCTGCATCCCACCGTTAACGTCCGCCGGCTTTGCAAAAGCGAAACCTTGATCGCGCGGGGAAGCTGGAGCTTGACCCCATCCGCCTTGGGCGGGCCGCCGAACCACGGCGACTGACTGCCGGCACGTTCCATCGCGCACGCAGCGAGCGGCAGGACCAGGGCCAGACACATCGGGAGCATGCGCGGTGATCCCGTCACTTTTTAAAGAGCTTGAATGGGAATTCCATACGAAAGGCTAGAAGAGACTCTCTTGCGCGGGCGGCGGTATGTTCAAGTGGCGGTAGGCGTGTTCGGTGGCGACGCGGCCGCGGGGGGTGCGCGCGAGAAAGCCGCACTGGATCAAAAACGGTTCGTAGACATCCGTCAGCGTATCGACATCTTCCGAGAGCGCCACGGCGAGGGTCTCAACCCCCACGGGGCCTCCTTTGAACTTCTCAATCAGCGCGGATAACAGGCGGCGGTCCATGGTATCCAGTCCGCGGTCATCGACATCCAGGGCGCTCAGGCCGTTTTGAGCGACCGCCGCCGTCAGCCGGCCGTCCTCCGACACATCCGCAAAATCCCTCAGGCGGCGAAGGAGACGGTTGGCGATCCGCGGCGTGCCGCGGCTCCGGCGCCCGATTTCATGAAACCCGCCTTCCTCAACGCCGATTTTTAGAATCCGGCTGGAGCGCTGGAGAATGTGGACGAGCTCCGCTTCGGAATAAAATTCCAGGTGCGCGGTGATGCCGAAACGGTCGCGGAGCGGGCTGGTGAGAAGGCCCGCCCGGGTGGTCGCGCCGACCAGGGTGAAGGGCTGGATCGGCAGATTGATCGTTTTGGCGCTGGGGCCTTCCCCGATGATAATGTCCAGCTTGAAATCCTCCATGACCGAATAAAGCGTCTCTTCCACGACATGATTCAGCCGATGGATCTCATCGATGAAAAACACATCGTGGGGCGACAGGCTGGTCAGGATCGCCGCCAGGTCCCCCTTGCGCTCCAGAACCGGACCCGAGGTGATGCGCAGGCCCACCTGCATTTCATGCGCAATGATGCCGGCCAGCGTGGTCTTGCCCAGGCCCGGAGGCGAGTAAAAAAGGCAGTGATCCAGCGGTTCCTTGCGCTGGCGAGCGGCTTCGATAAAGACGCGAAGATTTTTTTTCAGCCGATCCTGACCGATGAATTCATCCAGGGTCTGCGGGCGCAGGGACCGTTCAAATGGCTCCTCATCCGGCGCCGCTGTCGTGGGGAGGACAGTGGAAGGTAGTTTGGTCATCAGGAGAACCTCACCCC
>MGUR01000013.1:21180-23407 GCA_001800075.1 Elusimicrobia bacterium RIFCSPLOWO2_01_FULL_59_12
TCCAAACGGTTGAAAACCCTCTCCCATCAGGGAGAGGGGGGACCGCCGCAGGCGGTGGGTGAGGCTTTTCATGAGAGTTGTTTGAGCGCTTCCTTGACCAGCGTCGTCGTCGAGTTCTCCGCACGCGCATTCGATGGAAGCTGTTCCAGCGCGGCGCGCGCTTCCGTTTCACGATATCCCAGCTGGACCAGTGCGGCGATCGCTTCGCTGAATCCGGTGGGCTGCGGCGAAGGCGCCCATTTTTCCTTGCCGCTCACCCGAAGACCCGCCAGCCGGTCCTTCAAGGCGACGATCATCTTCTCCGCGGTCTTTTTAGTGAATCCAAACAAACTGACCAAGACGCGGACGTCGCCGTCCAGGATCGCGCGGCGAAAATCGGGCGATGACTTGGAGATTTTATCGAGGTAATCCAGCGCTTTTTTCGATCCGGCGCCCGGCACTTCCTTCAAAAGCGTGTAGATCTCCTTTTCTTCAAGCGAAAGAAACCCGTACAGGGTCAGGCCGCCGCCGTACATCCCCATGGACTCCGAAATATAGAGCTGAACGTCCTGGCCGATGGAGGGAAGGCGATCATAGGCCGTCAGGGGGGTGAGCACGTCATAGCCCATCCCCTGCACGTCGACCAACGCTTGTCCGGGCGACTTGTGCAGCAGTTTTCCGCGGAGGCTCCCGATCATGAGGGCACCAGTTGGCGGTGGGTCTGCAAGTGGCAGAGCGCGATCGCCATCGCGTCGGCGGCATCATCCGGCCGGGGCAATTCAGCGAGGTGAAAGAAACGCTGGACCATCGTTTGCATTTGTTCCTTGGAAGCGGAGCCGAACCCCGTCATCGCCATTTTCACCGCGCGCGGATTGTACTCGACCACCTCCAGGCCGGCTTCGGCGGCCGTTAAAAGAATCGCCCCGCGCGCCTGGGCGGTCGCGGCGATGCTGACGGCAAATTTCGCAAAGTAGAGTTCTTCAATGGCCAGGACGGCGGGCTGGAAGTCCTCGATCACGCGCTGAAGCTCCTGGCGGATGCGGCAGAGACGCTGAGGCAACGGGGAGCGGGCGGGGGTGAGAATCGCGCCGAAGCGGTGGAGCGTGAGATGAGCGCCGTTCTTTTCCACGATGCCCCAGCCCGTGGTCGCCAAACCGGGATCCACTCCTAACACCCGACACCGGGACACCGGGACACCGGGACACGGGGAAAGCTGCGTCGTTTCGCCGCGTCCCCGCGCCGCCGCGTCTCCCCGTCTGCCGTTATTTAATGGCGTTTTCAATAATGTCCTTGGGGATGTCGAAGTTGGCATAGACGTTTTTCACGTCGTCATGCTCCTCCAGCGCGTTCATCAGCGCCAGCATCTGCGAGGCCGGTCCCCCCGCCAACTTCACGGTGGTCTTCGGCACCATCGTGACCTCCGCGCTGACGGTCGGAATGTGGTTGGCGTCCAAGGCTTTTTTTACTTTCTCAAAATCGGCGGGCGGCGTCGTAATTTCAAACACATCCGGATCTTCCGTGAGCAGGTCTTCCGCGCCCGCCTCCAAAACCAAATCCATGAGCGCGTCTTCTTTGGCTTTGGATTTCTCCACCATAATCAGCCCTTTGGAGGAAAACACCCAGCCGACGGAGCCGGTTTCTCCCAGGTTGCCGCCGTGGCTTGAAAAGATGCGCCGTATCTCCCCGGCCGTGCGGTTCTTATTGTCGGTCGTCACCTCCACCATGACCGCCACACCGCTGGGCCCATAGCCTTCATACAGCATTTCTTCATAATTGACGCCGGGCAATTCTCCTGTGCCGCGCTGGATGGCTTTCTTCATGTTGTCGGCGGGCATGTTGGCTTCGCGGGCATCTTCCATCGCCTTACGCAGACGGGGATTGCTGTCCGGTTGGCCCCCGCCGATTTTCGCGGCAATGGAGATTTCGCGGATGATCTTGGTAAAAAGCTTGCCGCGCTTGGCGTCCGCCAAACCTTTTTTATGCTTGATGCCTGCCCAACGGGAATGACCTGACATGGGGAATGATTGACCTCGGCGGCTATTTTAACAATTATATGGGTCCCAGACTCTACCATCGGTACAATGAATAAAAGGAGATGATGGTGTACTACCAAGATAAAATCGCCTCATTGAGAGATCTTTTCGGGACGCAGGATGTCTCGGTGGACGAAAAGACGCTCAAGGTCGGCTCGAAAACTTACCCCATTATCAATGACGTCATTATTCTTTCCGACCCCGCCCACCGGGAT
>MGUR01000014.1:0-17994 GCA_001800075.1 Elusimicrobia bacterium RIFCSPLOWO2_01_FULL_59_12
CATCTTCGACTTCGACAACACGCTCATGGACTTCATTAAAATGAAGCGCGCCGCCGTGAACGCGGCCGTGGACGCCATGATCGACGCCGGCCTGCCGTATAAAAAGCAGGAGATGATCGACAAAATCTACAAGGTGTACTGGGAAGAGGGGATCGAAGACCAGCAGATCTTCGACAAAGTGCTCACCCAGGAATTCGGAAAGATCGACTATAAAATCCTGGCGTCGGGGATCATCGGCTACCGGCGCGCCAAAGAAGGGACGCTGGCGCTCTACCCGCATGTTCACCTGACGCTGACCGGCCTGGTCCACCGCGGCCTGAAAATGGCCGTGGTGTCCGATGCCCCGCGCCTGCCCGTATGGCTGCGCATCTGCGGCCTGGGACTCCAGCACTATTTCGATGCGGTCGTCACCTTTGACGACAGCGGGGTGAAAAAACCGGATCCCAAGCCTTTTCTCACGGCGCTCGACCGCTTGAAGCTCAAGCCGGACGAAGCCGTCATGATCGGCGACTGGGCCGAGCGCGACATGGTCGGCGCCAAAAAAGTCGGCCTCAAAACCGTTTTCGCCCGCTACGGCGACCTCCAAAACGCCCAAAACGTCGAAGCCGACTACGAAATCGACGACATCCAGGAGCTTTTGGGCATCGTTTCCTAGAACGTGAATGATGCTTAAAGGGGTCTTCTTACTTATCCTGTTAGTCCTGCTGGCGTACTCGCTGAGCACCTTGGAGCGGCGTGCCTTGTATTTTCCCGACCGGCGGATCGCGGCGACGCCCGCGGCTTATCGCTTGTCTTATGAGAACGTTTTCCTGCAAACGAACGATGGCCAGAAGCTTCACGGTTGGTTTATCCCGCAAAAAAATAAAGGGACGGCGCCCACGATCTTGTTTTTTCACGGGAACGCCGGGAACATCAGCCACCGGCTGGATAAAGCGCTGGATTTTCACAACCGGGGTTTCCAGGTTTTATTGTTTGACTACAGGGGATATGGCGAGAGTGAAGGCAAACCCTCCGAAAAAGGGACGTATCTCGATGGGGAGGCCGCTTATCGGTTCCTGGCGGATATCCAGAAAATCCCAGCCCGCAAGATCATTCTGTATGGGGAATCCCTGGGAAGCGCGGTCGCGGTCGAGCTGGCGCGCCAGCATCCCGCCGTACCCGCATCCGCGCCTGCGGGTACGGCCCCTGATCTAGAAGAACAAGGTCCGGGGGCCGGCGCGATCATCCTCGAAAGCCCCTTCACTTCCACGGTCGCGATGGGGAAGCTCGTGTATCCCTGGCTGCCGGTCCGCTGGCTGGTGAAGTACCGCTATGACAACCTGTCGAAGATTTCTGAGCTGCGCCTGCCGATCCTGATTCTGCACAGCCCCGACGATGAGATCGTTCCGTTCCGCATGGGCCAGCGGCTGTACGCGGCGGCGGCCAGCCCCAAGCGTCTGGTGGAGCTTACCGGCGGCCACAACGACGGCTACTACGCCACAGGGAAACGCTTCCTGGATTCGATCCAGACGTTCCTTCAAGACACCAACGTCCTCTCGCCTCGAAGTTGACGTTTCCCTGACGGATATCCTATATTGAAACATCATTTCAACAAGAAAAGGATGCGAAGTGACCCGAGAACTTGTCTTTTATCCGACTTGGACGGCCGGCCGGCAGGGCTACGCGGAGCGAATCCGCGAGGTCTTTCAGCAGCATCTTTCGACGCAGAACCTGCGTTTGACCAAACAGCGCGAGATGATTGTGGATTACCTCCTGAGCGCCGAACAGCATGTCACACAGAACGACGTGTGCCAGGCCCTGAAGCCCAAAGGGGTGGGGAAGGTCACCGTGTTCCGCACGCTGAAGATGCTGGAGGAATGCCATCTTGCGGAGCGCGTCACATCCCCTCACGGCCTGCCCAAATTCGAGATCAAGCACGAGCGGCCGCACCATGATCATTTGATCTGCATCGACTGCGGCAGCATCCGCGAAGTGCAGTGGCCTGAAGTCGAACGCGTCCAGGAAAAAACCTGCAAAGCGCTCCATTTCGCTCCGCTCTGGCACCGCCACGAGATGTTCGGGCGCTGCCAGCACTGCCAACACCCCCCTCCCCGGAATTGATGAAAGTGGATTTCAACTACACGGCGATCCTGCTGGGCGGACTCTCCGGCTTCACGATCTTTCTGGGGCTGCCGCTGGCGTTCGTCACGTCGCTCAGCCACCGCGTCCGCGGGTTTCTGACCGCGATGTCCACCGGCGTCCTCGTTTTCCTGCTGGTCGAAATCACCGCGAAAGTGCTCGACGATATCGAGGATTTGTTTTTGTCCACATCGGAAGGGTTCGATACGCTGGGGGACTCGGTCTTATACAGCACGATTTTTGCACTTGGACTCCTGATCGGTTTGATGGGGCTGGTGTGGTTTGAGAAGCGATTTGTCAAGGACGCCAAGGACGAATCGACTCCCCTGCAGAATGCGCGCCGGATCTCTCTCATGATCGCCATCGGGTTGGGCCTGCACAATTTCAGCGAGGGTCTGGCCGTCGGCCAGGCGTTTGGCTGGGGGAATACGTCCTTGGGCCTGCTCCTGGTGGTGGGCTTCGCGCTGCACAACGCGACGGAAGGGTTCGGCATCGTGGCGCCGCTGACCGGGCACCCGACGTCCTGGGGTTTTCTGGGAGCCCTGGGACTGATCGGAGGCGCCCCGACGCTGATCGGAACGATTATCGGCACCTGGTGGACCGTCAAGCCCGTCGAGATTTTTTTCCTCGCCCTGGCCAGCGGGTCGATTCTCTACATCATCGGCGAACTGCTTCACTTGGGCCGCAAACTCAAAGACGAAACAGTGGCGGCGGCCGGCCTGGTCCTCGGGTTTTTCCTCGCTTTTGTCACCGAACTCCTAATTTTGGTATCGTCCGGGGGCATGACCCATGGGTAAGTCCCTTCTGTTGGCGATCTGGATCTGTGTCTGCAGCGCGGCGTTCGCCGCGGAGCAGCCGTACGGACGCCCGCCCTTCGCCATCCCACCCCGGCAGGGCACGATCACCGACTATTGGCGGCCGGTCAAAGGCGGCCAACCGCTCAATCTCCAACGCGAGCCGTTGGTGGTCATGATCCAGGATCTTCACGCCAACGTGGGGGTGCAGAAGAACATCGCAGCCATCCTTTACCGGCTGAACCGGCTCAATAAGGAACGGGGCTTACTGGTGTGCGTTGAAGGCGCCTCCGGGGAAGGCGATGTGTCGCTCCTGCGCAGCCTGCCCCGGCTGATCCGCCGCGGTTTCGAGGAAATGCTGCTGCGCCGGGCCTATCTCACCGGGGCCGAGCTGGCCGCCACCGAGACCGCCGCCGATGCGCTCCAGCAGGGCGGCGTGCTCTGGGGCCGATTCAAATCCTATTTTGTCAAAAGCCAGACGCCGGCGCCGGTGAGCCTCTCCACGATCCATTTGTGGGGGGTCGATGACCCGGATCTTTACCGCAAGAACTGGCGCGCCGCCAAGCAGGTCGACAAATACGGACCCCAGGCGCTCAATTATCTTCGTCCGACCAAGGGAATTCTAAAGGAAGGGGCGGGGAAGTCCATGCAGAAACAGCTGGATCTTGTCACCAAACTGTTGATGCTTCGGCTCCAACCGGATGAATACCGGGCGTATCTGCAGGGGCGGGCTTTGAACCCGCAGGGGCCGCCGGTGTACCAACAGACCGTTAAATTGGCGGAAGAGTATTACCTTGCCGCGGATCAGCGCAGTCATGCGATGGCGGATAATCTGAAGAAGCGGATGGGAGCGGACGCGGGCATCACGGTGCTTATCAGCGGCGGGTTTCACACCGGCGAAATCGGGGAGATTCTCAAGAAACGCAACATCCCCTTTGCCGTCATCACCCCCGATGTGAAAGTGCTCGATCAAGACCAAGCCTACAAAGCCCGCCTGAGAGAAGAAGAGTAAAACCTGTCTTATCGTCATTCCGGCGGTCGTAAGCCGGCCCGCCACACGACCGGACGGGCCGTCCGCCGAGCTGTGTGGAGGACGGAATCCAGCGGCGTTTATGGCAAAGTCACTGGACCCCGGCTTTCGCCGGGGTGACGGACGTTTAGAAGGGTTGATTCCCGATGTTTGGAGACGCGGCCAGCATTTGCGGCAGGATATCGCCGTAGTGACGAGGATCCGCGCTGACGAACTCCTCGCCGATGGAGGTGACCGGGGACCAAAACCAGCCGCGCGGATCCCATATTTGGGCCAGGGAGTAATTCTGCACGATTTGTTGGAAGGCCCCGGCGGCCTGGGGGTGATGGCGTTTCTGGTCGAACGCCTTCCCCAGGATAAAATGGGCGGCGGCGACGTCATTCAAGGCCCAGTAGCTGAAAATCTCCTTCCGTTGTTCCGGCAGGCCGGAATACTCGACGAGATGTCCCACCTTGCGCGCCTTCTTCTCCTGGAGCTTCAGCGCCCATTCAGACCACTCGGCGATCGTCGCCTGCGCCTGCTGGATGGCGCGGTCGGTGTCCCCCTGTTGGAGATGCTGCCACGCCTGGATGACCATGTCGTCGGAAGCGCCATAGAGGACGCTCGGACGGGGGCGGTTCACCCGCGCGATCTTGGGTGCGGAGATATCGACCGCGGGAACGCCGGCGATGTCTTTACCGGCCAGCGGGTCGATCCCCAGGCCGGCGTAGCAGCGCCAGACGGCTGAGATCAAGGACGACGCCGGTCCGTCCGCGGCGTCCATCGGCGGGTACCACCCGTCATGGAAGAACTTCCCGTCGGTGGCGTAAGCGTACGCGGCCCCCGCCGCGTGGTTCGGCAGGGCGGCCTGGTCAAACTGTTCGGTCAAGAGAAGGGCTTTCTCGGTATAGGCCAGCGCTTTTTCCGGACGTCCCGCCTGTTCGCTGTAGTGCGCCATCGTATTCAGCGCATTGATGTACTGCCCCAAGCCTTCGTACCAGATCATGCGATGACCGTTTTCAGCCGTGCGCGGCGCGGCTCCGCGGGGAATGACCTCTTCGGTAATCAGCGTGAATGTCAGATCGGCTTCGGGTTGATCGGTGGGATCCACCCCCGCCAGTCCATTGACGCTGACTTCAAATGATTCTTGCGCCTGGAGCATCAAGCGGTCCGGATCGATGCCGCGCGCGTTCAGGCGCTCCGGCCCCAGCGCCGAGATCAGCCAGGTGATCGTGTCCAACGCTCGAATGCGGTCCACGCCATCGGGGTTCATGCCCCTGTTCATGGTGTAAGCCAGCCGGTCAAAAGCCGTGGTCACCAGCCAATCCTCCAGATTATTTTTCTCCGCTTCCAGCCACTGACGGTCCGCCGCCTCGAGGGCCGGTGCGCGCAGAAGTTCCGCCAGCAGAGCGTAGTAGCTGAGGTTGTTCTCCGTGGAGTATATTTTCGGCCAGGGGACGTCGTCTGCCCCGTGCATCGGGCCCATGGCCACCGCTCCCCCGCTGTGCGCGAGATCCTGGGCCGCCCAGTGAGCCACTTTCAAGGCCCACTCCGTGGCTTCCTTATCCTGGGTCACGTTGCCGAGCGTCGCCGCGAAGAGGCCGGCCCAGGCGTTGGGTCCCATGTGGATCGTTTTTTCGATGCCGTCCCCGCCGAACTCCGCGTTATAGAAATTCGCCAGCCCGGAGACGCCCTCCCGTCCGCTTTTAAGCGGTCCTTCCAGCCAGGCTGACCGGAAGAAATGGAAGATCCCGCGCGCGCGCTCGATATCTCCCAGCCTCAGCGCCAGAATGCCCGCTGCGGCCTGATCATAGGTGGAAGCCTGCTGGACCAGTTTGCGGTCCTGGGTGCCAAAGAAACTGATGAAAAGACCCGTTTCCGGGACCCAATGGTTTTTAACCAGATGATGATAGATCGCTTCCACGCGTGCAGCCTGAATGAAGGGCTTTTGCTCCTGGCCACCGTAGACGGGAGTAATGAAAAATTGGCACAAAAATCCGGACGCCAAGTTTTTAAGCAAGCGATGCACGCGATGTCCTTTCGGGGATGGGACGGGCTCGAAACTACATGCATATAGCCTGAGCGCACCCTCCTTTCAAGGAGAGATTTAACATGCATTAACAAATTTACATCTGTTAAATAGGGTCCATTGTTGGGCCTATGGGCCTATGGGGGGGGGTGTCAGGGGTGCAGCAGGCTGCAGAGGTGGCCGATCAGGTAGCCGATGTAGGTGCCGACGACGTTGACGGCGACGGCCAGCAGCAGGCCGATCGAGGCCAGGCGCGGTTGGTATACGCCGGCCACGATCGGAGCGGATGCCGTGCCGCCGATGTTGGCCTGGCTGGCGGCGGCCAGGAAGAACATGGGAACGCGCCGGAGGTAGCCGTAAGCGGCGAGCAAAAAAGCATGCATGGAAACCCACACGGCCGCCATGACAATCAAAAGAGGCGCTTGAAGGATGTACTGCAGTCTCGCTTTGGATCCCATCGCGGCCAACAGCAGGTACAAACACGCGTAACCCCAGCGCGAGGCGCCGTATTTTTCCAATCGGGACGCCGGCGTCAGCGACAGCAGGATGCCGATCAATGTCACGATCAGGAAAGCCCACCCCGCGGGGTTCAGCACGCCGCCCCCGGTCGGCAGCCGGCGGCCCAACGCCAGGCACGCCGCGCCGATCAGCATGCTCCCGCCGATCAGCCAGAGGGCGTGAATCCAGCGCGGAGCGCGGAGCGCGGAGCGCGGAAGGTTGATATCTTCATGAGAGTTTCCATCTTCCGAACTCGCCACACGGCTGGCGAGCGACCGTTGTGTGTCGCTCCGCGTTCCGAGTTCCGCGTTCTGCAGCCGTTGCGCGGCGTCGTCCAAGGCCGAACGGTCGGCCTTGACCCACCTGTCCCACCGGTCCTGAAAAACCGCCAGCGCGATCATGATTCCCATCCAAAGGTAGGTGATGAGGGTGTCCACGATCACCATGGGCGCGAAAACGGCCTCCGGCGTCTGCAGGCCTTCTTTGACCGCGAGCATGTTGGCGCTGCCCCCCGTCCAGCTGGCGGAAAGCGCGCCTACTCCTTTCCACGTTTCCGGAGGGAGCCAGCGGCCGAAAATCGCAAAGGCGCCCACGGCCCCGAGACCGATGCCCAATGAACCCACCGCCAAAGCGCCCAGGGCCGCGGGACCGAGTCTCAAGATGCTGGGCACGTTGACGTTCAGGAGGAGAAGGATCAGACATCCGGAAAGCAGATAGGTCGTGAGAAAACTGTAGACGGGTGACTTCTCTGGAAGCACCCCCAGCGTGGAAAGGACCATCGGAAGGAAGTAGCACCAAAACGGAGCGGGGAGATAGTGGAAGAGTCTGAGGCAGGCGGGATTTTTTTCGAGCTTCAGGATGCCGAGGATCAGACCCCCCAGGGTCAGGGCAAGAAGCGCGGGGTGCGTGATCACATTCCGATTCCCGCCTTAACGCCGGCCACCGAGAGCCGGGCGCCGCTGATCCGGAAGCCTCCCCGGCGCGCAGGCTCCTCCACTAGAAATACCGAATCCAGATCGATCCAGTCGAAAGCCCCCGAGCCGCACGCCAGGTGAACGCTCGCCGCCAGGCCGAGCTTCGATTCTTCCATGCAGCCGATCGCCAGCCGTTTTTTGAAGCGCCGCGCGGTCTGGATGATATCGAGCGCGCCCAAGAGGCCGCTCTTGGCCAGCTTGATCACGACCCCGTCCGCCGCCTCGGATTCAAAAACCCGCAAGGCATCCGCCGGTGTCAGGACGGTCTCATCCACCATCAGCGGCACACGGCTTTTTTTACGGAAAGAGCGCATCAAGGGAAGGTCATGTTTGGGGAACGGCTGTTCGAGAAATTCAAGTTGAACGCGGGCCTTCGCCAGCCGGTGGACGAAGTCCAGCGCTTGCGACGCGTTCAGGCCCTGGTTGCCGTCGGCGACCAGAGCCGCCCGGGGGACGGCGCGATGCACGGCCAGCACCCGCTCGGCGTCTTTCTGAGGGGAATCCCCGGCCAATTTGATTTTAAATTTACGGAAGCCTTTCTTCGCGGCGCCTTTGGCGCTTTGATAGAGCTTGGCGGGGGTTCCGATAGAGAGCGTGAGGTCGGTCTCCACCGAGGTTTGGCGGCCTCCAAGGAATTGATAGAGCGGCTGCTTTTTCCAATGGGTGTAGGCGTCGAGCAGGGCGCATTCCAAGGCGGCGACCGCCGTCGGGTGGTAAGGCTGCAATCGCCAGCAGGTTTGAATCAACGATCGGTAGTCTTGGATGTCTTTTTCACGCACTTCCGGCACCAGTTCTTTAAGCGCCTCCTCCATGTTTTTCTGAGATTCGCCCGGCATGGCGAGGGACGAGGAAGCCTCCCCCACGCCGGCCGTTCCATCGGAAAGACCCACCGTGACCTGGACGTTGTGGGTCGTTGTTTTTTTGCCCGAGGCGGTGATAAAGGGCTGATGCAGGCGGAAACTGACGGGGGTCATGCGGATCGACTGAATCAGAGGCATAATTTATTGAGGATGGAGGATAGAGGGTAGAAGATAGTCAAGGAAAACATGGTTAAAAATTCCTCGACGATCCTCCATTTTCTACCTTCCATCCTCTAGTAATCTCCCGAAGTAGATCACCCGGTCTCCGACGGTCTGGCCGGATTCGACTTTTAAGAACTCCGCCCCGTACTTCTCTTTGAAAGAGACCTTTCTGACGACCTTTCCCGTCTGCGGCGCTTCCAGAAGGTATTCGCCTCCCGCATAGAGGGTGACGTGAACGATCTTTTCCGGCTTATCCGCGCTGGCGGAGAAAATAAGATCTGCCGGCAGGAGTTCGCCGCGTTTGAGTTTGGCGGCTTTCATCCATTGCTCGTGAGAGTCGCGGGGGACGGTCAGGCCGTTGACCCGGTAGGCAAGGTGCACCAGGCCTGAGCAATCCACGCCAAACTTCGTTTGTTTATCGACGAGCGGCTGAGGCGGAGACGCCGCGGCGGTCAGCCCTCCCCAGAGATAGGCAACGCCCATCATTTTTCCGGCCGAGGAGAGGATCGCCTCCCGGGTAGCGCGTTCCTGCGCGGGGAGCAGTTTCCGTGTGAAGCTGAAGTTGATGCAGCGGTCGCCCCGGGGCGTCGAGATGACCCACAAATCATCCGTTTTCCCCGCGGGCCGCAGGAAGCTGCCGAGGGATAGCCAGACGTCCGGCGCCGTTTCCGGTTCCATGGCGATCGTCCAGGTCGATGCGACGACCGCCTCCGCCATGTTCGGAGCCGTGGTCAGATTGACGGCGCGCCGGTCGATCCATCCCGGGTAGCCTTCCCATTTTTGATGGTGTGAAAATTCGGGCTGGTCCAAGGCCTCGATCCTCGCCCAGGCCCCCCGGGTCTGGCGCACCCTCACCCGTTCTCCGTAAAGCGCTTGGGTTTCCCGCTGATCATCTCCCAGCGCGGGAGAGGTCCCCGGATAAACGCTCCACACATCGGCGACCGGAACGATCACGACGGCTTTTTGAACGGCGAAGGCGGCGTTCAGGGAGGAAATAAGAAAACCCGCGGCCATGATAAGACCGAAGCGACTCACAGCTGAAACGATACCATTTTGCAATCTGCGAAAAATAAATGAAGGAATCGGTGATAGCTCGCCATTGTTTTGAACCACCCTCCCAAACTCCGCAAAGCGGCTTAACCTTCCAAAAAGCAGAACCCCCGATCTTCCGATCGGGGGTTCCGGTGTGAATCAAAAAACCACGATAGAGTTCTCTTAGTGAGGGAGAAGTCGCTCGTGATGGATCAGCAGGTCCAGTACGCCCATCAACGTCCCACCCAACAGGCATAGCCATCCCATGATTGGAGAGATGACGCCCACCAGGCCGACGATGTGACGGAGCGTGTCGCCGCCCCCGATGTCCAACCCGGAGGCCGCCGTGAGAAGGAAGAAAAGGCCCCCTAGACCGACGAGGTCATAGAGCACCTTCTTCACATTCATGCCGGCGTATTTAGCGAAGAACTGAACGCTTAAGCACGCGATTCCTAGCACAATTATGTGCATCTACCCTCACCTCCTCTTTACGCTCGCGATTCCCTACAAACCTGTACCAGATTCGCCTGAAACCGCGTCCAGCATCACCTTGGCCAGAGACCTCCATGATGATTTGCTGCCTACTTCCCTTCTAACCCCGGATGGGGGGTTTGTCAATCCCCATATTGGACCCATAATACAGGGCTGTAATTATCAATTTTGCTTCTAAATATGGAGCAGATTCTATTTTTTAGTTTGGGGGGTCGACGGTGAGCCGGAAAGTTGATTTATTGCGTTATTTAGCATCCGATTGAGCTCCGGATAGTTGCGGGCGACGTCCCGGAGGTCCCCCAGGCGGGCGATACCCTCCTCCACAGCCTCCGAGGTCTCCCCAAGCTTTTTCACATAGCCTCGGATATAGGCGATCCCTGCCTCCACATACACAGCCGCCGCCTGATGGGCCTGCGCTCGCAGGGTAGAGCGTTTGACACCCGGGACCCTGCGCAGCATAAGCAGGTCGTCGTAGGCTTCCAACGCTTTGTCGGACGCCGCCTCGGCATGTCCCGCATTCCAGAGATCCAGGGCCTGGATCAACTCTTCTCGGGCCTGGTCATACGGCTTCTTAATCGGGAAAAGGCTGGTGGGGGTGAGAGGTTCGGTGGACTTCAGGATGATCGATCTGGGAGGGATGATCCCTTTGGCCTCTGACTCTTGGGTGGAGGTGGTCTGATCGGTTTCCGGGACGTTAATCGTGAAGGTCGATTCCTCTACGGTGCCCCAGACGACTCCCGGGAGTCCGAGACAGACCGCTAGGAGGCAGAAATGTTTAGTGCACATCGCCAACACGGGCGTATTATATAATCCATCTTCGATGAAAAGAACCTCCTATTGTGGTGAATTGAGTAAGAAAGACGCGGGGAAAAGCGTCACTCTCTGCGGCTGGATCCATAGCCGCCGCGATCATGGGGGAGTACTTTTTTGCGACCTGCGCGACCGGACGGGCCTGGTTCAGATCGTCTTTAAGCCGGAAAATAAAGAGGTTTTCCAGGCGGCTTCGACGCTGGGGGGTGAATACGTAGTCCAGGTGTCAGGCCGGGTGACCGAACGGCCCGCGGGCACGCAGAATAAAAACATCGCCACCGGCGAAATTGAACTCGAAGTGGATCCGGCCGGGTTGGTCATCCTCAATGCGTCCAAGCCGCCGCCGTTTGAGATCTCCGAATACTCCGAAGCGGGAGAAGACGTCCGCCTGCGCTACCGGTACCTCGATCTGCGGCGTCCCACCCTGCAAAAGAACATGCGCATGCGGCATGACATCAGCCAGTCCTTCCGCCAGCAGCTCTCGAAGGAAGGATTTCTCGAGATAGAAACGCCTTTCCTGACCAAATCGACACCCGAAGGGGCGCGTGACTTCCTGGTCCCCGCCCGGTTGAGCCCGGGCGCTTTCTATGCCTTGCCGCAGAGTCCCCAGCTTTTTAAGCAGATCCTGATGGTCGGCGGCTACGATAAATACTTCCAGATCGTCCGTTGTTTCCGGGACGAAGACCTGCGCGCGGACCGCCAGCCGGAGTTCACCCAGGTGGACCTCGAGATGTCGTTTGTCGATGAGAAGGATGTCATGGGGGTGGTCGAGCGCTCTGTCGGGGAAGCGTTCCGCGTCGCGACGGGGCAGTCGTTCCCCGGCCCCGTTCCGCACATGACTTATGATGAAGCGATGAATCGCTACGGCACAGACGCTCCCGACACGCGCTACGGGATGGAGCTGGTCGACTTTTCCGCCATCGCCAAGACGTGCGGTTTCCAGGTGTTCGCCAAGGCGGTGGAAGCCGGCGGGACCGTGCGCGGGATCCGCGTGGAAAAGGGCGCCGCCTTCTCGCGTAAGGAGCTGGATGAGCTGACCCAGTGGGTCAACACCCTGGGCGCCAAAGGGCTGGCCTGGATGAAATGGACGGCCGGCGGCGCCGACTCGCCGATCGCAAAATTTTTTAAGCCCGCCGAGCTCGAGGCCATCCGCAGCGCCGCGCAGGCCAAGGAAGGCGATCTCACCCTGTTCGTCGCCGATGAAGCCGCCCTCGCGTTCAAGGTGCTGGGCCTCCTGCGCCGCCGCCTGGCGGAGAGCCTTAAACGTATCCCGGCCGGGAAGTGGAATTTTCTCTGGGTGGAAAACTTCCCGTCCTTTGAATGGGACGCCGACGCCGAGCGCTGGAACGCGGTGCATCATCCGTTTACCGCGCCGTATCCGGAGCATTGGACAATCATCCGTTCGGGCAAGGAGTTGGATAAAGTGCGCGCCCGGGCCTACGATTTGGTTTTGAACGGCGTCGAGATCGGGGGCGGGAGCATCCGCATTCACGAGACGAAAAACCAGGAGCTCATATTCGACCTTCTCAAAATTCCCAAGGAAACGGCCCGGATGCAATTTGGCTTTCTGCTGGAGGCCCTCGAATATGGCGCCCCTCCGCACGGCGGGTTCGCGCTGGGGCTTGATCGTTTCGTGGCGCTGTTGTCCGGAGAGACGTCCATCCGCGACGTGATCGCTTTTCCTAAAACCCAGAAGGGGGTGGACTTGCTGTCCAGCGCCCCATCACCCGTTTCGGACATCCAGCTGCGCGAGCTCGGCATCAAGCTGAGCTCATGAGACCGGTTGTTTGACCATCCGTCGGAGAAATGATAGCTTCAAGACCGATATGTCCCACGGGAAGGGCCCGCTATTTTCCATTCTGATGCTGCTGGCGATGTCGCCAAAGGCCTGGACCCAGGACAAACCGCCGGACACGGCGTATCCCACCCGCGATGACCCTCACCCGATTGCCGCGCCGCCGCCCTTCAAAAAGTACAAGGTCTACATCTGGCAGGAGACCGGGGATACGCTCTGGCGGATCGCCCAGAAAGTCTATGGGGATAAGGACAAATGGCCGCTGATTTATGAAGCCAATCGGGACGTCCTTAAAGACCCCCATAAAATTTATCCAAAACAAGTCTTGAAAATACCCCCGATCGACTGGCAACCTTAAGGGCTTCTGAATGGCTACGCGTAAAGTTCATCTGAAGGATTCTCAGGAAGCGCTCCTGCTGTTCGGTCAGCATGACAAGAACCTGCGCGCCTTGGAGCAGTCCTACAGCGTCCAGATTTTTGGGCGGGGGCATGTCCTCTCGATCCGGGGGGCGCCCGGCCGCGTCGAAAAGGCGTTGCTCGCCATTGAGGAGATGCGTGAGAACCTGGGAAAGGAAAATCGGGGCGTGGGGATCGAAGCGATCCCCCCGGAGGTCTCCGGGGAAGCCGCCTACACCAGCGCCCTCGGAAAATCGATCCGCGCCAAAACATCGATGCAAAAAGTGTATGTCAGCGCCGTTATGAAATCGGACCTGGTGGTGGCGATCGGCCCCGCCGGAACGGGGAAAACCTATCTGGCCGTGGCCTGCGCGCTGGCAACGCTTAAAGCGGGAGAGATCTCGCGGATCGTGCTGACCCGGCCGGTCGTGGAAGCCGGGGAGAAGCTCGGGTTTTTGCCCGGCGATTTCTATGAGAAGGTGAACCCGTATCTTCAACCGTTGTATGACGCCTTTTACGCCATGTTGGGGCCGGATCGCTTCCGGCTCTACCGGGACGAGGGGACGATCGAAATCGTGCCGCTGGCCTATATGCGCGGGCGCACGCTGGAAAACGCGTTTATTATTCTTGATGAAGGCCAGAATGCCACGCCCGAGCAGATGAAAATGTTCCTGACCCGGATGGGCATGGGCTCCAAGGTGGTGGTCAACGGTGATGTGACGCAGATCGATTTGGAAAACAAACGCCATTCGGGGCTGGTGCAGCTTCCGATCATTCTCAAGGGCATTCCGGACATCCAGATCATTTACCTCACGGAATCCGATGTCGTGAGGCACGGCCTGGTGAAAGAAGTCCTGCGCGCTTACGGCGATTGGGAGAAACGCGACGTATGAGTGCCTGGTATTTATCGCCCCTCCGGAAAACGCTGAAGACGCTTCTCAGCTGGATTGAGACGCGCCAGGGGGAAAGCCCGCGAAAGGACCAGGCCTCGCTTCTGGGCCGGGAAGTGCACGTCCCCACGCCGCTGGTGACCGCCGGCAGCGCCGCGGTCCTCTTCTTCGTCCTGCTGCCGGAAACGGGTTTGTCTCCCCATAAAATCTGGGCCTTGGCGGGCATGCTCGCCTTTCTGGTCTTTTTCTTTGTGATGTATTTCCGCTATGACCTGCCGCAGTTTGTGAATGATGACGAAGCCGTTTTCCTCACCGGCTTGTGCCTGGTTCTGGGGGTCATCTTTGTCGAGCTCGGGCTGGGGATCAAGGGATTCCCGGTGTATGCCCTCCCGATCGGCGCGATCGCGGTCGTGGTCACGCTTCTGCTGCACATTCGCCTGGCGCTCCTGATCACCTTCGTGCTCGCGATTGTCGCCGGCGTGCTCAACAAGTTTTCATTCGCGACCATGATGGTGACCTTCTTCGCCGGGACGGCGGCGATGCTGGCGTCCAAGAGCGTCCGTCAGCGCGGGGATATCTGGCGCGCCGGTTTTCATGTCGCCTGGGTGACCGCGGTGGCGATCTACGGCCTGGGGCTGTTCAACGCCTGGTCCTTTAAAACCGTTTGGGCGCAGCTGCGCTGGGCCGCCCCCTTGAACGGTTTCCTGTGCGCGGTTATCCCGCTCGGCCTGCTGCCGGTTTTGGAATCCTTCTTTTCGCGCGTGACCCCGATCACCCTTCTGGAAGTGGGGGACTTCAACCGGCCGCTGCTGCGACGGCTGATGATGGAAGCGCCCGGCACCTATCACCATACGCTGCTGGTGGCCGCGATGGCCGAACAGGCGGCGGAAGCGATCGGCGCCAATTCCCTGCTCTGCCGCGTCGGGATGTACTACCACGACATCGGCAAGCTGGTGCATCCGGAGTATTTCATTGAAAATCAGACCATGCGCCGCACCCCCAAGGACAAACCCGAGATGCACGACAAGCTGAACCCGTCCATGTCCAGCATGGTGATCATGTCGCATGTCAAAGAGGGCGTCGCGCTCGCCCGCGCGAACAATGTGCCGGAAGAAATCCTGCGCTTTATCCCGGAACACCACGGAACGAGCTTGATCAAGTATTTCTACATGCGCGCGCTGGAGCAGAACGAGGAAGAAGCGCCGCCGGCTGAGATCTACCGGTACTCCGGGCCCACGCCGCACTCCCGGGAGACGGTGATCGCCATGCTGGCGGATTCCAGCGAGGCCGCCAGCCGCAGTCTGGAGGAACCGACCTACGAACGGCTTCTGGATCTGGTCGAGAAAATTGTGAACAGCAAATTCATGGACGGGCAATTCGACAATGCCCCGGTCACGCTCGCCGATCTGCGGAAGATCATCAACAGTTTCGCTCATTCCCTGAGCGCCATCTATCATGTCCGCATTGAATACCCGGAACTCCCGGAACAAGACGCGTCGCGCCGTCTCCCGCCGAACCAAAGCCAGATGCTGTGAGCTGTGATCTGTCTTTCCAGCTTCTGAAATCCTCGCCGGTCCGAAAAAGCGAAGGGACCCGTGACGATCTCGCTGCCCTGGCGCATTTTGTTCTGGTATCGGAAAAAGTAAAAGGACGCGTTGAGTTAGCGCTGGAGTTCACCCATCCCCAACGCATCCAGTCGCTGAACCGGCATTTTCGCGGCGTGGACCGGAAGACCGACGTCATCGCATTCCGTTATGAGAGCCCGGTCGGTTTTGACGGAGACATCGCCCTCAACGTCGCTCAAGCGCGGCTTCAAGCCGAGAGGATGCGCCATTCGATAAAACGCGAGATCCGGCTGTTGTTGGTTCATGGCATCCTGCATCTGGTGGGCTACACAGATTACCAGCCGCGCCCGCGCCGGCGGATGTTCCAGCGCCAGAACCATTTGCTGCGCCGTTGGGAGAAAGGCGCGCGATGAATGTTTTTCCCGTTTGGCAGACGGCGCTCTGCGGCATGTTCTTCGCGCTCGCTTTCTTTTTCTCTGCCGCGGAAACCGCGCTTGTCTCCCTGTCCCGGCCGCGCCTGAAAAAACTCATCTCCCAAAAACCGATGTTGGCGGTGGCCTTGAGCGGCTGGCTCTCCGCTCCGCAGTATCTTCTGACCACCATTTTGGTGGGCAATACGCTTAGCAACATCTTCGGCACGATGCTGGCGGTCAACCTCGCTTTCGCGTTATGGCCGGATGTCCCGCAGACTTGGATCGAGACGGCCGCATGGCTCCTGATGACAGCCGTGCTCTTTGTGTTTGCCGACTTTATTCCAAAAAGTTTGGCCAGGCATTATCCGCAGCGCATCACGCTCGCAAGCATTCGAATTGTCAGCGCGCTCAGCCGGTGGGCGACACCGGTGCTGCGCTTGATGCTGGGGTTTCTGGATAAATTCACGATCTTTGAAGGCGCCCCGGTCGGCCGGTTATCCGAGTATTCCCTGGAAGAATTGCGCGAGATGATACAAGTCAGCGCGATGGAGGGGGAAATCGCGCATCCATCCACGCAGATGATGGAAAGTACGCTGCGGCTGCAGGCCGTCCCCGTGTCTAAGATCATGACGCCGTTTCATAAGGTGCAGTCGGTGAATCTCGGGCTGGATCCCGAACAGATTCTCGACGAAGTGGCCGAGATGGGCCACACCCGCATTCCGGCCTACCGGGTCTCACCGAAAAAGATTGGGGGTTATCTTCACGCGAAGGACCTGCTGTTCGTTTGGCGGGGCGTACTGCCGCTCCAGCTGGACGCGCTGCTTCGGCGGCCTTTATACATCCCGCCGGACTATGTCGCCGCGCACTTGCTGGAAGATTTTCGCAAGGGGGCCACGCATTTGGCGGCGGTGGTCGATGCGACCGGCGACTGCGTTGGAATCGTGACGCTTCAGGACATTCTGGAAGAAATTATCGGCGAGATCCTCGAAGAAACAAAATTGGACGACCTCGTATGATGTACGTTATTTACAGCGGCCTGTTTGTGGTCTGCATTGCGGCGGCCGCGCTTTTTGCGGCATCCGAAACCGCGCTCATGAGCGTTTCACTCTCCGCCTGGGAGCGCATGCGGAAAGAGCGCCCTCGCATGGAAAGCGCCTATGCACTCTGGTCTTCCAATCCCAGTCTGATGCTGGCCAGCCTTCTGCTTTGCACCGATTTGGCCAGCCTGGGCGCCAGCGTCGTCGCCGTCGGTCTTGCCAATCGTCTGATCGAAATCCATCCGGTTTATCCCGGCGCGGTGCTTCTCCTGTCGTCGTTTCTGGCGGGTGCGGCCATCTTGTTCCTGGGGGAAATTCTTCCAAAACTTTATGCGCGCCACGCCTGCGAGAAGGTGCTTCTGGCCTCCTCTGGAGTTTTGGTGGCGGTGAGCCGGTCCCTGTCGCCGGTCCTGGGGGGACTCACCGCACTCTCGGAGTGGATGAAGAAGCTTTTTTCCTTCATGCCGTCCGAACCGCTGATCACTGCTGAAGAGCTGCAGCAGACTATTTCCGCTCCCTACGTGGAAGGGCTGGCGCCCTCCGCGCGGCGTATTTTGTCGAACCTCATTGCCTTTGATGAAGCCCAAGTCAGCGAGGTGATGATTCCCCGAAACCAGATCATTGCGATCCCGTTGGAGCAAAACTCGGAGCGCATGTTTGAGCATATGGTCCGCTCCGGATTCTCGCGCCTTCCCGTCTATTTTGGGAGCGTTGACAACATCCTGGGAATCGTCTATGCTAGGGATCTCTTGGTCGAGTGGAGAAGCTCCGGTTTGCTGGTTCTGGAAGACCTGCTGAGACCCCCCTACCGTATCGCGCCCGAGGCTCCTTTGTCCGTTCTTCTTCAGGGTTTTCGCCAAGGAGGACATCATTTGGCGGTGGTCACTGATTCGCGCGGGCGGACGCAGGGGATCGTTACGATAGAAGATGTCGTGGAAGCGATCGTAGGAGACATCGCCGATGAATTTGACCAGCCCCGCTGATTCCCGCCTATGATTCATAAACTTCGCGCGATCGTTTTGTGGTCCCGCCGTTCGCGGGACGCCGACAAGATCGTAGGGCTTTTCACCGATACGCTCGGGCGCTTGACCGCGCGCGCCATCAGCGCCGCCCGTCCGGC
>MGUR01000014.1:18033-51000 GCA_001800075.1 Elusimicrobia bacterium RIFCSPLOWO2_01_FULL_59_12
ATCGCCGCCCGGCCGGCGGCGAATTTCGCGGCCCTCACCGAACCGTTTGTGGAGTGCGAGATGGCGGTGTACCTTCGTCCCGGCGCCGCCTGGGGGAAAGTTGTAGGCGGCCGGCTCCACCGGTCTTTTCCGCGGCTGCGCACCGAGCTGGCGCGTTCCACGGCGGCGGCCTGGGTCTGCGAGCTGGTGCATCGCTTGACACCGGAAGAACAGCCCAGTCCGGAAAAATTCACGCTGCTGGTGGAAACGCTGGATACGCTCGAAGACGCCGCGCACGTCCACCTTGTCCGGCTGGCGTTTGCCCTGCGATTTTTAGATTTGGCGGGATTCGGATTGGAGAACCGCGACCCTTGGGTCGCGCTCCAGCGTTCCCAGCCGGGATGGGCGGAGTCTCTGATCCAGATGCCTTTGCGCGGGTTGGGAGATATGCGCTGGGAGGATCCGCTCCTGACCGAGCTTGAGCACCTGGTCGGGAGCGTGGTGAACGACCATTTATCGCACCCGCTGCACGTGAACCGCTTCCGGCAGATGACCGGGGTCGAAATATGACTTTCCAAGAAATCATCCTGACGCTTCATAAGTACTGGGCCAAAGAGGGATGTTTGCTGGCCCAACCGTACGATATTGAAAAGGGAGCAGGGACGTTCAATCCGAACACCTTTTTAAAATGTCTGGGACCCAAGCCGTGGAGAGTGGCGCATGTCGAGCCCAGCCGCCGGCCTGCGGACGGCCGCTACGGCGAAAATCCCAACCGCCTTCAGCACTATTATCAGTATCAAGTCATCCTCAAGCCGGCCCCCAACAATGTTCAAGCGATCTATCTGGCGTCGCTGCGCGCGATCGGTATTGATCCCAGGCAGCGTGACATCCGCTTTGTGGAAGATGATTGGGAATCCCCTACGCTGGGCGCCTGGGGCCTGGGGTGGGAAGTCTGGCTGGACGGCATGGAGATCACGCAATTCACGTATTTCCAGGAAATCGGCGGCATCAAACTGGATCCGATTTCTGTCGAGCTGACCTACGGGCTGGAACGTTTGGCGATGTACTCTCAGAAAAAGAACAATGTCTACGAGGTCCTCTGGGCGCCCGGGATCACCTACGGGGACGTTCATCTGGAAGACGAACGCGAGTATTCGAAGTACAACTTTGAAGCCGCAGAGGTCCAGGTGCTGCGGCGGATGTTCGATGATCATGAATCCGAAGCCAAGCGCTTGCTGGCGATGGATCTGGTTCGGCCGGCCTATGATCAAGCGCTGAAGTGCTCACATCTTTTCAATCTTCTGCAGGCGCGCGGCGCGATCTCGGTCTCCGAACGGGTCGGGTACGTGGCGCGGGTCCGCGGCCTGGCCTGCCAGGTGGCCCAGCGGTATGTGGAAAAAGTTGAAAAAACTAAGGAAACGGCCAAGTTATGACGGCGAAGGACGCCTTATTGGAAATTGGCTGCGAGGAACTGCCGGCGTCGTTTGTCCCGCTGGGGATCAAACAGCTTCAGGGGATCGCGGAACATTCTCTCCGGGACCATCACCTCGTGTTTAAATCCGTCTGTGTGTACGGCACGCCGCGCCGCCTGGCCGTCTGCATACAGGAACTTGCCGGGCACTCGCCGGATCAGGAACGGCGCGTTTTGGGCCCTTCCGTGACCAGCGCCAAGGACGCGGCGGGGCAGTGGAGCGCCGCCGCCCTGGGGTTTGCGCGCAAGCACGGTCTTCGCCCCGCCGATCTCCAGATCGAAAATGGCCGCTTGTGCGCGGTCCTCCAGCTGAAAGGCGTCGGGACACGCGCCCTGCTGGCGGAGCTTTTCCCGCAATGGGTCGCCCGTCTTGAATTTCCCAAAACAATGGTTTGGGAGCCCACCCAGTTCCGTTTTCCAAGGCCCATTCGCTGGTTCACCGCCCTGTGGGGTTCCGATGGGGTGCTCTTTGCGCTCGCCGGCGTCCGGTCCGGCCGCTGGACGTACGGCCTGTCCCAGCAGTCTTCCAAGAAAGTTCCGGTCGCGCAGTGCGGGAAATATGTGGGGCTGATGAAAAACCAATGCGTCCTGGTGGATCCCGCGGCGCGCCGCGAGGCGATTCATAAATTGTCCGAGCAGGCGGTGCGCCGGGTTCACGGGCAGGTGTTGATGCGCGAGAGACTGCTGGAAGAGGTCGTTCACCTGGTGGAGCACCCCGCCGCGATCCTGGGTAATTTTGATCCGGTGCACCTGCAGCTGCCGCGCGAGGTGCTGGTGACCTGCATCGAGCATCACCAGAAGTTTTTTCCCGTGGAAACCGGGGAGTCGCACAAACTCCTGCCCCATTTTATCGGGATTCGAAACGGTGTATCGGTCCATCAGGAACTGGTCCGGGAGGGCTACGAGCGCGTCCTGGCCGCCCGGCTTTCCGACGCGCGTTTTTTCTTTGACCAGGATCGCCGGACGCCTCTGGCCGCGAAAGTCGACGCGTTGCGCGGCGTGACGTTCCAGAAAGATCTGGGGACGCTGTTCGATAAAAAGGAACGGGTCAAAGCGTTGCTGGACGCGATGGCCCAAAAATTAAATTGGGGAGAAACCGAGCGAGGACAGGCCCTGCGCGCGGCGGACCTCAGCAAGGCGGACCTGGTGACGGACATGGTGGGGGAATTTCCCGAGCTGCAAGGCGTCATGGCGCGGCTCTACGCGCAGGCGGATAACGAGGATCCCGTTGTCGCCCGGGCCTTGGAAGAGCATTACTGGCCGATCACAATGTCCGGGGCGCTCCCGGGTTCTTCGATTGCGGCGGCGGTGGCGGTGGCGGACAAGCTGGATACCCTGGCCGGCGATTTCGCCGTGGGTTTGATCCCCACGGGGTCCGCGGATCCGTACGGGCTGCGCCGCGCGGCCGTCGGTATCTTGCGGATTCTGGAAGCCCAGTCATGGCCGCTCCCGCTGGAGTGGCTGATCGACAAGGCGCTGACCTTCCTGCCGAAAGACGTCGTGACCAGCCGCGACAAGGCGCATCAAGACTTGCTGCAGTTCATGCAGCAGCGTCTCGCGGCCATTCTGGAAGAACGCGGATTTCAGCATGACGAAGTGGACGCCGTCCTGGTCCGGATCTGGGAAATTCCAGAGACCTTGGCCCGGCTGCAGGCGTTGCATGACATCCGCACCCGTCCTGAATTTGGGTCCTTGGCCAGTTCGTTTAAGCGCGCGCTCAATATTGTCCGAGAAGCCAATCCCAAGGGCGGGATGGGGGTCCTCCATCCGCATTCCGAAAGCGGCGTTCGCGCCGATTTGCTTCAAGACCCTTCCGAACAGGCCTTATTCCAAACGTTTCAGAATCTCCAGCAGCATCTTGAGCAGCACATTCAGGGCGGCGCCTACGGCCAAGCGTTGGAATCCATGGTCACTTTACGCGATCCCCTGGACCGGTTCTTTAAAGGCGTCAGGGTCATGGCGGAGGATTCCTCCCTGCGCGCCAACCGTCTGGCGCTCCTGACCGGCATTGTGCGGCTCTTCCTCCGAATCGCCGACTTCTCCAAGCTGCAAAATGCGTGAAGCCTGGCTGATCCTGGCCAATGTCGCGCTGCCGCTCTGCGCCGGGGTGACGTTTTTCGCGCTGGCCCGCTATGTCATGCACATCGCGCCCATGCGGCAGCTGGTGACGGGCGAGATGACGTATAAAGGGGCCATGTGGGGCTTCGCTTTTTTCGGAGCCTATCTGATGTCCCGGCCGCTGCAGATCCTGCTCGGCCCCCATCCCATCCCCCTGGTCATCAACGAAGTGCGGGAATTCTGCATGATGGCGCTTTTCGGGCCGGCGGTTTTTGTCGCGATGATGAGTCTTTGTTTCGGCAGTGATCGGATCCCGCGCAAATTGGTTCTGGGCATTTTCAGTCTGGGGATGCTGCTGGGGCTGGTCTTTGTGGTGTTGAACGCGCATGCCATGGGGAAGGCGGAGGTCATTTTTCGAATTGGGTCGTACCCCGCCTATGATGGGCTCTGGTTCAAAAACCCCGACGCGCATGGGAAAGCGCTGATGGCGATCCTGTTTGTGATCCGCTTGATCGATCCAGTCGGGCTGTTGATGCTGGCCGGCGTGATCGTGTTCCGACATGCGCGCCATTACCCCGCCGCCAAACGATCGGTCTACGACAACATGCCCAAAAAGCTTTACCTGCTCTCGGCAGCCGTCTTTGCCTTCCCCGTGTCCATGCTGATCACCGGCGTTCTGGTCTTCCTGGGCCATCCGAACCAGTGGTGGATTTATTACCTGGGGGCCCTCCTGGCCGGCTTCCTGGAGGCGGCCAGTCTTCGCCTCTCCGTCAAAAAGGATGTTCAGGTCAGCGAACACCCCCTGTAACGAACCCCCTAAACACCTTTAAAAATCCATTGCATCCGAAATGAAGCCGGTTATACTGAATTTGCCGTCATCCCCGCGGTCGTAAGCGGGGATCCAGTGGCGTTGGCGGAAAAGTCACTGGACCCCGGCCTTCGCCGGGGTGACGAAAGGGAGGATGCCTGTGATAGTCTGCGCCACCAACGAATCCAAAGGGCAGGTGCTGGCCCCGCGGGTGAGAGTCGCCTCTTCTCTTTGGGCCCGCAGCAAAGGGTTGTTGGGAACGGCGTCGTTGCCGCCCGAGGAGGGGCTTTGGTTAAAGCCGTGCCGTTCGATTCATACGTTTTTCATGCGGTTCCCGATCGATGTGCTTTTTCTAGACGGCCAGGGCCGGGTGCTGTCCAAGGCCACCGTGGCCCCCTGGAAGATGTCCGGCTGGAAACGGCAGGCCGCCGGCGCGCTGGAGCTGACGGCGGGAACGCTGGAACGCACGCACACTGAAATAGGAGACCGAATAACATTCTCGAGGATGGAGGATTGAAGAGGGTCAAGGATGTTTTTGTTTTAAAGAGCATTTCCTCGACCATCCGCCATTTTCCATCTTCCATGTCAGTTCATTAGGACTCTATGGCGACTTCTTCCACCAAAGGCGCGGCCAACCGGAAAAGCATCAGCGACATTCTGATTGCCCGAAAGCTGGTGACCGACCAGCAGCTTCGCCCCGCCGTCGATGAGGCCGAGCGGATGGACAAGCCGCTGCAGCAGGTCGTTGTCGAGAAGAAAATACTTGAGAAAAACGCCGTCTTGAAAGCCCTTTCGGAAGAGTGGCGGATCAAGGCGGTCAACCTCGCGGACATGGAAGTGGACCTGGATGTGGTGAAGGTGGTCCCGGAAGCCACCGCCCGCCGCCACAATGCCGTGCCGTTTGCCAAAGAGGAAAACGTCCTGTTTGTGGCGATGTCCGATCCGCGCGACTTTTTCGCGGTCGAGGACATTCAGCTGCGCACCGGTTTTGAAGTCCAGCCGTATCTTTCGATGCCCGGGGACGTCGGCGCTCTGCTCGACAAGGCGTACGGCACCTCCGCCTCGACCACCCCCGACGTCAGCGTCGAAGATATCATCCGGGGCGTAAGCGCCGGCGCCGATGGATCAAGTGACGAATTGATGGTGGCACAGGCCATCGAACAGGTGGCCGACGTCGCCGAGGTGTCCGCCGATGCGCCTGAAGTTGAAAAGCTGGTGAACGCCATCATTCTGGGCGCGCTGCAGCAGAAGGCGTCCGATATTCACATCGAACCCTTTGAGCGAAGGCTCCTTTTACGCTACCGGGTGGATGGAAACCTCCGGGAAGCGCCTTTCGCGCTTCCCTACAGCTACCGGAACGCGCTGATCGCCAAGATCAAGATCATGACCAACCAGATGGATATCACCGAGCACCGCAAGCCCCAGGACGGCCGCATCCAGGTCACGGCCAAAGGAAACCCGATTGAATTCCGCGTGAACGTCATCCCGACGGTATTCGGCGAGTCCTGCGTCATGCGCGTGCTGGACCGCTCCTCCATCCAGGTGGAAATGACAAAAATGGGTTTTCTGCCGGACACGCTGGAAAAGTTCAAAGAGGTCCTGGATCGGCCCTACGGACTGATTCTGGTGTGCGGCCCCACGGGTTCGGGAAAATCCACCACGCTCTATGCCGCCTTGAACAGCATCAATCAGCCGGACGTGAAGATCCTGACCGCTGAGAACCCGGTGGAATACAACCTGCCGGGCATCATTCAGATCAACGTCAACCAGGAAATCGGATTCACATTTGCCGAGGCCCTGCGCGCGTTCCTGCGCCAGGACCCGGATATCGTGATGGTGGGTGAAATCCGCGACAAGGAAACCGCGCAGATCGCGATGGAAGCCGCCATGACCGGCCACCTGGTGTTTTCCACCATTCATACCAACGACGCCCCCAGCGCGGTCGCCCGCCTGCATGAGATGGGCGTCCCCAACTTCCTGGTGGCTTCCACGATTGAAGCGTGCCTCGCCCAACGCCTGGTTCGCCGCGTCTGCAAGGACTGCAAGGAGCCGATCAAACCGACCGATGAGATGAAAAAGCTTTTTAATGAAAACAAAATTGATATTTCCAAGGCCACGTTTTTTAAAGGGAAAGGGTGCGCCACCTGCAATCTGGTGGGCTACAAAGGGCGGCTCGGGGTCCATGAGCTTCTGGTGCTCAACTCGGATATCAAAAAACTGGTCCTCTCGGAGGTCGCGGCCGGTCCGGTCCGTGAGCTGGCGCTGAAAGCGGGCATGCGGCCGCTGTTTCAGGATGGTTTGATGAAAGTCGCGCAGGGCCTCACCACGGTGGAAGAAGTGATCTCGGTGGCGACGTCCGGGGAAGGTTCGTGATGGCGACGGCCGCGGACATCCTGTGCTCTTTTTGCCAGGTCAAGCTGTCGGACGCCGGTCATTTCTGCCCGCAGTGCGGCGCTCCCGTGGACGGCGCGTGGTCCGGCTCCAACGGCGATACGACCTTCGTGCAGGGGTTGATCAGCCTGGCGCGCGGCTTAAGTTCCACGCAGGATGTCGACGCCTTGCTGAAACGGATCGGGCAATCGGCGGAGCAGATGCTCCTTTGCGAAGCCTCATCGATCATGCTGCTGGATGATGAGAAGACCCATCTCTATTTCAAGGTGGCGACCGGTGAAAAAGGCGGCGTGGTGACGCGCTACAAAATCAAGCTGGGAGAAGGGATCGCCGGGGCCGTGGCGCAATCGCGAGAATCCATCCTGATCAATGACGTCACCCAGGACGCGCGTTTCGCGGCGCGGTACGATCAGATCTCCGGTTTTAAGACCCGTTCGGTCCTATGCTCGCCAATGATCGCGGGCGGCGAGCTGGTGGGCGTGCTCGAAGTCCTCAACAAAAAGACCCCAAGCGGCTTTACGGAAGGCGACCAGGGCCTCTTGGAAAGCTTGGCGGGGCTCGGCGCCGTGGCGATCGGGAACGCGCGGGTGATGGGCGGTTTCCGCAACTTTTATTCCAACACGATCGAAATCTTGATCAGCGCGATCGAAACGCGCGACCTGCGCATGGCGGGCCATTGTTTCCGGGTGGCCCAGCGCGCCAGCTCCCTGGGGCGCAAGCTGGGGCTGGAAGGGCAAGTCCTGAAAGATCTGTATTACGCGGCCCTGCTTCACGATATTGGATTTTTGAAAGTGGCGGGCGGATGGAACGCCTCCCGCGTCCTGATCATGGAAACGCCGCATTCCGAGCAAACCCATCCCTTGATTGGGGCGGAAATGGTCAGCGGCATACATATTTTGAAAGGGGCCTCCGCGCTGATCGCGATGCACCACGAGTGCTATGACGGCTCCGGTTTTCCCAAAGGCCTCAAGGGCGACGACATGCCGATCGGCGGCTACATCCTGTCCACCATCGAGGCCTGCGAGGAAATGCGCATGCAGGGCTATTCCGAAGAGCAAGTGCTTGCCGCCCTTGAAACCGACGCCGGCAAACGGTTCCACCCCCAAGTCGCCGCCGCCTACCACGACGTCCTCCAGCAAGAAACCCGATAGCCCTTTGCTATAATCCCGGCCACCATCGGTAGGGTCGCCAGACGTCTGGCGACCCATTTACCGATGGCCATCACTACTAGAAAAATAAGGAGTTGATGGTGCGAAAGAAAATTACCGTCGTAGGAGCGGGCAATGTCGGCGCCAGCGCGGCGGCGTGGCTGGCTGAAAAAGGAACATTCGACGTCGTGTTGGTCGATGTCGTGGAGGGAATGCCGCAGGGCAAAGCCCTGGATCTCCTGCAGGTGGGGCCTATCGTGGGGTCTGACGCCCAGGTGATAGGCGCCAATGATTACGGCCCCACGGCCGGATCCGATCTTTTCATCGTCACCGCGGGGATTGCCCGCAAGCCCGGGATGAGCCGGGATGATCTGCTCAAAACAAATACCGGAATCGTGAAAGCGGTCGCCGAACAGATCCGGAAAACATCGCCCAACGCCATTGTGATTGTGGTGTCTAATCCGCTTGACGCCATGTGCTATGTGATGAAGCGGGTGACCGGGTTCCCGCGGGAACAGGTGATCGGCATGGCCGGGGTGCTGGATTCCGCCCGGATGGCGACCTTTATCGCGCAGGAAGTCAAAACCTCGGTGAAAAACGTGAATGCGTGCGTGCTGGGCGGCCACGGGGACACGATGGTCCCCTTGCCGCGCTATACCACCGTCTGCGGGGTCCCGATCACTGAAATAATCTCCAAGGAGAAAATCGACGCCCTCCTCAAACGCACGGCCAGCGGGGGCGCGGAGATCGTGGCGCTCTTGAAAACCGGCAGCGCGTTCTACGCCCCCAGCGCCGCCGCGGTCCAGATGGCCGAGGCCATCCTTTATGACAAAAAACAGGTCCTTCCGTGCGCCGTCTGGCTGCAGGGGGAATACGGTTTAAAAGATGTGTTTGTGGGTGTCCCTGTCAAATTGGGCGCCCGGGGCCTGGAACAGATTATCCCTTTGAACCTCACGTCCGAAGAACAATCCGCCCTTCACAAATCCGCCGACTCCGTCCGCGAACTGCAACAAATCACAGGGGTATAACGACGTGGTAAGGGGATGGCGTGGTAACGTGGTAACGATCCGATTGACACACCGCGCTACCACTTTACCACGTTACCACGCCATTTATGATTCTCTTAGCCATTGACGTCGGCAATACGCAAATCACCCTGGGCGCTTTCCTCGGCAAAGCCCTGAAGCGCACCTGGCGGCTCCCCACCAATCCCCGAGCGACTTCCAAAGAACTGGGAACACAACTCGTTCAACTTCTCAAGAAAGCCTCACCCACCGCCTTCGGCGGTCCCCCCTCTCCTGGTAGGGGAGGGGGGGGGGGGGAGGTTCTTGGTGTGATCATTGCGAGTGTAGTCCCCCCTATCGACGCGGCTTTAGCCGAGGCGTGCACGCGGTATCTTCATTGCGCTCCTTTTATGATCGGTCCCCAGACCCAGCTAGGCATCAAAAATCTTTATAAAAATCCCCGCGAAGTCGGCGCTGATCGGCTGGTCAACGCCGTGGCGGTGGATGCCTTGTTCGGAGGACCGGCGATCGTGGTGGATTTTGGAACGGCTACCACCTTCGACTGCGTCAGTTCTCTGGGAGATTATCTCGGCGGCGTGATCGCCCCCGGCCTCGAGATTGCGCATGACGCGCTCGCCGCGCGGGCGGCCAAGCTGTCGCGGGTCCCCTTCGAAGTTCCCCGCCGCGTCCTGGGGAAAACCACAAAAGAAAGCTTGCAAAGCGGGCTCTTCTTCGGTTATATAGCGCTAGTTGAGGGCGTGCTGCAACGCTTGATGAAGGAAATGCGTGTCCGGCCCAAAATCATCGCTACCGGGGGCCTTTCACGGATCATCGGTCCGCGCCTGAAGCCGGCGGCACGCGTGATGCCCACCTTGACGTTGGAGGGGCTGCGCATCGTTTGGGAACGGAGCAACACATAACAAGGGGGATTTTGTCATGAATAAACGTCAAATCTTAGGCGTCATCTGCGGGCTTAGTCTTTTTGGAAGTTCTGTGCAGGCAGCGCCACCGACCGACATCAACGATGCGATTGATAAGATCCAGGGCGATTCCGTCCTTCTGAGCAGATGGTTGAGTAACGAGTTTGCACGTGCCATCCCGTTCAATTCCACCTCAGGGAATGTGGTGCCTTCCCAGTTCAAGCTTTTCGGAATTGGCGTCGGTGTCAGCGCGGTCGTGAGCGGCACCAAGATGGATGTGGACGCGCTGCACGCGCTGGGGACTGACGTGATCGACACGGCCCAGATCGACACCTTCAGCCGCCTGCCGATTCCGATGATTTTGGGCCATGCCAAGCTCGGCCTGCCGTTCGGGTTGGACGCGGGCGTGCGCGTCGGCGGCATCCCTTCGACGGATTCCGACGAGGGTGACACTCACGTGGAGGTCTCAAACACGGTCGTGGGTCTGGATGTGAGGAAAAAACTAATTGAGGAAGGCGCCGTAAAGCCCTTCGGCCTGACGGTAGGCCTCAATTACACGCGAGCCAGAGGCCACATCAGCGCGACCACGCCCTACAGACCCACGGGGTCATCCGACGTGACATTTAGCGCGGACTCGGTCGGAACAGCACGGTCGGATTGGGACACCCAAAGCCTTGGCGTGCAGGCGATCCTGAATAAGAAAATTCTGATCCTGAACCCGTATATCGGCGCTTCGGTGAATAAGAACTTCGGGGATGTCGACACGACCATCACCAACACCGGGACGGTCACGTACACCCCTACACCGGCTACGCTGCCGTTCGCAACGGCCGGCAGTGCCTCCGAAAAAGCGGACAATGTGGATGTGCGCGGATTGTTGGGGGTGGAGCTCGGATTCCTTCCCTTCACCAAACTGACGATTCAGGGTGAGCTGGCCAATCAGAATAAGCTGGCAGGATCTATTGGACTTCGAGTACAATTCCGTTAAGCCGTAAGCGCCTTTTCAACCGAAAAGCCCGCGGGCAACCGCGGGCTTTTTATTGAGCGTGACAAATGTCTGAACTCCGAAGACCCGACATCCGCAATATCGCGATCATCGCGCACGTCGACCATGGCAAAACGACCCTGGTGGACGCTCTTTTACGGCAGACCGGTGAATTCAAGGTGAAAGCCGATCAAGCCCAGGAGGCCGTTCTCGACTCCAATCCTCTGGAGCGGGAGCGCGGGATCACGATTCTGGCCAAATGCACCTCCGTCCCTTATAACGGCGTCACCATCAACATCGTGGACACCCCGGGCCACGCCGACTTCGGCAGCGAGGTGGAACGCATTCTGAAGATGGTGGATGGCGTGTTGCTGCTGGTGGATGCCTGCGACGGGCCGATGCCGCAGACCCGGTTTGTGCTGAAGAAGTCCTTGGAGTTGGGACTCTGTCCCATCGTCGTGGTGAATAAGATCGATATGGCCAACGCCACCCCCCATGTCGCGCTCGATAAGACCTTTGAGCTCTTTATGTCGCTGGGAGCCACCGATCCCCAACTGGATTTTCCGATCCTCTATGCGTCCGGACGGGAAGGGTGGGCCACCCTCGACGCGAAGGGGCCCGCCAAGGATATGAAGGATTTGTTCGAAGAAATCGTCAAGCACGTTCCAGGGCCTCTGGTGCATGAAGATAAGCCCCTGCAGATGCTGGTGACGATGCTGGACTACAACGACTTTGTCGGCCGGATCGGGATCGGGCGGATATTCAGCGGTAAAATCCAAAAAGGGCAATCCGCGGTGCTGGTGCGCACCGACGGCAGCACGGAAAATTTCAAAGTCACCCAGCTGCAGGGCTTTTTCGGCCTGGGCCGCCGTGATGTGGAATCCGCCCGCGCGGGCGATGTGGTCGCGATCGCCGGATGCGCGGAGGTGAGCGTGGGACAGACCTTCGCCTCCCCGGAAAATCCGGCAGCGCTCCCGCCTCTGGAGATCGACGAGCCGACCATCTCCATGGACATCCTGGTGAATGACAGCCCCTTTGCCGGTCAGGATGGAAATTTCCTGACGACCCGGCAGCTTCGGGAACGGTTGGAGCGCGAGAAGGAAACCAACGTCGGCATGCGGATTGAGGAAGTCGGAACGACCGGTGTGTTTAAAATCTCCGGCCGGGGAGAGCTTCATTTGTCGATTTTAATTGAAACGATGCGGCGCGAAGGGTTTGAAATGGCGGTGTCCCGTCCGGAAGTGATCTATAAGGAGGAAGGGGGACAGGTCCTGGAACCCGCCGAATATCTCATTGTGGATATTCAAAAAGAGCACCAGGGGACTGTCTTGGAATCCCTGGGACGGCGCGGGGCAGAGCTGAAAAACATGGTCGTGGAGGGGGACGAACGCCTTCGGCTCGAGTATGTCATCACCGCTCGCGCCTTGATCGGTTTTAAAAATGAGTTGCTGACACGCACCCGGGGCCTCGGGATCATGCACCACAGTTTTCACGCTTACATACCCAAAAAGGACACGGTCCTGTCCCGTCAGAACGGCGTGATGATCGCCAAGGAGGCGGGCCAGACCACCGGCTATGCTCTGGAGAACCTTCAGGAGCGCGGGACGCTTTTTGTGGGGGATGGGGTTCCCGTGTACGCCGGGATGATCATCGGAGAACACTCCCGCGAGACGGATACCATCATGAACCCCTGCAAGAAAAAACAGCTTTCAAACATGCGCGCGTCCGGAAGCGACGACGCCATCATGCTGACCCCTCCCCGGATCCTCTCTCTCGAACAGGCCATCGAATTCATCGCCTCGGACGAGCTGGTTGAAGTGACCCCCAAGAACATCCGGCTGCGCAAAAAGTCCCTCTCCGCGCGCGCCGGAAAACGTCAGGAAGAAAACGACTGATATCTCATTCTGTCATCCCCGTGGAAGCGGGCCCGCCGGGCAGTGTGGCTGGGCCCGCTTCCGCGGGAATGACAAAGTAAGAGTCCCTCCTCGTCATCTCGCCATATCTTTACAAACATACATACTAAATCGGATTCATATTTAGATATGAATATAGCGCATACCGCTTTGTACAGATATTCCTTGCGGCCTCTGGATTACGGTGATAGTGGAATAGTGGAATTAAGCAATGTTAAGAAACCCGCTATTCAAGCTGCTTCTTTTCGGCGCGTTGAGCCTTTGTCTGGGAGGGGGCTCTGCGCGCGCTTCCTGCGGGGACAATAAGCTCGCGTGCGGGGCCGACGAAAAGTGCTGTGAACACCGCGTCGCCACCTTTTGCGAGGGCGATGCCTGCTCCTCAGTCCATGCGGAGGGCGAATGTATCCCGAAAGGCCAAAACTGTGGAGAATTCTGGTGCGGCAACCGCCAGTGCCAAACCAGTTGGCTGTTGACGAAGGATGTCTGCTGTATTTACTATCCCGGGGGCAACATCCCGGAGTATGCCTGCGCTTCGTCTGAACTCAGCTGTCGCGGCAACACCAGCTACCTGACCATCCGGCCCACCCTCGCCTCCAGCGAACTTCAGCGCGACCATTAAACCTGCAAAAGTGCCATAGTGCCATAGGTGCCCGGCACGGGTGTCCCAGGGCCCAAACGTAGTGCGTTATTTTGGATCCCTTCTTTTTTCTTCCACGCATATTCGATAGAATCACCACGGTGCAACATAAGTATCTCCGGATGATTCAACGGATGAAATCCAAGGGCAAACGGGACTGGTCGATTTATGTCCTGCGCTGCGGGGACGGTTCACTGTATACCGGTATTGCAAAAGATGTGACCGCGCGCCTAGCGCAGCACACAGCCGGCCGGGGAGCCGCTTACACCCGCACCCACTTGCCCGTCGAGTTGGTCTATCAGGAAACTCGGTTTACCCGCTCAAAGGCCCTCATCCGTGAAGCCCAACTGAAGCGCCTCCCGCGACCACGCAAAGAACGATTGATCGCACCAAGCCGCTCTTGAACCCTCCTCAAAAACGATCCTTCTGGGCCTTGATGGTTACGCAGTTCCTCGGGGCGTTCAACGATAACGTTTATAAAACCCTGGTCACCCTCTTGATCCTGCAGTGGGTCGTCGATTCGAGCCGGGCGAAGCAGCTGGTCGATCTTTCCGGCGCCATTTTCGTCGCACCCTTCCTGCTCTTCTCCATGGCGGCGGGGCGAATCGCCGATCGGACCGGGAAACCCCAAGTGATCGTGGCCACAAAGTATTGGGAACTGGTCGTCGTCGCAGCCGCCACGTTGAGCCTGTGGTCTCGAAGCATTCCCTTCATGATCACGACGCTCTTTTTGCTGTCGATGCAGGCGGCGTTCTTCAGCCCGGCCAAATACGGCATTCTGCCGGAATTGATGGGGCCCGACGAACTGTCCCAGGGTAACGGCTGGATCAACATGCTGACATTTTTGGCGATTATCTTCGGGACCATGACGGGAGCTTTCTTATCCGGTTCTCTGGTGACCGCTTGCGCTCTGATGGTTTGCGCCAGCGGGGTGGGGGTCCTGTCGAGTTATTTCATCCTGCCCCTCCCGGCCGCCAAACCGGGAGAGCCGCTGGCCTTCAACCCCCTACGCGAGTTTATCGCCAACTGGCGGCTGATGCGCCAGGACCCTTCCCTCCGTCTGGGGGGGATCGCAGTGAATTACTTCTGGTTCATGGGGGCCGTGCTTCAGCTGAATATTTTCGTGTATGCCAAAGAAATGATGAATGCAACGGATCAGACATCCGGTATCCTCCTAGTCGCTGTATTAATCGGCATTGGATCGGGAAGTTTTCTCGCCGGGAAGTTATCCGGGAAGCAGGTGGAATTGGGATTCGTTCCTTGGGGCGCACTGGGCATGAGCGTCTTTGCCATTGATCTGCTGTGGGCCTATCAATCGATGCCTCGCTTGTTATTCGACCTCTTCATGCTGGGGTTCAGCGCGGGATTTTATGACATCCCGCTGATGGCGCTTCTGCAATGGCGGAGTCCACCCAGCGATCGCGGCCGCGTCATGGCGACGATTAATTTCTTTTCTTTTATCGCGATCCTCGTTGCCAGTGCAGCTCTCTGGGTGATGCACGGGCCGCTGCATCTGAACGCCGCCCAAGTCTTTTGTGTTCTCGGCGTGCTGTCCCTGGCCGGCATCATGCTGCTCTGCGCGGTCTTTCCCGAGGCCCGCCAGCGCGCCACGGCCCTCCTCCGGAACCTTAAGCCGTCATCCCCGCTGTCGTAAGCGGGAATGACGACTTAGGTGTTGACCATCTGAAATTCTCCTGTTAGACACATAGCGATGTCTAGACAGACGTATGCATCGTCGGGGCACGCCTACGTGATCCTCGGCGCCGGCAAGCAGGGCGTCGCGGCGGCGTATGATGTGATTCAGCATGGCCAGGCCGCGCGGGTCACATTGGCCGACAATTCGCTTCCCTTTGCCTGCGCCGCAATCAAGAAGCTGAAGCGGATTGCAGCCGCGCCTATTCAGAAGCATCAAATCACGTTAATGGCCGTGTCCGTGGACGCCCGTAAAGAATCCGATTTGCGCCGCGTCATCGGAGGACACGATGCGGCGTTGAGCGCGCTGCCTTACTACCTCAACCCGGCGGTCGCCCGCGCGGCGGTTGCGGAAAAAGTGCACTATTGCGATCTGGGCGGCTATTTCGAGGCGACCCGGGAGATCATGAAGCTCCACGCGAGCGCCCGCAGGGCGGGCGTGACGCTGGTCCCGGACTGCGGCGTGGCTCCCGGGATGTGCAACAGTTTGGCGGTCAGCGGCATGGAACACATGACCCGGGTCCGCGACGTGCGCATTTATTGCGGCGGTCTTCCGCTGAAACCCCGCCCGCCCCTGGATTACAAAGTCGTTTTCAATTTGGAGGGGGTTCTCGGGAACTATTTCGGGAAATCCTATGTCCTTCGCAACGGGAAGGTTCAGCGGGTGCCGTCGTTCTCGGGGCGTGAAGAGATTTCGTTCGGCCGGTTCGGGACACTGGAAGCGGTCACCACCGGCGGGGCAACGTCCACCTGCCCCTGGACCTTCCGTAAGACGCTCCGCAATTATGACTACAAGACGTTGCGGTACCCCGGCCACTATGACAAAATCCAGTTCTTGAAGGATTTGGGCCTGCTCGAAACGTCTCACGTGCGCGTGAATGGCTACCGGATCGTTCCCCGGGAGGTGTTTGTGGCGGTGATCGGCCCGCGGCTGGCATTTCCCAGGGATCGCGATTTGTTGATCCAGCGCGTCGTTGTGTATGGCGAGTTGAAGGGGAAAAAAACGGAAGTGACGTATGATGTTCTCGATACCGGCGACGCCCGGACCGGGTTCACCGCGATGCAGCGCACGACAGGCTTTTCGGCGGCGATTATTTTGGAGATGCTGGCCCAGGGCCATATTCTTCAGAAGGGATTTGTCCCCGTGGAAAAAGCGGTTCCCGGGTACGTGTTTCTCAAAGAGATTCGGAAGCGGGGAATTGATGTGAAGGAAAGGATCCGCATAGAGCAAAAATGAAGAAATCGCTTTTGCAGTCCAGCAGACCCAAACTCCACAGCCATTTTATCAACGGCCGCTGGGGCCAGACGGCCCCCAACGGCAAATCCTTTGAAAACCGGGACCCCGCCAACGGCCAGCTGTTGAGCGTCTATCCCGAAGCCACCCGGCGGGACGTGGAGGACGCGGTGGCGGCGGCGCGCAAAGCCTTTGGAATGTGGCGTCAAGTTCCGGTCGCCAAACGCGGGGAGATCCTGCTCAAGGCCATGCGGTTCTTGGAGGAACGCAAAGAACCTTACGCGCATGCGATGACGCGCGAAATGGGCAAAGTCCTTTCCGAGACGCGCGGCGACGTCCAGGAGGCGGTGGACACCGCGTTTTATTATGCCGGCGAAGGCCGGCGGCTCTTCGGCCAGACGACCCCCTCCGAGCTGACAGACAAATTCGCCATGTCGGTGCGCGCGCCGGTCGGCGTCTGCGCGCTGATCACCCCTTGGAATTTCCCCATGGCGATTCCTTCCTGGAAAATATTGCCGGCTCTGCTTTGCGGGAACACGGTCATTCTTAAGCCCTCCTCGTTTACCCCGGATTCCGCCCGCCATTTGGCGGAGGCGCTGCAAGAAGCCGGCGTGCCCGATGGGGTGATGAATCTGCTTTACGGCAGCGGGGCGGCGGTGGGGATCTGGCTGACGGAGCATCCCGGGATCGACCTGGTGTCTTTTACCGGGTCCTCGTTGACAGGGTCCAAAGTCGGAGAGACGTGCGGCCGGATATTCAAGAAATGCAGTCTGGAGATGGGAGGCAAGAACGCCCAGATCGTCATGGACGACGCCGATCTTTCGCTGGCGCTGGAAGGGGCCCTTTGGGGCGCGTTCGGAACCACCGGCCAGCGCTGCACCGCGACCAGCCGCCTGATTGTCCACGAAAGGGTCTTCAAGGAATTTTCCGAACACCTGGTGGCCCGGGCGGAGTCGCTTCGCGTGGGGAATGGCCTGGACCCGAAGGTCCAGATGGGCCCGCTCATCAATGACGCGCAGCGCGCCAAAGTTCACCAGTATGTTCAGGTTGGCAAAAACAAGGACGGCGCCACGCTTTTGACCGGGGGTCAGATCCTCTGCAAGGGGGACTTTGAGAACGGATTTTTCTACGCGCCGACGATTTTCCACGGCGATACGGGCATGACCATCGCGCAGGAGGAGATATTCGGCCCGGTGACGGTTCTGATCAGGGTGAAATCCTTCGACGAAGCGATTCAGGTGCTCAATGACAGCGTCTACGGCCTTTCGGGGTCCATTTACACCCAGGACGTTAACCGGGTGATGCGCGCGATCCGCGATATGCAGACCGGGATCACCTACGTCAACGCGCCGACGATCGGGGCGGAGGTCCACCTTCCCTTCGGAGGCGTGAAGCGTACCGGAAACGGCCACCGCGAAGCGGGCGCGCAGGCGCTCGATATTTTTTCGGAATGGAAAGCCGTCTACATCGATTATTCGGGCAAACTGCAGAGGGCCCAGATCGACACGCATGGGTCCGAGGCGTAAGAAGGAGACCGCCATGGCCTTGCAAGCGCCGCACCAGCAGATCAGCGTCCAGAGCGACAAGGAAAGTTTCCTCGTCCGGTTGTTCGATACCCTGTACGCGCGGTACCGCGAACGGATGGCGTACGTCCGGATGTACGAAGAGCTTGTGATGTCCAACGGCGGGACATTCGTCAACGACCACATCGCCTTCCGCACGCTGGCGGCCGAAAAACCCGCGCTGGGCATTTTCATGATTTCGCGCATTTTCGAGGCGCTCGGCTACAGCTCGGCCGCCTGCTACGAATTTCCGGACAAACATTTCAGCTCGATCCACTACCAGCATCCGAACCCGCAGTTTCCCAAGCTGTTCATCACCCAGCTAAAAACCTGGGAACTCTCACAACGGGCCAGGGCCCTCCTTCAGAAATCCCTGAAAACCCACCTGCCGCACCTGTCCGATGCGAATATCGCCAGTCTGTACAACCTGGACAAGGCGTCGCAGGCGGAACGGACCCGATTGCTCCGGCTGATGGTGCGCTATTTTGAGGAATTGCCCTGGGAATTGCCGCAGAAGAAAGACGTCCAGGAGCTGGATCAGGAAAGCCAGTTCGCGGCCTGGGTCCTGGTCAATGGGTACGACGTCAACCACTTCACGGCGTCAATCAATTCTCACGGCGCGGACGCGCTGGCGGATATCGATAAAACGGTGGCCGCGATGCGCCGGGCGGGAATTCCGATGAAGCCGGAGATTGAAGGCGAGCCGGGAACCCAGCTGCGCCAGAGCTCCACCGAAGCGGTGGTCATCCCCGTGCCGGTGCGCGACGGGGTGCGAACCGCGGAAATCCCCTGGACCTACGCGTATTTCGAGATTGCCGAGCGGCCGCTCATGAAAAATCCCATGACCGGCAAGATGGAGCGTTTCGAAGGATTCCTCGGCGGCCAGGCCGCCAACCTCTTCGAAATGACCAAACTGAAGCACTAGATGACGGAAGATGGAGAAGGGTCCAGGTTTTCTTAATTAAAAAACCTTGACCATCTTCCACCCTCCGACTAACCACTCCCTAATTTTTAGGCGTCAAAAAACCCCGATCCTCGCCGCACTTCGGGCGAGCCCGCCGGTTGAGTGGCGGGTCTCGGGGTTTTTTGGATGCTTCGTGATGCCGGAAAGCGGATTAAGCTTTACGGACGTTAGCCGCTTTAGGGCCTTTATCGGACGGCACTACGTCGAACTCTACCGTGTCGTTCTCCGCGAGGCTTTTGAAGCCCTCTCCCTGAATGGCGGAGAAATGCACGAAGACATCCGGTGAACCATCTTCCGGCGTGATGAAGCCAAATCCTTTGGCATCATTGAACCACTTTACTTTTCCTTTTGTAGCCACTGTTGTGTATACCTCTACTCTTTTGATGATCCCCGCTGCATTGGGGGCCCTCCCCGAGGGCAGGGCACGACTAGGATACTACATTCCGGACAATTGCAATCAAGAAAAAAAGAATAGAATGAACGCTCGTGAAACCGACGCCCCCCCCTGACTATTTCGAGAATCTCCTGGATCTCATCGAGATCGAACGCGACGCCGAGCGGGCCGAGAACGAGCGGAAGCTGGATTTAATGCCCGTCCAGATGCGCGAGACGCTTGGGAAGACGGTCACGCGGCTGGTATTGGCGCGGGAGGATTTTGGCGTGGGGGGGCACCCCCTCTGGATCCTGTCCCGGCCCTCCCATGGCGAGGAATACTCTCCGTTCCAGGCGCTCAACCAGGGGGATTTGGTGGCTCTTTCCTTTAATGACACCCCGGGAGCCCCCCGGGTTAAGGGCACGCTTTATGATATAGACGAATTCGAAATCACGGTGGCGCTGGACGGCAGCCCCGAAACGCCGCCCAAAGGCCGCTGTCAGTTGGATGTCCTGGGCAGCGAGGCGACCTACAAGCGCATGAAAAAAGCGCTGGTCAACGTCCAGAAGGCCGAAAAGAAGAGCGTCGCGCATCTTCGGGACATCTTCATGGGGAAAAAAGAAGTCAGTTTTGAGGCGCTGGAAGAACCCCTCTCGTACCAGAACAATAAATTAAACAAGTACCAAAAACAGGCTGTCGAGAAAGCATTAGAGGCCAAGGACGTCGCTCTGGTCCACGGCCCGCCCGGCACGGGGAAAACCACGGTCCTGGTGGAGATCATTCGGCAATCGGTGGTCCGGGGGGCTCGCGTACTGGCCTCCGCGCCGAGCAACATCGCCGTCGATAATCTGCTTGAAAAACTTCTCGACACGGGCCTGCGGGTGGTGCGGATGGGGCACCCGGCGCGGATCCTGGACTCCCTGCGGCATGCGACACTCTCCGCCCAGGTGGCGGAACATTACGATCAGTCGTCGATTCGCGAATTGGACCAGGAGCGGGAACGTCTCTTGAAGCAGCGGGCGCGGGCGGAAAGCCGGGGACGGGGGTTGGCCTGGGAGGAACGTCACAGCTACCAGACGGCCGTTCAAAAACTCTGGCAGGCGGCGCGCGACCGGGAGTACGCCCTGGGCCGGGAAATCCTCGCCCAGGCCGATGTCGTCTTAGTGACGCACGGCGGGATCGCCAAACCCATTTTGAAAAAGCCGTTTGATCTGTTGATCATGGATGAAGCGTCCCAGGCCACCGAGCCCTTGTCCTGGGTTCCCATCACCCAGACCAAAAAAGTGGTTTTTGCCGGCGACCCGCTTCAGCTCCCGCCGACGATTTATTCGGACGACGCGAAGAAACGCGGGTTGGGGACCACGCTATTCGAGCGGCTTCAGAAAATTTTGCCGGAAAAGGCCCAGACGCTTTTGCGGATCCAGTACCGGATGCACGAAACGATCATGGGGTTTTCCTCCCAGCAGTTTTATAAAGGGGCTCTCGAGGCGGATGCGTCGGTGCGCGCGCACACCGCGTCGGACTTGCCGCATGTCAAAGACGCCCCGCTGCTTAAGGAGCCGCTCGTTTATATCGATACGGCCGGGTCCGGTTATGAAGAGCGCTGGAATGATCTGTTGGAGAGTCGGGAGAATGAAGGAGAAGCTCGGCTGGCGCTGCAGTTGAGTGGAGAATTGCGGGAGAACGGACTGCCGGCCAAGTCCATTGGGATTCTCACACCGTATGTCGCGCAAGTCCGATTGCTCAAATCCTTGAGCAAGGACCGGACCCTCGAAATCGGCAGCATCGATGGTTTTCAGGGACGGGAAAAGGAGGCGATCCTGCTTTCCTTGGTGCGAAGCAATCCGCAAGGGGAGGTCGGTTTCCTGGAGGATATCCGGCGCATGAACGTGGCGATGACCCGGGCCCGGCGCCTCCTGATCGTGATCGGCGATTCCGCGACCCTCTCCCGCCACCCGTTTTATCTCCAGTTCATTGAGTACGCCGAAAAACACAAAGCCCACCGCAGCGCCTGGGAGTGGATTTCTTGACCGTAAGATGGATTTCTTGTAGACTCACGCCAGGTTTTGTTTTTATCCCTAATTCCTTGCTTAGACGATAACCTGTAGCCCGATGGCAGACACACCCATACCGCCCGCACAGCCTGCGACTCCCTCTCCGGCCCCAAGCGCCGCGCCCGTCACGGCTCCGCCCGCCGGGGTCTCTCAAGACATGTCTCGCCGTTCATTCCTGAAATTGGGCTGGGCGGCCTTTCTAGGTTTTCTGGCGTCCAGCGCGGGCGCCACGTTAAAATTCATCTTCCCGAACGTCCTCTACGAGCCGCCGGAAACGTTTAAAGCAGGCCGGCCGGAAGACTACGCCATCGGCGTGAGCCTTCGCTGGGCCAAGGAGCAGCGCGTCTGGATGGTTCGCGACGAGCACGGCATCTATGCGATGTGGGCGCGGTGCACGCACTTGGGCTGCACCCCGAACTGGTTTCAGGCTGAAAACCGCTTCCGGTGCCCCTGTCACGGGTCTAATTTCTCCACGGTGGGTGATGTGATCGCCGGCCCCGCGCCGAGGCCGCTGTACCGCTGCGGGATCCAGCGGCTTCCTTCCGGCGAGCTCCTGGTGGACAAAAGTATTCTGGAAGGACGGCCCGGGCTCCGTGAGAAACCGCAATTTTTCGTCGCCGTCTGATGAAACTCCCCCTGCCTCCCCTCCCCAGCGCGGAAGAACTCAGAAAGAAAATCATCGATTCGCAGATCTGGCGTTCCATGTTTCGCGGCGGCCTTTGGAAGGACACGCCGCGCGACCGCGCCCAGCACATCCTCGGCAACGTCTGGCTTCACCTGCACCCGTCCCGCGTCCGCAAGCACGGGCTCAAGTGGACGTATACGTTCGGGTTGGGGGGCCTTTCCTTCTTTCTCTTCCTGGTCCTGACGGTCACCGGCGTGCTCCTGATGTTCTACTACCGCCCCACCGTGGAACTGGCTTACCGCGACATGAAGGATCTGGAATACGCCGTCAGCATGGGCAGTTTCCTCCGCGCCATGCACCGATGGTCCGCGCACGCCATGGTGCTGATCGTGATCCTGCACATGGCCCGGGTGTTCATGACCGGCTCCTACAAAAGCCCGCGCGAATTCAACTGGTCGGTCGGCGTGGTGCTTCTGACCCTGACGCTCCTGCTCTCCTTCACCGGCTATCTGCTGCCCTGGGACCAGCTGGCGCTTTGGGCGGTCACGGTCGGGACCAACATGGGGGCCGCCACGCCGCTTCTGGGGGCCGAAGGGCCCTTCGCGATCCTGGGTCGGGGAAACGACGTCCGTTTTGTGCTGCTCGGCGGCAAGGCCGTGGGCGCCAATACGCTCCTGCGTTTTTATGTGCTGCATTGTGTGGCCCTGCCCCTGATCGCGGGCGCGCTGATGATCGTGCATTTCTGGCGCATCCGCAAAGACACCTTCTCCGGCCCGGTCATCAAACCCGAGCAGCTTCCGCATGATAAGGTCGACACCTGGCCGCATCTGATCGTCCGCGAATACATCGCGGCGCTTTTGTGCATGGTCGTCCTGTCCGCCTGGTCGCTCTGGATCAAAGCGCCGCTGGAGGAAATCGCCAACCCCACGGTGACCCCGAACCCCTCCAAGGCCCCGTGGTACTTCACGGGTCTCCAAGAATTGCTGGTCTATTTCGATCCCTGGATCGCCGGGGTTGTTCTCCCGACCCTGATCATCATCGGGCTGATGGCCATCCCTTATCTGGACCCGGACAAAAACCGGGGCGTGGGCTCCTACGCCTTCAAGGAACGGCCTTTCGCGCAGACATTTTTCGGGCTCGGCATGGCGATGTGGTTCATCCTGATCGCCATCGGATCCTTCCTGCGCGGCCCCAACTGGGACATCTACTGGCCGTGGGAAAGCTGGTCGGTCCACAAACCGCCGCCGCCCGCGACCTGGAGTCCTCCTTTGGTGTGGGGGGCCCTGTGCGTCGGCGCCTATTTCGCGCTGGGCATGATACTCCCGCGGCTGGGTAAACCTGATTTTGATTGGAAGAAAGCGCTTCGCAACGGCGCCGCGGCGGTCGTCGGGGCCTCCACCGTTCTCAAACTGGCCGCGGACCTTCGCTGGGCTCAGGCGGGCTGGCTGATATTCTTCGGTTACCTGTATTACGTGCTCGGGATCCTGGTGCCGCGGAAGCACCTGGCCAATCTCGACAAGGTCCGGTATGCGGTCACGATGATGCTGGTCCTGCTCACGCTCGGCGTCCTGATGAAAATGGGCGTGCGGCTCGGGTTCGCCATCAAATATGTCCTGACCATTCCCCAGTTCAGCTTGAACATCTGATGCGCTACCTTCGTCATTCCCGCGCAAGCGGGAATCCAGTGTCGTCAAAGCCTCTGGACCCCCGCTTTCGCGGGGGTGACGGTTTATGATCTATGTATAGGAAACTTTTCTTCTGGGGCAACGTGGTCCTGTTCGTCCTTTTGATCCTGGCGATCGCCAAGGACACGTTCCGTCCCTGGATGCCCTATCAGCGCGCCTACCGCCGGATGCAGGCGGCGGCCGAAGCCGCACCGGAAGCGCGCCGGATCATTCTCGGCCGCCCGATCCAAATCAAACAGACGATTCTGACGGATCTGGGGGAGGTCGACCGCTGCATCACCTGCCACCAGGGGATGGATCCGATCGCCACGCCGACCCTGGCCAACGCCTTCACGGACAACCCGCACAAGGCGCACCCGAGCGATTTTCTGAAGAACCATCCCCCCGAGACATTCGGCTGCGTGACCTGTCACCGCGGGCAAGGCCTGTCCACCACCTTTATCGACGCGGGCCACACGCCCCGCGACGAGGCTCAAAAAGCGGCGTGGAAGAAAAAACATGGTTGGGAGCCCGCGGACCACTGGGAGTACCCGATGCTGACGGGTCCCTATCTCCAGGCGTCGTGCGTCAAGTGCCACGGGGACTTCGAAAGCCTTCACGGTTTGGAGGCGGCGGTTCGGGGCAAGCGCTTATTGCGGGCGCACGGCTGCATGGGTTGTCACCAATGGCGGGGGGAGGGCGGTCCGGTCAGCGTGGATCTGGCGGAGGAGACGGCGAACAAGCCGCTCTCCCGCATCGATTTTTCCAACACGGGGCTGGACCCGGAGGATCGGACGCTGTTGAACTGGATCCGCCTGCATTTTGTGAAGGACCCCTGGGCCCTGGTGCCGGGCGATCCGGCGGCCAAGTATAACGCCGAGCCAATCGCTCCCTCCGGCATGCCGGATTTCCGCGATGAACTCTCCGAAGAGGACGCCGCAGCGCTGACGACGTATATCCTTTCGGGCCAGTCCGCCAACATTCCGCACACCTATCATGTCAGCGGTCCGAAAGAGCCGACGTTCCAAAGCCTGAGATTCGGTTCCCGCGCGCAGGCCGGCAAATGGGTGTATGACCAATACGGCTGCGCCGGGTGCCACGGATTGAACGGGAAAGGCGGCCGCCGGAACTTCAATTACACTGGAGGGCTTGAACCCGCTTTGGTCAAGTCCGTAGCGACCTTCACGCGGGAGGAATTGCGCGAGAAGATCGAAGACGGCGTCATGGTGGTGACCAAAGAGGATCCCCAGGGGCCTACGCCGCCGTTGTACATGCCCCCGTGGAAAGATAAAATCAAAGGCGAAGAGATGGAAGCGCTTCTGGACTATTTATTCAGCATCGGTGAGAAACAAGAGGAATGGGGAGGATAATTCAATGAGACGTTTTATGCGCGGGTCATGGGTTTTGGGATGGATCGGGGCTCTGGCGTGCCTCTCGGGCGGCGTATCGCGCCTTTCGGCGGAAGACACCGCCGCGGCCCCGAGTGCCTCGTATGAAGCGGAGAAGGCCAAAGCGCTGGCCAACCCGTACCCCAACGATTTTGGACCGACCCTCATCGACGCGTCGAAATACCCGGCCGAAATCCAGGCCACGTACAAAACCCTTCTGACCGTCAAATGCGCGCGGTGCCACCAAGCCTCCCGGCCGTTGAACTCCCAGTTCCTCGAACCCTACGGGACCAAGGCCGAGAAGGCCGCCAAGCTGGTCGAGTGGAAGCAGAAAAATCCCGAGATCTTCAAAGACAGGGCTGTCTGGCAGCCGGAAGCGAATATTTGGGAGCGCTACGTGAAGCGCATGATGGCCAAGCCGGGGTGCAACATCCAGCCCGCGGAGGGCAGGAAAATCTGGCAGTTCCTGACCTACGATTCCGAGCAGCGGAAAACCGGCGCCAACGCGGCCGGCTGGGAAAAGCAGCGCCGCCAGCTCCTCGCGGATTTCAAAGCCAAGCACCCGGCCCGTTACAACGAGCTGTTCGAAACGCGCTGACGTTCAACCCCCTCCCCCGGTTGTTTTAGGTAGTGAATTTCGTCGAGATACCTGCTATAACAGGACCCACAGATGGCTGATGAAAAGTTTGACAGCATTGTCGTAGGCGCCGGCCCGGCGGGCGTGTCCGCAGCCCTCACCATGGCCCAGGCGGGCCTGAACGTGGCGCTTCTGGAACGCGGCGAATACGCCGGGGCCAAAAACGTCCAGGGCGCGGTGCTTTATTCCAAAATGCTGGAGGATGTCGTTCCGGAGTTCTGGAAGGACGCGCCGCTGGAACGCGCGATCGTGGAAGAACGGCTCTGGGTGTTGACGGAGGATTCCGGCATCCAGGTCGGCTACAAATCCGCCAAGTACAACAGCGTCCCCGCCAACTGCTACACCATCATCCGCGTCGAGTTCGACAAATGGTTCGCCAAGAAGGCGGAAGCGGCCGGCGTGACGCTGATCACCGGCGTGACGGTCGACGACGTGCTGAAGAAGGACGGCGATATCATCGGCGTGAAAACCACGGAGGGCGACCGGCTGTTGGCCGATGTGGTCATCGCCTGCGATGGGGCCAATTCCATCATTTCCCAGAAGGCGGGCCTGCACCGGGAGTGGAAGCCGGAAGAAGTCGCCCTGGGCGTCAAAGAGGTGCTTTTTCTTCCTCGGGAAAAAATCGAAGACCGTTTTAATCTGGAAGGCGATCAGGGGAGCACCACCGAAATGCTGGGGGATATCACCCAGGGGATGCTGGGGTATGCGTTTCTCTACACCAACAAGGAGTCGCTGGCGCTCGGCGTGGGTTGCGCCGTCGATGATTTTCAGCGCACCCGTATCAAGCCTTACGAGTTGCTGGAAGAGATCAAACGCCATCCGATGATCCGGCGGCTGATCGCCGGGTCCAAGACCCTGGAATATTCAGCCCACTTGATCCCCGAAGGGGGCTACAACTCCATGCCGCCGCTTTATACGGGCGGGATGCTCTTGGCCGGGGACGCGGCCCAGATGATCAATCCGACGCATCGCGAAGGGTCCAATTTGGCGATGGCATCCGGCAAGCTGGCGGCCGAAACCGTGATCGAAGCGAAAAAGCGCAACAACTACTCCGCCCGATCCCTGGGGCTCTATCGCAAGAAGCTGGAAGAGTCATTCGTTTTGAAGGACATGGACGATCACAAGGATATCGAGGAAAAAGTCCGCCAGAACCGGGATATCATGACAATCTACCCCAAGCTGGCGTGCGAGTCCGCGCATGAATATTTCATTGTGGACGGGCTTCCGAAACGCGACCATCAACGGCGCATCATCCGGCGCATCCGCCGGCAGCGCGGCATTTTCCAGATGATCAAAGACTTCATGAGTTTAAGGCACGCGATCGGGTAGTCTTATTCGTCATTCCCGCGAAAGCGGGAATCCAGCGTCTTTAAACGCCGCTGGATCCCCGCTAACTACATGCGGGGATGACAGCTTGTGAGGAACTATGGCTGAAGAACCCAAACCGATGTCCCTGGAAGACAAATTAGGCCTGCTGACGTATAAAAACGACCACCAGACCCACATCAAGCTGCTGGACGCCAATGTCTGCCTGAAATGCCCCGACAAACCCTGCGCGACGGGGTGCCCGGCGGGCGTGTATGTCTGGGACGAGCCGCAGAAGAAAATCGTGGTGTCCTATGAAAACTGCATCGAGTGCGGCGCGGCCCGGATGCTCTGCCCGTACAACAATATCGAGTGGCAACCGCCCCGGGGCGGCTTCGGGGTGTCGTACAAATATGGATGAAAAGGAATAGCAAGGAATATCATGGAAGATCACGGAAAAAGATAGTCCCTCCTAGTCCATTCTATTCCTTGATAGTCCCTGTTCTTCCCTGAGATTTATGAGCGAATCCTCCGCAGTTCCATCGCCACGACCCCCAAAACACTTTACGCCCGCAGAGATTGCGGAGTTGAAAGTCCGCGTGGAAGCCGTGCTGGACAAGATCCGCCCGGCGATCCGGATGGACGGCGGAGACGTGGATCTGGTGGATATCACGCCCGATGGCGTCGCGGTGGTCCAGTTGACGGGTCATTGCGAGACCTGTTCGCTCTCGCCGATGACCATGAAGCTGGGCGTGGAACGGATGATCGCGGAAGAAGTGCCGGAAATTACCGGAGTGGAATCAGTCTAGCGGCAACGTGATAACGCTTTTCCCTTACCACGGTGTCACTTTGCCGCGTTGCCCCGGCTGTAGCTCTTAAGCTCCTTCACGTACTGCCCGCCGTCGTACTTAACCTGCCCCACGCCTTCCGCATACCACGCGTCTTCATCGATCACTTCCTTGCCGCGCTTCTCGTGATAATGCAGTTTGATGCAGTGAAATTTTCCCGCCGGGACGTCGATCTCTTCAAAGCCGACGACTTCCCCGTCGAAAATAATCGGTTTGTCCACCCACGCCACTTTTAAGCGGCCTTCCCAGTGGACCTTCGTCCCGGGTTGGAGCGGGTAGATGACCCGCGGCACGGCCGGCGTAAACCGGGTGAATACCTCAGGCGTGTAGCCTTTGCTGAGTCCCAGTTTGTAGATAAAAATGCCCTTTTCCGACCGGGTCAGGAACTCCCGCATCTTCCCGCGTTTGTCCTTCTGTGTCAGGATCATTCCGGACTGTCCCTTTTCCTCCCAGGAACCTTCCACAACGACTTTCATCGTAAAGCGGTCTTTTTTTTCTTTGTTCAGGGTGTCGTATTCCCAGGAAAATCCTTTTTCCAGAGGAAAGTAAGAGTCGCTAGGAGCCTTCTCCGCCCAACCCGATGCGAGAACCCCGAACATCAGCCCCATCACCACAAGCCGTTTCATGGGTGGATTATACCTTCCCAGGTTGTCATCCCCGCAAGTCGTTAGCGGGGATCCAGTCCCGGCCGACGCTGGATTCCCGCCCTCCACACGACTGGGCGTGCGCGCTGGAAGTGTGGCGTGCGCGCTTTCGCGGGAATGACGACTTCATTTGTATCTATAAATAGATGCGTTTATTGCTGTAAAAGTTTTGTTACGTCATTGAAACCGGGGGGGTCGGGGGCTAGACTTGTCACGAAATGAAAACTAGTCCAAAAATAAGGCTGGTTCTCACTTCAGCCATGTCCCTGTGGCTGGGGGCGGGCGTGATGCTGCCCGCCGCCGAAACGCAATCCCCCGACATGCAGCTCCTGGAGCAGGAATCCAAGTTTGAGCGTGAAAAAACGCAGTACCTCCAGGATAACGTTCTCGACAAGATCCTTGGGCCGGGCAAGGCGGTCGTGATCGTGGATGTGGAGATGGGGCTGGAAAGCCGCGCCACCGAGATGGGCATGGGCAAGAGCAAGAGCGACAAGAAGAAGAACGAAAGCGAAGACGGCGGCGGCCCCGTCGCTCCTTCCCGCGTGCTGGTCCCCGGGGTCCCGATGCCGAGGTCGGTCGCCCAGATCGAGGAAGACCGCGGCGGTTCCATGCAGGAAGCCGGCGGGCAGATGCAGCAGAAAAAGCTGGACGTGCGCACCACGATCAAGAAGCTGCTGGTGACGGTCCTTTACGACAAACGCGTGCCGTCGGACAAGCTCCAAGCGGTGAAGCAGGCGATCATCGCGCTGTTGAAAGTCACCGAGTCTCAGATGGTGTTTACGCCGACGACCTTCACGGAAACGGTCTGGGAGCAGGTCCTCACCCCCAAGTGGATCATTCCGCTCGCGCTGGCGTTGTGGCTGCTGCTTTTTTTGTGGGGGCCGGTGGCCAGTTTTTTCCGCCGTCTGAACAGGGCGCTTGAAGACAAGACCCAGATGATCACGCAGACGACCCAGATGAAGCAGGAGAGCGAATCATCCGAAGAGGCCGAAGCCGAAGGCGAAGGGGGGGGCGGCGGGGGCGGCGGTCTCGGTGAAGGGGGAGAGCTTCTCGAGGAAGAAAAGAAAGAGGGTGAGGACGAGATGAAAAAATTCGAGCCGTTCAAGTATGTCAACCCGGAAAACTTGAAGCGCCTGGCGTATCTGATCCGCAAGGAGGAACCCTGGATCATCGCTCTGGTGCTCTCCTACCTCAAACCGGAGTTTGCCAAAGAAGTGCTCGGCTCCATGCCTCCCGAACTCCAGGCGCGCGTCGCGATCGAAACCGCCACCATCCGGCAAACCTCTCTGGAGCAGGTCATGTCCATCGACGACTACATCAAGAAAAAGATCGATTTTGTCCTCGGCGGCCTTGAGAATCTGCTGAAGATCATGGACGAAGCCGACAAAACGACCCGGGAGACGATCTTAGAGTATTTGAAGAACGAAAAACCCCAGCTGTACGAGCGGGTCCGCGAGGAGGTCGTCCTGTTTGAAGATCTGCTCAAGTTCCCCGACGCCGCCATCCAGATCATCGTTCGGGAAGTCGGCACGGAGTCCCTGGCCCGCGCGTTGAAAGGGGCGTCCCCCGATTACCTGAACAAGTTCTTCCTCAACATGTCGGCGGGCGCGGCCGCCCTCCTGAAGGAGTCCATGGACTATGGCCGTCCGTTAACGCCCGAACAGATTGACGAAGAGCGCAAGAAGTTGATGGATGCCGTTTCGAAAGCGGAGCGTGACGGGAAAATCAACGTCCGGAAGCGGCGCAAAATGAGCATGTTGGAGGGTGAAGAAGCGGTGGAGGACTCCATGTCCTCGGTTCAATTGGGACAGACCAAATCATCCGGGACGCCCGCAACGCCGCAGGGAGACCCCCAGCAGGCGGCGGAGCACTTTCAGACAGGGATGGCCTTCTATCAGCAGGGCCAGTACGCCGAGGCCATTCAAAGCTTTCACTATGCCCTCCAGGCCCAGCCCAATCAGTGGCAGGTTTATCAATACCTGGGAGCGGCCTACTACGCCCAGGGGATGGGGACTCAGGCGATGGGGGCCTACGAGCGGATGCTGGAGTTGAACCCCAACGACCCCGGCCTGCGCGACTGGGTCAATCAATTGAAGGCGCAGCAGGGGGCCGCCCGGTGATTCGACTGCATCGCTTGAACGGGGCGGAGATCGTGGTCAATGCGGAACTCATCGAGTCGGTGGAGGGGCTCCCCGACACGGTCATCGCGCTGGCCACCGGCAACCGCCTGATCGTCAGGGAATCTGTCACGGGCGTCATTGAACGCATCGTGGAGTACCGCAAAACCGTTTACGCGGGAGCCGCGTACTCCCCTGAGTTGTTGAAAAGAGAGGCCCGCCACTGAGTCGTTGGCGGGTCCGCCGATGCCGTACTGGCGGAAAGGAGAGCGAACATGTCGCTAACCAACGTCGCAATGCTCGGGATCCTGATGGGGTTGGTATTCCTCGTTGTGGGGTTCCTCATGGAAGGGCCGCAGGCGGGCGCCGAACCGGCGTGGAACCGGGCCAAGCACGTTCACAAAAAAACGAAAAGGCGCATCGGCCGCGTGCCGCATTTACACCGTCACGCGGCGTAGCGGCCGTTCGTTTAGCCGTCACCCCCGCGGACGCGGGGGTCCAGTGGCGTTGACGTCCCTGGATCCGCCAGACGTCCGACGGATGACAAAAATGGAGGAGTTTTAGATGGATATCGCAACGCTCGTAGGGATTGTCGTCGGCATGGGGCTGGTCATCGTCGCGATTCTGCTCGGGGAAGGGATCGCCGGGTTCAAACCTTTCCTGAACTACGAGGCCTTCCTGATCGTGATGGGAGGGACGTTCTGCGCGCTGCTGGTGAACTATCCCATCGCCCAGGTCTTCGGCATCTTCAAGGTCTTGAAGAAGGTCCTGACGTCCAGCGGGGAGGACACCTCCGAGATCGTCACCACGTTTGTGAACTTCGCCAAAAAGGGCCGGACGGAAGGGTTCCTCGCTTTGGAAGGCGACGTCAAACTGGTGAAAAACGATTTCTTGAAGCGCGGCGTCCAGCTGGTGATTGACGGCTCCGACCAGGAATTCATCCGCAACATGATGGACACCGAACTGGGGTTCATCCGCGAGCGGCATAAAGTGGGACAGGAAATATTCAATTCGCTGGGCACCTACAGTCCGGCCTTCGGCATCATCGGAACGGTCTTAGGCATGATCCTGATGCTGAACTCCATCTCGGATGTCGAAGAGGTGCCGCGAAAGATGGCGCTGTGCCTGGCGGCCGCGTTTTTTGGTCTGGGGTCGGGGTACATGTTTTTTCTCCCGATGGCGGGCAAGCTGCGGCGCCGGTCGGAGGAAGAGCTTTTGGTCAAGGAAATCATCATCCGGGGCGTCCTGCTGCTGCAAAGCGGGGTCAGCCCCAGCATCATGGAAGCCAATTTAAAAGCTTATCTCGAACCCGCCAAGCGAGCCCTGATTCGGAGCCAATAAACGCATGAAACGCGAAATGATCGATGCCTCAGACCCGCGGGTGACCTTGATCGGCCACCCCGCGCCGGCCTGGCTGGTCAACTACGCGGACCTGATGACCGAACTGTCCTGCTTTTTTATCATCCTCTATGCGCTGTCGGCGTCTCTGAACAAGGACGTGCAGAAGGCGAAAAAAGAGGTCGAAGAGACGATGAAGCAGGAGCAGGTGCAGGGCCAGGTGAAAGTCGACAAAGAGGGCATGAAAATCACGCTCGAAGAGCAGGGGGAAAACGTTTTCTTCAACAGCGGTTCGGCCGATCTGTCACCCCGCATGAAGGAGATCATGGCCAAGATCGTGCCCTCGCTCCGCACCCTGGCCAAAGAAAACCACCAGATCATCGTCGAGGGCCACACCGATGACGTCCCGATTCATAACCCCCAGTTTCCGTCCAATTGGGAATTATCCACCGCCCGCGCGACCAGCGTCGTGCAGTACATGATCCGAGGGCTGCAATTCCCGCCGGATCGTTTAGGGGCGATCGGATACGGGCAGTTCCAGCCGGTGGTCCCCAACGATTCCCCCGAAAACCAATCCCGGAACCGCCGCGTCGTGTTTTTTGTGAAGAACGCCCCTGCGAAATTCAAATCGGAGAAAGAAGCCGCCCGGGAAGAAAACGTGCAGGAACACGCCCCGCCCGCCGCGGAGGATGCGGCTGGATCCGAAGGCGAATCGGCGCCGCCCCTGCCTGCCGGACAGGCCGGCGCTGAAGAACAAGACGTTTCCAACCCCATCCCGGAAGCGGACAGCCAGCCCGTCAACGAATAATTCCTTATGTTACGTGTTACGGTGCCTGGCACACAGCTAAAACCTACGCGTCCGCTGGGACACACGTGCCGGGCACCTGTGGTACATATAAAAAAGTAGCGGGGTGGAGTCGGACCTAGCATTTCGGCAGGTGCTTAAATGTCCCCCGACCTCCGGCTGATTTCGGGGGTCCGGCGGGGGTAGGATCGCGGCCATGGCCCCGCCACCTGCTTCCGAAGGAACCCGGCCGCGGCAGGCGGCCGAAGCGCTGAAAGTCCGGGTCAACGATCCTGCCCGCCCCACCTTAGACCTCGCCCGCGACCTCCAATCCCACCTGGACGCCTACCCTCAAAGCCAGAAAGAGCTATCTGAAAGCTGGGTGTTCCCCAGAAGCGTCCTTATTTAAGCCAAGTTCTCGCTC
>MGUR01000015.1:0-1511 GCA_001800075.1 Elusimicrobia bacterium RIFCSPLOWO2_01_FULL_59_12
AAACCGTTGTTCAGCCAGTCGCCTAACGCCCGTTCCGCCGATTCCAGCCGCTCCGCCGACGTGATTCCCACGCGCCCAAACCCGAGAGAACCGGCATAAGCAAGAAGGTCGGACTTCAATGTGCGAGAAGACGGAGCCGTCAATGGTGGACCATCTCTAGAAACTGATCCAGGCTGTCCGCGAGAAGAAACGGATTGGTCCGTTTCTCGTTTTCGATCGTATTGGTCGGGGTCATGCCGTAATCATGCCCGGGATAGAAAACCGTTTTTTCGTCCAATTTTTTCAGCTGGGTCAGGCTGTGGTACATCTGGTGGGGATTCGAATAGGGGAGGTCACACCGGCCGCAGGTCCCGACAAACAACGTGTCACCCGTAAGCAGCAGGCCGGATCCCGTCTCCGGAGTTTTGATCCACATGCATTGGGAGCCCGGCGTATGGCCGGGCGTATGAATCAGGGTGATCTCCAGATTTCCCACCTTCACGGCCTGGCCGGTGGCCGTTTTTTTTAAGCTGGAACGCGGAATGACGAGACCGCCCGCTCCTTCCGGGATAAACCGCTCCAGCTCCACCGCCTGCGCGCAGACGGTCGCATCGGTCTTGGCCACCAGGTCCTCAACTCCATTAATATGATCGTAATGGCCGTGCGACAGCAGCGCGTGGGTGATGCGATAGCCGTCTTTCTTGGCCTGCTTAATAATCTCGGGAACGTTCCAGGCGGGATCCACGACAGCCGCTTCGCGGGTCACCGGATCTCCAATCAGGTAAACGAAATTCTGCATCGGGCCCAGCGCGAGTTGTTTAAAGTAAAGTGAAGCCATGACGGTCAATACAAGAGGAATTTTTCCCGGCCGGCCGCGAAGGTCGCCGCGTCCTGATGAAAAATAGTCAAAATGTCGGCCGGCGTTTGATTTGATTGATAGACCCGTTCAAAATCGAACGTGCCCGTGACGCGCGCGATCTCGGGCCATCTCAACTGGATATCGTTGGGGTAGAGCTCGCGAAGCACAAAGGCGATATGCACGAAAGCATCTACGGGCCTCAGGTCTTCCGGGTGAGTCACATGGATCGTCACCCCGCTGCAGAGTTGGCCTTCATACACATCTTTGCTGGGAGTGAAAACCGCCCGTTTGAATTTTAATCCAGGTATGTTTTCGGCATTTAGCCGTTTGACGAAGTTTTTCCCCCGGATCCAGGGCGCGCCGATCGTCCAAAAGGGCGCGTCCGTCCCCCGTCCGACGGAGAGATTGGTCGCTTCAAACATCCCGATTCCCGCGTAGAGCAGCGCCTGCTGCGGCGTCTGTATATTCGGGGATGGAGGAATAAAACGCAGGCCCGTATCTTTCCAAAGCTTTTTTCGGTCCCACCCCATCATGGGTATGACCTTCAGCTTGGCTTTGAGGCCCGCCGTCTCGTTGTACCACTGGGCCAGCTCGCCGACGGTAAACCCATGGCGGATCGGAATCGAGTAATACGCCGTAAAGTGGCGGACATGGGGATCGGCGGGGGGTCCCT
>MGUR01000015.1:1523-12317 GCA_001800075.1 Elusimicrobia bacterium RIFCSPLOWO2_01_FULL_59_12
CTCCCAATGGGTTCGGGCGGTCCAGGACGACGAACTCAATGTCCCGCCGGGCCGCTTCTTCCATCGCCAAACCCATCGTGGTGATGTAGGTGTAATAGCGCGTGCCGACATCCTGAATATCAAAGACCAGGGCATCGACGGCGTTCAGCATCTCCGGGGTGGGCCGCTGGGTCTGGCCGTATAAACTGTAGACGGGCAGATGCGTCCGGGCGTCGATGGCATCGCTGATCTGCCGGCCATGCTCCACGATGCCCCGGATGCCGTGCTCCGGAGAGAAGAGCGCCACCAACTTGACCCGCGGGGCGCGGGCCAGGATGTCGGCCGTGCTCTTGCCGATGGAATCCACGCCGGTTTGGTTGGTGATCAGTCCGATTTGCTTGCCCTGCAGCACGTCGAAACCGCGCGCCTGGAGAACATCAATCCCCAGAAGCACGCGGTTCCTCTCAGCGGCCGCGCCTCGGGCGGACGGTAAAAGCATCAAGGCAAGAAGACCCAACTGTCTCAGCATGGCACCGACATTTTCGCATTTTTTCCCGTTTAATTCTGTCCGCTATTGTGATAGTCTTAGCGAGTGGAACCGCCGACAAAATCGTTGATTTATTCAGTTGCCATCACGCTCTGGTTGATCTTCTTTGGGATTGAAATCGGCGCCCTGGTAAAGGAAAGCGCCGCCCTCCAACGTACGCGCGATCAACTCGAAGAGGTTTCCCAGGCATTGAACGCCAACGCGAAGACCATTGCGGGCGACGCGGCGAACATCCGGGCGCAGGCCAAGCAGCTGGAATTCCTGAGCAGCCTGGTGAACCTTATCCCCCAGGAGAAAAACTTTGTCCGGACCCAGAGGGCGATCGCCTCCGAAGTCGAGGTGCTTCGCCGCAAAGTCGGCCGCCGCCTGCGGGACGAGCAGCACATCGTGGTCGACACGCGGGCCAACAAGCTGTATCTGAAGAAGGGGCTGGCTCTGGTGTGGGCGGCGGATTGTTCCGTCGGGAAAGGCGGCATTCTCACGGACAAAAAAACAGGCCGCCGGTGGGAATTCATCACGCCCCGGGGCCGGTTTGAAGTGCGCAACAAGATCGAGAAACCCTTATGGATCAAACCCGACTGGGCCTTCGTGGAGACCGGTGATCCCGTGCCGCCGCCGGAGGATCCCAAACGCAAAGCCGAAGGCGAATTGGGGGGGTACGTGCTCAACCTCGGGGACGGCTACCTGATTCACGGCACCAAAACCGAGGACCTGCTCGGACGCCCTGCCTCTCACGGATGTGTTCGCCTGGGCGCGGACAATCTGAAGCAGCTTTATGACACGGTTCCGGCGGGCACGCCCGTCTATATCTATTGATGCATCCCTCTATCGAAAAACTTTCCGACAAAGCCCACCCCGCCCTGTGCGGCGTGATCGGACTCGCCGTTCTGGCCGGCGCCTACGGGATGATCCGATCCCTTCAAAACCGGACGGCCCTTTTTCAAATGGACCTGCTCCAGCTCCTCGCCACCCAGGAGCAAAGCACGCTGACCATGAACCATTACCTGACTCTTGCAGACCTGAAAGCGCAGGACGTTGCCCAGTTCAAGGAAGGGATGGCGAACCTCGCTCAATCGAATAAGGCGCTCTTTGAAACGGGGCTGTCCCTGCATGAAGAAAAACGTCTTTTGGAAAAACAGTGGGACATCCTGACGACCTACCTGAATCTGGACGCGGCGCTGCAGAGGATTTTCCTGATGCGCGGGGACCAGGTCCTGGAAAGCTACTTCATCGGGTACGTGCCGCTGAAGGCGTTCGCCGGAGCGCCCGCTGTCCTGCCGCGGAGCGTGCGGATCGTCTCCAAAGAACGCTTTGCTCACCCCGAGCGCGGAAAATCGGAAGTCATCAACGGCAAACTGCAGTGGGATCCTCCCCAGGTCGGCAGTTCGGTCCGAAGCAACGCGCTGGGCGAGTACGTTCTGTTCACAAACAGCCGGCTTATTTTGCACGGGCCGCCGAACAACCCGGTGGACCACGAATCGTTTCCACACATTTGCCTGGGGCTGTCCCGCGAGGCGGCCCAGAATCTTTACCGGCATAGCTTTATCGGCTCCAAGCTTTTACTGCCCGGCTCGCCCGATGCCGTCATGCCCGTGGCCGCTCCGGCCGAGGCTTCCTCCGATACCGCGGCGGCCGCGTCCCGTGGGAATTGATATGGCCTCCCTCCTGAGCTGGCCGGACGTTCTGGCGCTGCTGCTGCTCCTGACCGCGATGATCGCCATTGGCTATGCCTTCGGGACTAGAGAACAAACAACAGCAGGATTTTTTCTGGCGCGCCGGGAGCTTCCCTGGTGGGCGGCGGGGTTGTCTTTCATCGCCACCGAGGTGAGCGCGGTCACCCTGATCTCCGTTCCGGCCACGGCCTACATGGAAAACTGGCAGTATGCGCAGTTTTTTATCGGCTCCACCGCGGCCCGGTTTGTCATCGCGTACCTTTTTATTCCTGCCTTCTATCAATACGACTGCACGACCATCTATGAATTTCTGAAGCACCGGTTCGGGGCGGCGACGCAATATACCGGAACGATCTTCTTTTTTATCACCCGCCTCCTGGGGTCGGGGGTCCGGCTGATGGTGGCCTGCCTGGCCGTATCGATCCTTCTCGGTTGGGGCGTTCTACCCACGATCCTCTTTTTCACCGTGGTGAGTCTGGCTTATATTATTTACGGAGGGATCGCGTCGGTCGTCTGGACGGGCGTCCTGCAGGCGGCCGTGTTTATTGTGGCGGGGCTGTCCGCCATCGCCTACCTCTTGCTGCATATCCAGGGGGGGTGGTCCGGCGTGATGGACGTGGCGGGCGCCGCGGGAAAGCTCGATGTGTGGAATTGGGGGCCCTCGCTGCAGGATCCCCAATTCGCTAAAAAGTTTTTTACCGACCCCAACATCATCTGGATCGCCGTTTTAAACGGCTTTTTCGGCTCCATGGCCGCGTTCGGAACCGACCACGAACTCATGCAGCGGCTCCTGACGGTCGAGACGCGTCAAAAAAGCCAGCGCACCATGATTTTAACGCCGATCGGATCGGTTTTTGTGCTGGGGATCTTTCTTGTGATTGGGGCGTGTCTTTACACGTATTACGCGCAGAACCCGGCGCTTTCGCTTCCCGCCAAACTGGACGCCATCTTTCCCCACTTCATCGGCCATGTCATGCCGGCGGGCCTGCGCGGCCTCTTGCTGGCCGCGATCGTCATGGCGAGCATCGATTCCCCGCTGGCGTCGCTGACCGCTTCATTTGTGACGGATATCTACAAACCGCTGATCAAAAAAGAGGCCCAGGACAGGCACTACCTGATGATCTCGCGGGTCTGCGTGGGTGTTTTTGCCGTGATATTGGCGGGCATTGCCTACGCCTTCAGTTTCTATCAGAAATTTCTCTGGCTGGCATTCAAGATCGGCGGAGTCACGTTCGGCTCGCTCCTGGGCGTTTTCCTGCTTGGATTTTTAAGCCGGCGCCGGGCCAACCGGGCCAACATCGCGGCGATGGTAACGATGGCGGTCGTAAACGCGGTCCTGCTGGTCCTTTCGGAAAAAAAGATTTTCCCCATCGGCTGGACCTGGCTCATCCTCATCGGCACCGCCGGCACGATGGGGCTTGCGGTCGTTCTAGCTCCTGTGCTGGACAAGGAAAAACAATAACGTTCTGTGACGGCCAGGCTATTCGGTGGGTTCGGGAGCGGGCTTCACCAGCGGGGGGCGGGCGGCTTTAATGACATCGATCTGCTTTTGGACGAGCGGCCCTAAATCGGGATACTTCGCCAGGACGGCATCGAACGCCGCGCGCTTCAACGTGAACAACCGGCTGTCTTCTTCCGCTTTCACCAGCGCGGTGGCGGCGGATTCGGTAAACATGGAGGTCTCGCCGAAAAAGTCGGGCGCCTTTAACGCGGCAACGAGCTTTTTTTCTCCCTGCTCCCGACGCCAGATCCCCACGCTTCCTCTAGCGAGAAGGTAAAGCATCTTGGAGATTTCCTGCTCCATGATGATGACTTTTCCCTTTTTTACGTCCATCATATCGAGCCCCGAGAGCAGCGCTTGAATCTGCTCAGGCGAGGCGCCCGCAAAGAGCAGAATTCCTTCCAAAAGAAGCAGCGCTTGGGATACGACTTCAGGTTTTAATGCCATATGCGGGGCACGCTACGCTAGCGCCTTCCTCAAGAACCCTTGCGCTTTCTCGATCCGATTCACGGCTTCCGTATAATAGATATTTTTTCGTGCCATTAAAATGGCGGGTTTGACCCGGCCGTGCGCCTGTTTCAAAAGACCTCGCGCCTTGGCCTCAGACACGCGGCCCAGATCCCTCACGAGACGAAGGCCGCGGGCGATGAGCTTCCGCGACTTCGGCTGAAGATCCACCATCCAATGATCATAGACTTTGCCCCGCCGGACCATGCTGGCGGTGGTCAGCATGTTCAGCGCCATTTTGCAGGCCGTTCCTGATTTGAGACGCGTGGACCCCGTGAGCACTTCCGGTCCCACGGAAAGCACGATGCGCACCCGGGCGGGAGGGAGCGCGGCCCGGGCGTTGCAGGTGAGCAGAATCGTTTTCGCGCGCAGGCGCCGGGCTTCCTCAAGCGCCGCGCGGACAAAAGGCGTCACCCCGCTGGCGGCGATCCCCACCACCACATCGCGGGGATGGACGGACCACCGGATGGCGTGGCGCGCCGGCCCCGTTTGGTCCTCGGCCCCTTCCTGGGACTTGAACACCGCGCGGCGCCCGCCGGCCATGATCGCCCGCACCCGGTCAGAATTAAACGTGGGCGGGCACTCGGCGGCCTCCAGAACGGCCAGCCGACCGCTGGTCCCCGCGCCCACCAGAACCAAGCGCCCATTCTGCCGAAAGGATTCTGCGATCAGGTCCGCGCCCCGGGCGATGTGGACTGCCGCGCGGGCAACGGCTTTTAAGACATGCCGATCTTCCCGGTTCATCAGGTCCACGATTTGCCGCGAGGAAAGACGGTCCAATCGCGCGGACCGGCGGTTGGGCCTCTCCGTCGACAGCGCCGCATAATTAATGCGTTTCTTCATAAGATCCCTTGAATGATACCAATAAAATCCGAATGCCGTTGTCCGTTGCTGGCCACCGTCGGCCCCTGATGACGCACCCCGGCGCTCAACGCATAGGTGAGCGGCCGGCCGTCGGAAAAAGTAAAGGTTCCCCCCGCCTCTTCCAAAATGATCTGGGGAGCCGCGGTGTCCCAGTAATGCACGGCGTGGTGATTGACGTACAAATCGGCCTGCTGTCGGACCAACAGGCCCACTTTGATCCCCACGCTGTTGATCGCGGGCCGCCAGGGGCATGGCACTTTTTCGCTGATCCCTTTGGCCAGAGCGGCAGGAAAATCCGTAGACGTCACCAGCGGCATCTCCCGCCATTCCTTCCTTTTCGAGACCTCCACGCGGACACGCTTTCCATGCAGGGAATGGTAAGTTCCCTTTCCACGGAGCGCGTCGTAAAGATGGCCTTCCCACGGGTCCATCACCACCCCCGCATAAGGCTGACCTCCCCGCAAAAGTCCGATCATCACGCTGAAGCCCTTGGTCTCCCGGACGTAGGCCTTGGTGCCGTCCAGCGGGTCGACCACCCAGACAAATTCGGAATCCGGGCGGCCATCCATTCCGCTTTCTTCAGTGAGAATCGCGTGCCGCGGGAAATGCTGGCGAAGGCCCGCCCGGATAAAGCGGTCCGCTTCACGGTCGGCATTGGTCACTAAGGAACGATCCGCCTTGCGTTCTTTAACCAGGGTGGTTTGACGCAATTCCATCAGCCGGCGGCCCGCTTCCATCGCGAGCTGCCGCGCTACGTCAACGAATTCGTCGGACATGGTTCAGGGCTTATCGGGTGAGGGGAGGTGAAGACCGCACTCTTTGTCGCCGTTCTGGGAGTTAAACCAGCGCCAGCGGCCCGCGCGGCGCGGCTCGTTGGGACCGATCGGGGTGGTGCAGATGATGCAGCCCAGCGATTCGTAATAAAAACCGCCTTGCAGCTTTTTATCCAGAAGTTCATGCACCGGGACTTTGTTGACTTTTAAATAGTCCCGGACTTTCTGTTCCGTCCACCCGACCAACGGCGCCACTTTCAGTACCGGCCGCAGGCCGACGGGCGGCTGCGAATGTTGGATGATTTCAAAACGCTTGGCCTGGGAGCGGGCCTTGGACTGGTCGGCGCGCAGCCCGGTGATCCACACATCGACCGTGTCCAGCGCCCGCTCATTGGGGAGCACCTTGCGGACGTGGCAGCACAGCTCCTGTTTTTCCTTGCTGTCAAAGAAAAGATATTCCCCGTGCTGTTTGACCATCGGGTCCAGGTCCTTGGGGGCCGGCGTAAACCGCTCGATCCGGATGGGATAGCGCTTTTCCAGGGCTTCAAACAGCTCGTAGGTTTCGTGAAAGAGCCGCAGGGTATCGATCGTGAAGACCCGCGGTGGGATCTTGGCCCGGACCGCCAGGTCGATCAGGGCGCAGCCGGTCAACTGCCCGCTGGTCCCGATCGCCATGCGTTTCGGGAACCGCCGCTCCAGCTCCGCCATCAGCGGGCCGGGCTCGGCGATCTTTTCCAGTTCGGCGATCAGGGCTTCATCGATCATTCGTCCTAAATAATCCCTTTTTGTTGGAGAAGTTCCAGCACTTTCCGGGCGCTTTGTTCGACGGTCTCCTGACCGCCGGTCTGAAGCGCAAGCTCCGGTTTGTCCGGAGCCTCGTAGGGAGCGGATATCCCCGTAAATTCGGGGATCTGTCCGGCGCGCGCTTTCTTATAGAGCCCTTTGGCGTCCCGGGCTTCGCACGCCTCCACCGAAGCCGCGCAATACACCTCGATAAACCGGCCCTCGGGCAGGAGCGCCCTGACGGTGTCGCGGTCGGCCTTGTAGGGCGAGATGAAGGCGGTCATGGCGATGACGTTGGACTGGCAGAATAATTTAGCGACCTCGCCGATGCGCCGGATGTTTTCCTTCCGGTCTTCCGGCGAAAAGCCCAGGTTGCTGTTCAGTCCGTGGCGGATGTTGTCGCCGTCCAGCACGAAGGCGTTCTTGCCGTTTTCCACCAAAGCGAGCTCGACTTCACGAGCCACGGTCGATTTGCCGGAACCGGAAAGCCCGGTAAACCAGACCACCGCCCCCTGCTGGCCGAGCTTGGATTCCCGATCGGCCTCGGTCAATTTCCCATGGTGCCAAACGATGTTTTTACTGACGGGAGATGTTTTTGATGTCATGGATTTTCCTTTTTGAGTTCAGATTTAGGCGTATTTTAGCAAATCCCGTCGCGGCCGCCCGGGATCAGGCGGCGCGGAGGACCCGGGAGCGGGAGGAGGAGTTGCTCCTGCGGAAGATGGACCTAACCCACCGCGGGATCTGAGGTAAACCCGTCTTATGGATCAAATAGGCCGTCCCGAACCCCGCAGCCAGCAACGCTGGAAATGGGAGGGCGGCCCAGAGCAGGGCGGCTCCCCAAATGACCAGGCTTGCTTCCGCAACGGTGACCGGCGCCCCGCCGCGGCTTCCGGGTTGAGATCCGCGCCGGTCACGGATTTCTTCCTGAACCCGCCCGATAGCCTCTTGGACTTCTTGATGCGTCTGGCGCAGCGCCGCGCGCGCTTCCTGAGACGGCGTCCAGGCGATCTCTCTGGCCAAATTTGTCTCTTCCTCATTTAGACGCGTTGCCAGCTCCCACAGACCCTCCTCGCCGAAATTGATCAAATCCCCGGGACGAAGACCGGCGTCTCCCGCGCTTCCCCAGAGGCGTCCCCGTTGGAGCATTTCATGCCAATGATCGGGATCCAGAAACTCGCGGGCCGACATCCGGCTCCACCCCAAGCCGACGAAAACAGCATGGGCGGAATTAAGAATTTCAGCGTACGCCGTTCGGCCGGCGTCAGGCATTTTCGAAATGCCTCCCAGCCAATTTAAATCCGCCTCCAAGGCCATCAGGCTGCTCAGGTCATTGAAATACGCCTTAAGCCGGGGGTCCAAATCCTGCGTCGCGCCGCCCAGGATGATTTGATGCAGATCTTCCGCTAACTCCCCGTAATATCGCCCGACGGTTGCGCCGGCCAGCGGGGAGACGCTCTCATAGGCCGTTTGAACCTGCCGAAGCCGGGTTCGCAGCTCGCGCAAGAGGGTCAGGATGTTCCCGGCGGGGATTCCTCCCGGTGACGGATCGCCGGAATCGTACATGAACGTGCTGCGCGTTTTGATTCTTCTCTGTATCACATCCTCTGGGGTGAACAGCCCCAAAGCCAAGCCGGCGTCAAGAATCCGCTTGACGGCCGCTTCGAACCGCATGTGGTTCAGCGGGAGGTAAGCCAAGGCCGGCTCATAGAACCCGGCCTGGACCGCTTCCGTGCAAACGACGCGCAGGACCGCACGCAGCCGGGAGGTCTCGCGCCCGAGAGGGCGGGTCTGGCTGTTCAGTAGACTCTCGCGTTCGTCTGAAGGCATGTCTTTGAGCCGATTCGCCATAAAGTCAAGACATCGGGTAAATTTGGCGGCGCCCCGCAGACGGACAGCCAAAGTCTCCGTCAACCACCGGACGAAATCCGGCGCTGCCCGGGTGGGATCAAGTTGCCGTAATGTTTTGGCAAGCGAATCAACTTTCATGAGATGTCTGGTATAAAGATCGCGTGGATCAATGTAGAAGGTTATAAACCAAAATTTCTCCAATGTGCGCGCGCCGTCGTAAACCTCGCCGGCTCGAGTGAGCTCCCGCGTGGTCCAATGCGCCTGCAGACGGTGGAGTTCATCACGACATAGATTGACAAACTGCGTGATCCTTTGATCTGACCCAACGACAAGGGGCGGCGCGCGGCGGGAACGCCGTTCACCCGGCGGAGGGCCGGCCGGCGGGCGGGCGGCGACCGCGCGCGCTCGTTCCCGAACGCGCGCCTGTCTTTGAGCTTCTTCCTCCTCGGCCAAAAGCCACCGCGCCCAGTCAGGTCCCAACAAGCCCGCACCTATAGCCGTCAACAGCCGGCCTCTGGCCGCAACATCCGGAAGATGGAACGTTACGGGAACCGGAGAGGCGCCTGACAGCCGGAACTTGGATTCGTTTTCCAGGCCGGACCGGAAGGACTCCAGTCCGTCCTTCCAGTTTCCGCCATTCAATCTTCCTTGCACAAAATCATCCAATTTTTTGCCCCATTGCGCGCCGGGCACCTGATCAACCTGCAAAACTTCGAATGCTTGTCCCCGAAACCAGAGCGGTGTTTCAAGATGAAGCTCGTTCTTGACCAAGCGGATTCCACCCGTCGGCCATGAGCCCCGGACCGCTTCGATCAGGTATCGGTTCACCGCGGCTTTGAATTCGCGGATCCGGTCCTCGCGGGCGGCGTCCGGCGCCAGGCCCAGGGCGGCGAGTTTTTCGTCGCCCTCCGGGGTCGTGGAAACCGGCCGCAGCAGAAGGCGCGCGCCCGGCCGACCGCTCCGGCGCGCGCTCTCGAGCAATTCCCGGAGAACGACCGCCGGATCATCCGCATGGACAAATCGGTCATGATCCGGATGACCCGGCCCCAAAATCGCCGGCTCGAGCAACTCGTCGGGCAACCCGGATGTGGGGGTCGAAACGGAATCATGACCGTTGGCCGCCGTGCCTATGACGCCCTCGGTTCCTCTGGCGTCCCAATTGGCCAGGAAATGAAACAGGCGCGCCGACAGCAAGCCCAGCAGCGGCCAGGCCCAAAACCACAGGCCCGCCCCCCGGGAAAGGTCGTGCATGAGGAAACCGATGGCGGTGAGCCCCATGAACATCGTATTTCCAACAAACCCCCTCATCTTCAATGCCGCCAGATCCCCGCGCGCATACGTCACTATGGCTTTCTCCTCTGATCCTATCTTTGCTACTGTCCCCTCCATTTCCCACGTTCTGACGCGCTCCACAGACACCGTGCGATATACGCCCGGGAGAGGATATTCAGGGTCCAATCGCATCCCGAGATAAACCTTTGGGTGCGTCAGCCGGGAGCCGTATATCAAGAAACTCATGATATTCATGGCCGCTCCGGCCGACAGCATGGCCCAGACCCCGCCCGCGTGATAGGCGGCCGACATCGGCAGGCCGACAAGACCTCCCTGGAAGAAGAGGGTCTCCAGAAGCGGCGCCCAGTACAGTTCAATGTCTTTCAGGGAAACGTCGCGCGTGTCCATGAGCCAAGCGTAAAACGCGGCGAAGGGCCGCCCGATGATACCGCCGGTCGCCGTGCCGGAAGGTTTTTCATCCTTGAAAAGTGACTGGAATAGCTGCCGGGCCGAGCGCGCAACGTCCGTATCCGGCCCGCGAAAGGGCTCGCCGGCAAACGCCCGGGAAGGCTGAACGGCCTGCCCCTGCTGTACGGCGGGATTTGCGGCAGCGGGAGGAGCGCCCGCGGGGGCCTTGACCAGACGCGGGGCGCCAAGCGACGCCGCCGGCGCAAGCGATCCGGACGCGGGTGGATTTACCAGGGGCTCATGACGTTGCCCGGGACGACCGTTCGATCGGGGCGCCCGCTTCCGCGGCGGGCGGGCCCGCCTTAAAAATTCACGAAATTCGGAAACGGCGGCGCTTATCTCCGCCGTCAAATCTCGAAAACGCGTCTCGAAATGGTCCGAGTCCAACCCGTCTATGCGCGCCGATAGGCCGTCCAGGGACCCCTGAAGCTCGCGCAAGTCCTGCGGCCACTCCCCGTCTCCCGCGCGCCGCCGGGCGTTCTCCGCCAGCCGCCGGACACTCTTCATCCGCTTGCGCAAGCTTCGCCTGGCTCTATAGGCTTTGGGGCCTAAATCCGCCCGCGCCGCATCCTCCCC
>MGUR01000015.1:12327-17831 GCA_001800075.1 Elusimicrobia bacterium RIFCSPLOWO2_01_FULL_59_12
CCCGGACAGCGCGAACACGGCGAGGGCCCATCCCGCGTCAAACGCCAGGGGAATCATCCAGTCGCGCATGCCCCGCGCGGCGTCAATAGGGGGAGCGTTGCGGTTCGGCGTCCTTAGCCGCATTCCGGCCTGGCTCCGGTCGCCCGCCGTATAACGGACGAACCAGGCGGACAGCGACCCGGCCCAATGCAGCCGCGGCACGAAGGCTTGCTCGAGATAAGGCGCTTTTGAATAAGACGCTTTGATCCGGCCGCCCCGCGTCAAGGCGGCCGCGGACAGCGGGTCCGCAATCAAGCAGGGGACCAACAGACAGGCGATAATGCGGGGGAATTGCGGGCGCATGAATTGACCGGGAAACATTCTACGCGGCATCCGGCGGCGGCGCCATAGATCGAACGGCTAAATATTCGGGATAAAAGTCCCAGATATTTCCTGGGCCCGCGACGGAGCTTGGGGACGGGGAAGGAACGATTGATTATTGGATGATGACGAGCTTGCCTTTTTTGGTGTGGTCGGCGGCATCGAGGACGTAGAAGTGCACCCCGCTGGCAACCCGCTCACCGCTGGAGTTGGTGACCGGCCAGAGGACCGCGGCGCCGGACGGGGAATGTAATGTCTGGACCAGCCGGCCCTCCATGTTAAACAAGCGAATGGTGGTTCCGGGAGCCAGGTCGGCGAACCGAATACCCGGAGATCCGGACGTCGATTTATACGGAACCGGGTAAGCTTTCGCGTTGGTGAGGTCAACCGCTCCAGAACCGCTTCCTGCGAGGACCGTGACTTGACCTTGATCACTCATACCTCCAAACGAGGCCGTGACCGTGTACTGCAGGCTGCTCTGGAGGGATTGACCGGGAGTGAAGAGTCCCGAGGAAGAAACCGTGCTGCCGTCCCCCCCATTGGTCGTGATCTGCCAGCCGAATACGACGCCCGGCACTGTCTGCCCGCAACTGTCGTAAGCGGTCGCTTGAAACTGCGCCGTCTGCGAAGGCGAAATCGTGATCGACTGCGGAGCGACAGTCACATGATCGAGCACACAGCCGCCGGCCGTTTGGATCTCAATGGCTGCCGAGCCGCTGACGGCGCCGTTTCGAGCGGTAATCAAAAAGGCGCCCACCTGCTGGCCGGCGGTGAAGGTCGTGGAGTTGCCGGCCGCCGGGTTCACGAAATTCTGCGTGGAACCGCTCACCGACCAGTTGAACGTAACGCCGCTCATCGGGTCGTCATTCTGGTCAAACGCCTGAGCGCTGAACCCCTGGGTCCCGCCCGCCAGCACCGTGGCGTTCGAGGGACTGACCACAATACGCGTCAGGACAGGTGCGCCCCCGCCGTCCGCGTGATTGATCGTAAAGGTGAGCACATTGGAGATCCCACCCCCTGGCGCCGGGTTGAAGAGGGTGATGTTGGCGCTTCCGGCATTAGCGATGTCGGACGCCGGAATGGACGCTGTGACTTGCGCGCTATTGACAAAAACTGTCGTCCGGTCAGAACCGTTCCATCGCAGGATTGAACCATTGATGAAATTATTTCCATTGGCCGTTAACGTAAAGCCCGTTCCGCCCGCGGTCGCCGAGCTGGGCGCCAGGCTGATCAGGGTTGGAACGGGATTATTCCCGCCGCTGGACAGGACGTTGGATGTGACCGAAGCGAAATTGTCGCCCGTATTGGGATCCGCGGCGGCGCTGGTGACGCTGGCGTTATTGGTCAGCGTCCCCGCGACCGAAGGAGTGACGACGATCGTAACGGCGGCGCCGGCCCCGCTGGCGACATTGCCCAAGCTGCAGGAAACCGTCTGGCCCGAGGTCGAGCAGCTGCCCTGGCTCGGCGTGCGGCTGACAAGGTTCACAGAGCCGGGAAGCGTGTCGGTCACAACAACGGTTTCAGCAATATCCGGGCCTGCATTTCCGATCGTCAAGGTATAGGTCAGATTTTGCCCCGTGGTGACTGGGTCCGGGTTGGCTGATTTCGCAATCGACACATCTGCGCTGGCTGTGGGCGGAGGCGGCCCCGTGGGCGAGAGGGTGATGACGGCCGTGCCCCTGGTAAAGTTATCCTGCTGACTGACCGCCGTCAAGGTGACGGTTTGTTGAGATGAAACGGAAGCAGGAGCTGTATATACGGTATGGGTCGAACTGTTCACGGACAGGGATCCCACATTCGGACTAATCGACCAGGTCACGTTCCGGTTGGTCACTCCGCTGCCCGAAACCAAGGCATTAAAGGCCTGTGTCTGATTTGGGCCCAACACGACTGCTGACGGCACAACCGACACCGTGAGCGACGGAGGCGGGGGCCGCGGGACCGATATGAACGTAAAAGCCGCCGATGCCACCGCGCTGTTATTCATCCCCGCGAGGATCCCGATGGCTTTGACGATCGTATTCGAACTCAAGGTGACGGGTCCCGTGTAAAGCGTTGAATTTTGGCTGGGGGTTGACCCCTCTAGGGTATAGAAGATCGAAGCGCCCGGCGTGGCGTCTTGAATCGTTACGCTGACCGGAGCGTTGAAATTGCCTCCATGAGGCGTGATGACCGGGGTTGCGACGGTGCCGGGCGGCGGGGGCGGCGGGGGCCCCGTGAAGACGGTCTGAGGCGCGAAGAAAATTGTATTGCCGCCGCCTGTGCTGGAAGGCGCGTCAGGCCCCTGTTGAACAATCCCTACAAAAAGGTTGCCGCCTCTGGCTTCATACCCCGCTGCCGCATAAAGATACCCATGAAACGTGACGGGCTTCCCCGTGTACCCGCCTCCGCCTGTTGCAAAATTGTAAGGCTTCACCGCGTGGAAACCTGCGTCTCCGGGATATTCATCCTGTGCTGAGGTGTCGCCCTGTGGATGCGCGGCGCCATCGGGCGTGTCGACTTGATACTGCTTCCAGGCGTTGGCGGGAGGCGCCACGGTGGTGTTCCCGGCGCCGCCGCCGGTAAATTTGATGTCTCCGAGGGCTATCAGAATGCCGCAAAAATAGGTTCCCCCGGTAAAATCCACGCTGCCTTCATAAAACCAGACTTTGGTGTCCGCACCCACCATGCAGCTTGTATCGTAAACACTGTTCATTTGGGCCGAAGAGGCGCTGTTATAGCACGGCCCGCCATTACAGGAATTCCCCTGGCTTTGGGCCAGCGCTCTGTAATGCGCAATATCGATAGCGGGTTGATTGGGGACATCGTAATGGCAGTACCATTGATAAACCGGAACGGCGCTGGGATAAATGACCGCCCCGGGTCCTATGGAGGGACCGGGTGAACAATAATTCGGATACACGCCGCCGCCGTTTCCTGAAATGGCGCCCTCCGCAAACATCTGCGGATAGTTGTTGTTGGCGGATCCGCTCATGGAAATGGAAGACTGGGAAGCGACAGGTCCCCAGAAGAAATCAGAACCGCCGCCGGCGTCCAGGCGCATCGCGCTGATGACATATTCCACCGTTTCCGCCGCGGCGGGAGACACCCCCACGCCAAGGACCGACATCAGCAGGATCAGGGGCAACAGATATCGTTTCATGGTTTTTTCTCCTGGGGGACGGAGACTTGCAGGACCCCTGTCTCCGTGGTGTTCAGCAGATCCTCCAGTTCCTGGCGTTCAGTCCTGTCATAAGCGGTTTCCACCGCGCTTTTCGTGTTCCGGCCGCCGTACTTATATTGATTGCTTGCGGCAAGGCGTTCCTGCGCTTCATTGCCCCGCATGGCTCCCTTGGCCAGACGATGGAACAATTTGTAGCGCGGTTCCATCTTGATCAGGGCGTCCAGGAGCAGGACCGCCCGCGCGTAGCGCTCTTCGCGGATGGCCCGCTTGGCCTGCCGCAGCATTTTCCGCATTTCCGGAGACAGCAGCGGCCGGATCGCCCCAAACCGGTAGCACACCTCATAGCGATGGGCCAGCCCCAGATCCCCGACATCCGAGAACGCATAATCGAATGAAAAATCTCCTAACCGCAATCCAATGCCCGCGCGGAGACCGTTACCCTCCACATCTTCCCCGGAATAGCCGCCGCGCAATGCGAGCATGGAGACCGGCCAGTACTCCGCTCCGCCATAGACCGCGCCGTTGGCATCACGCATTTTGCCGTAATCGAGGGAGAGGTTCAGTTTCCTGCGGAACGCCTGCAGCAGCGTGGTCCCCAGGCGCCACTGCGTGGGGAAAGGATCCTTGTGCCGCAAATATTTCATGCCCGATCCCAGGTTCCGCCCGGCCACCGCCAGCCGCAACGTCGAACCGTTAAAGAGTTCCTCCGGGTAGACAAAGTTCGCTCCCACATCAAAAGCCGCTCCGTTCGCTTTTTCATCGGCTAACGACCCTTGAATACCTTTGGCGTTAAGCCCCAAACTCAAGAAATCCCCCAGCCACGCGCCCCCCAAGGTCGCGACGCCGTTGTAAGCATTGACGTTCCCTGCGGCATTGCCGGAATCATCATACCCGTCGATTTTTCCAAAACCCAGGTAGGACATGTTGACCCCGATTCCCCCGCTTTCCAAGGGGATAGCCGCCCCGACATTGCTGAAGGTCATATCCTGGTAGGACTGGTTGTACATGAAAGCCGCCTGACCCTGATTGAGCAGGGCGATCCCGGCCGGGTTCCAATGCAGGCTGGAGGCATCATCTGCCACCGCCGTGTAAGCCTCCCCCATCCCGATGGCGCGAGCGCCGACCCCAAAATTAAGAACGCCGGCCCCGGTTGTACCGGGACCGGACGACCACACATAGGAAGTTCCGCTAGCTACTATCGATATTACGGCTAACGCGTAGCCGATCTTCTTCATACATAATTTATACAAGGTCCATATTACAGCTCTGTTTCAGGAAGGAAAACTCTATGTTAAATTTAACGATTAAAAAACATACCTATTTATAGACGTGTTTTTGTCGCTTCTCTGAATCGCCTAGGACTGCTATTATGGGCACACCATCGGTACGGTTCGCCCGAATGGCGAACCGTTTTACCGATGGCCATCACTACTAAGATAATAAGGAGTTGATGGTGACAAAAGTGAAATCCGGTTTAGAGATCCTGATCAAACATAAGCAGGGGATGCCGAAGGGCGCCCGGGTGGGGTTGATCTGCCACCAGGCATCGGTGGATTCCCGACTACGGCATGCCGTTTCCTTATTCCAAGAGAAGAAAATCCGCCTCACCGCGCTTTTTGCCCCGGAACACGGACTTTGGGGCGTCGCCCAAGATCAAATCCCCATTTCGAGAGTTAGGGAGGGGGCCGTTCCGGTTTACAGCCTTTATGGCGACCAGCGGTATCCCGGTGAGGAATGCCTGCAGGAGGTCGATGTCCTGGTCTGCGATCTGCAGGACGTGGGGAGCCGGTACTACACCTTCATTTGGACAATGACCTTGGCGATGCAGGCCTGCGCGAAATATCGCAAGAAATTTGTCGTTCTCGACCGCCCCAATCCGATCAACGGCAAGACCCTGGAGGGGCCGGTTTTGGACCCGCGATTCGCCTCGTTCGTAGGCCTCTATCCCGTTCCCGTCCGCCATGGCATGACGATAGGGGAG
>MGUR01000015.1:17867-19779 GCA_001800075.1 Elusimicrobia bacterium RIFCSPLOWO2_01_FULL_59_12
CGGCGCCGATCTGGAAGTCATTCCCATGAAGGGTTGGAAGCGCGGGATGACGTTTGATGAGACCGGGTTGCCCTGGGTCCCGCCCTCCCCCAATATGCCGACCCCGGACACGGCTTGGGTTTATCCGGGAGCATGCCTGATTGAAGGAACCCATTTATCGGAAGGGCGAGGCACCACGCGGCCGTTTGAAACCCTGGGAGCGCCCTACATCAAACCGGACGAACTGGCGGATTCCCTAAACAAAGACCGTGTGGCGGGCGTGATTTTTCGCGCCTGCCGCTTCGAACCGACCTTCCACAAATTCCAGGGGCGATCGTGCGGCGGCGTCCAGATTCACGTGACCGACCGCGCCCGGTTCAAACCCTTTATGACGGCCCTCAAACTTATCCAGCGGATCCGGGAGCTTTACCCCGATGATTTCGCGTGGCGCGACCCTCCTTATGAATACGAAACGGAGAAGCTTCCTTTTGACATCCTTTGCGGGACGGACCAGATCCGCCGGGCGATCGAATCCGGCCGGCCGTTGACGGACCTCGCGCGTTCCTGGGAGCCCGCCTTGCGCCTGTTTGAAAAACAGCGTCAACCGTTTCTCCTGTATAATTGACCCGTGACTCTCGAAGAATTGATCGGCCAATCCCTGGTCTTCGGCATCCCCGGAACCCGCGTCACCGACGACATCGTCCGCCATTTCAAGGAGACCCACGCGGGCGGGCTGATCCTTTACCGCATCAACTTCGAGTCTCCCGACCAGCTTCGCAAGCTGATCTCCGATCTGGACCATGCGCTCGAACGCAAGCTTCTGGTTTGCACCGATCACGAAGGCGGTCGGGTGATCATGTTCCGGGAGGGAGTCACGATTTTCCCCTCCAGCCAGGCGATCGGAAAAACAGGGAACACGCAGTTCGCCCGCCAGCAGGGAGAGCAGGAAGGCCGCGAGCTGCGCCGCCTCGGCGTGGACGTCAACTTCGCGCCGGTGCTGGACGTTTTGACCGAGACCTACAGCCCGAACATCGGGATCCGCGCTTACGGAGAGGACCCGGACCTGGTGGCCAAGATGGGAGCGGCAAGGATCGCCGCGATGCAGGTGGAAGGCGTGTCCGCCTGCGCCAAACACTTTCCCGGGCTGGGACCGGCTTCGCTGGATCCGCATCTGAAGCTTCCGACCATCGGCTTCACCTGGGAGGAGGCGGAGAAAGTCCACCTGGTGCCCTTTATGCGGGCGATGCGCACTTCCGTCCACTCGATCATGACCTCCCATCCGCTGTATCCCAACCTGGACCCCGCGCCGCGGACCCCCGCGACGTTTTCCAAGCGAATCGTCGGAGACCACTTGCGAAGGAAAATCGGCTACAAGGGCGTGATCTTCACCGATGACCTGGAAATGGGCGCCATCCAGGAACTGTGTCCCATCGGCGAAGCCGCCGTGAAAGCGATCGAGGCAGGTCATGACGTGGTCTTGTCCTGTCATGACATGGATGCCCAGAAAAAGGTGTATGCCGCTCTTCTGGACGCTTATCAGAGCGGCCGGCTCCCGCTCAAAGAGCTGGAGGCAAGCCATCAACGGGTGGAAGCGCTCCGGGCCAAGCGCGCCGAACGTTTTGCCCCGCTCCCCGGCACCCCGGCCCGCGCCCAGCGCGAATGGGACGACGCGCAGGCCGTGGTCAAATCCATATGCGATCAGTCCGTGACCCTTCTAAAACCCGGCCCTTCGCTTCAAAGCGCGGCGCGCACGCTGATCATCTGTCCCCGCGTATCCAGCATGGAGCAAAAGGTGATGATCGAAAGAGAACTGCTTGATGAAGCGGCCTTTGCCCAAAAGCGGCTGCGGCCTCTGGGGATCGACCCGATCCTTCATGTGGTCAACGTCGATGCGACGGAAGCCGAGATCTCCGGCGCCGCGTCGGCGGCGGCC
>MGUR01000015.1:19792-29605 GCA_001800075.1 Elusimicrobia bacterium RIFCSPLOWO2_01_FULL_59_12
ACGCGCACATGATCCCCTCCAACAAACGGCTGTTGGAGGCGGTCCAGGCTTCGGCGCGGCGCCTGGCGATTATTCTTTTGCGCGATGTCTATGATGTCGAGTTCGTCAAATCAGGGATTCTCTGCGTGACGGGGTATGGCGTCCGAATCTGCGAGATCGACGCCGCCCTCAAAAAAGTCTTCACCCCATCCGCCGTTCCCGCCGCTTAAAATGGCCGCACACATTCATTCCGTGGGGATCGATCTCGGGGGCACCTGGATCCGCCTGGAGGCCGTGGACGCGCAGGGCCGCCGGGTGCGGTCCCTTAAAGCGCCGGCGCCATCCTGGAAAGATCTGCCCGGGTTCCTGAAACAAACGTTTCGCGCGTGGAAAGCCTGCTCGCCGCGGCGAGCGCGGCCGCGCCATTTGGTTTTAGGATCTCGCGGGGTCTGGACGCCTCAGGAAAGAAATCGATTAAGGCGCGCGTTACGCAAACTGGCTCAAAACGTCAGGGTGATTTCCGATGTGGAGGCCGCGTGGCATGCCGCATTCAAGTCGGGAGCAGGCATTGTCGTCATTTCCGGAACCGGCTCCATTGCGTTCGGGCGCGATGGGCGCGGCCGTTCGCAGAGGGCGGGAGGATGGGGCCCCCTGTTGGGTGATGAAGGGTCCGCCTTCTGGATTGGAAAGACCTGGCTGCATCGGACGCGGGGGCACGATTTTGTTCCACGGCCCTCGGTCCGCCGGACAGCGGCGCTGGCGCCTCATATACTGCGGCTGGCACATGAAGGCAACCGGCTGGCCAAAGAGATCGTCCGCGACGCGCAGCATCATCTGGCCGACCTGGCCTGTTCCCTCGCGAGGCGCCTGCGGCTCAAGAAGTTAATCCCCTTAAGTTGGGCGGGCAGTTTGCTCGGCAACCCCGGATTCCGGGCGGGTTTTTTAACGGCGCTGCGCCGTTCGGGGCGGCGCTTTCAGGCGACGGCGCCCGGCATGACGCCGGCGCAGGCGATTGCGAAACTTCCGTCATTCCCGCTTCCGCGGGGGTGACGTCATTTCTTCCTGACCAGAAAATAAAGCGTCCCCTTTTGCCAGAAGTTCGTGGCGAAACGGTGGGCCTCATCCCCCTCGCCGACAAAGAAATCCACGCGCCCGGGTCCTTGAATCGCCCCGCCTTCGTCCTGATTAAGCACGAATCGCTTTAAGGGGACCGTCCCGGTCTTGCGGCCTGCGGCGTCAAAGACCGGCTGATCGGTTTCGATCCAGGCCAAAAGCCCTTTGGGAAAGAGCTTGGGGTCGGTCGCGATGGAACGGCCGGGCGTCAGCGGGACGCCGATGTTGCCCACCGCAAAGGGGCTCGCGCTGCTGCGGTCAATCCGGAAAAACACATAGCGCGGGTTGACATTCAATAAGGACTGCCGCTCCTTCGGATGAGACGCCATATAGCTCGCGAAGAAGGCGTGATTAAACTGGTTTTTAGGAATACGGCCGGACGCCATCAGGTGCTGTCCCACGGATTGGTATCGCCGCCCGTTGGTGCCGTCATACCGGATGCGCAGGGTTTCCCCCCCTCCCACGTCCAGCCAGCCGCTCCCTTCAATCTGCAGGAAGAAAATATCCATCGGATTTTGCGCCCATGCGATGATCTTCGCTTTCCGCCCGACCGCGTTATCGGAATCGATATCGGACCGGGTGTGATAGGGCACCAGATTCTGCCCCTGCCGCCTTCCCGCGATGCGCGCGCCCTGATAGGCAGGGTCAAATTGGCCGAGATCCACATCGATCAGGTCCGACGGGCGGCCGTACACCGGATAACGGAAGATCTCCGACTTTTTCAATCGCGCCGCGATCGTCGGTTCGTAATAGGATGAAAACGTGACGGTTTGCCGGTCGTCCGCGCCAACGGATTGATACGCCTGGAAATGCCGCCGCACGGCCGCCCGCCACGCCTCCCGGGAAGGGTTCCGGTCGATCAATTGCGCAAAAAACGCCAGCGACTCGGCCATCTCCGCGGCCGTATACCTGTCGCCGGACAAGACATACGTCTCGTCCGCCGGGCGGGAGCGGTAATACGCCGCGCTGTGAAGCGCCGCCGTCCGGAGCGAGGCCGTGCCGGCCTCGTCCTCAAACAGGGGCCTGCGGCTTTCCGGGATCTTCAGGAGGGCCGGGGGAGGAATCGACGGCACGGCCGGCGGGGCGGGAGGGGTCACGGCGCACCCGGCTGCAAACAACGAAATACCCAACACCATAAGACGGAATTCTATTTTCACGGCACTATCTTACTAAGACGCCTCACCCCCCGCCATCGCTAACGCTCTGGCGGTACCCTCTCCCGATGGGAGAGGATTTTCCAGACGTGGACTTCTCCCCTCTCCTATCAGGAGAGGGGGTGGGGGTGAGGCTCTCTTTAAGGGGTTAGTACTTCGGAAGGAGATTTTGGGAGGCCAGCGACAAAAAGGAAAACAGGAGGGATTTTTGACGCGCCAGCAAATCGGGGTCCGGCACCGTGTCCGTCGTGATCTCGCTGATCAGCTGGATTTCGATCTTGGCGTTGTCGTTTTGCTGGAGCGTTCCTGCCAGCTGCATCAGGGCCTCCACCGCCCCCTGTCGGAAATTGAGGCTCTGGCGCTCAAATACTTCCTGGGAAGAGACCCCGACCCGGATGCGCCCGCCCACGGCGCGAATGAAATAGTAGGGAGTCTGCCAGTTCGTTTTGGAAACGCCGGTCAGCGCGCGGTTGCGGATCCGCTCCACCGCTTCCTTGCGGATGCGGTCGATGTATTTTTGCGCGTCGGGGGCGCGCTCCCGCTGCTTGATCGCTTTTTCAAAAGCATCGGTGGCCTCGCTGAAACGTCCCGCCGTATACAAGGTAACGCCTTCGGTGTAGAAGCCGGCCTTGACGCGCGCCGGGGCGGCCTCCGAGAGCCCCCCCACGGCGATCCAGAGCATCAGAAAGAGCGCGGATGTTTTCATCAGGATCCCGATTTCAGCCAGAGCGCCGCGATTTCACCCCGCGAGACGTCGGCGACGTGGTCGTGCTCGATCTGAGTGACGGGCAGGCGCAGCGCTTTGCGCACAGCCGCCACCAAAGCCGATTCGCGCTGTTCAGCCAGCTTCGTGTCTTTTTGGGCCACCCGGATATGCACGTTGCGCAGGCCGCGCTCGCGCATGGATTCGCAAATCTTGTTGACAATGAGCGAGCCTTCGGGGGAGATGGACGCGGCGCCTTTATCAAAGAGCCGGGACAGGGAGACCTCGATCGTCTGGGAGGCGTCCGAGCTGTAGGCCAGGGCCGGCAGGATGATGCTGTCGCCGGGGATCGACGTCACCTTTTCATCCGGCGTCATCAAGGTCAACTGCGCGGCGTAGAGCCGGTCCACCACGGCGAATTTCAACTCCGAGTCCTTGCCGTCCCACAAGAGCACATCCGGAAGTTCGTGGGTCGAACGCTGCCGGTAAATGGTCCGGCCCTCCGGGTTCAGGATTTCGAACGTCCAGGAAATGATCGGGATATTCTTGGGCGGCACGATGCTCAGGAAAGGCGGCTCGGCCACCGCGGGGATCCACGGCCAGAAAGGAGCGTGGCCCTTGATCTCGCTGCGCGCGTTGAATTCCCCCGTCTGTGAAAAAGGGAGGGAGCCGAGCAGGATTTTCTGCGCGGGATCTTCGGGGAAGTCCTGCAGTTTCTCCAAATTCATCGTCACCGGCGCCACGATATTCTTGACCAGAAGGCGCCCTTTGAACTGCCCTTTGATCTGGACCTCCATTTCATCGCCCAGGTTTTTCCCTTCCACGCCGGCGGACGGTGCTCCATACACGGGAAGGACCGTAGTCATTGCGAGGAGTGTCATTGCCGTCACCCCCGCGAAAGCGGGGGCCCAGAGGCGTTGACGTCGCTGGATTCCCGTCCTCCAAACTACTGGCGGACGGGCCCGCCGGATGTGTGGAGGGCCCGCTTTCGCGGGAATGACATCGAAGCGGTTCATTTGAGCTCCTGCAGGCGCTGCGTGGCTTGCTTGACAATCTCGGGATCGGCGCTGGACGCCCGGAGATCCTGATAGAGGGCCCGAAGCTTCGAGGCCGCCGCGCCTTCCTGCTCGTAAATCTCGCTCAGCTTGACCAGCGCCGCCGCGCGGAACTGGTTTTTCTTATCGGAGAGGGCCCGAAGCTCTTCCAGGGAGGCGCGCACCTCCGCCGGGTTGTGCGCCTGTTCGTGAAGCATCGCCTTACGATACAGCGCTTCGGCGAACTCCGGCGCCGAGGACGGGATCTTCCGGTAGACCCCGATCGCCTCGGTGCGCTTGCCCTGCACTTCCAGCAGCGAGCCCATCTGCAGCCAGACCGCGTTGATCTTGGAGTCATCCCCGTAGTTCGAAATGACGTACTTGTACGCCTTCACCGATTTATCCAGCTGGAAGGCCTTCTTGTAGGCCAGCGCGATGTTCAGCCAGGCCTCTTTGGCCAGCGCATGGCTCGGGTATTTCTTCAAGAAAATTTCAAAATCCTTGACGGCGTCCTCGTAGGATCCCTTTCGGAACAAGCACACGCCTTTCTGGAACATGGCGTTCGGGACCCGCTCGGCTTTCGGGAACGACAGGTAAAAATTCTGATACGCGCTGGCGGCCTCGTCCCACTTCTGCATCCAGAAGAAGCAGTCGGCGTTGTAAAAGTAGGCCAGGGGGGCGTATTCGTCGTTCGGATAGCTGAGCATGATCTTCTCGAACAGCTTCTGGGAAGGCTCGTATTTGCCGGCGTTGAACAAGGAAGCGCCTTTTTCCCACAAGAGCGCCGCCCCGCCGGCGCTCCCGGGCGCCAGTTTCAGAAGCTGCGCCTGCTGGGACGCGGGGATCGTGACCTTCTTTTGGTGGAAAGCGCTCAACAAGTTGTCGGCGATCTTGGGGATGCGCGCGTCGTCCGGGTATTGGGTGGAAAAAGCCAGCAGGTGTTCGACCGCCCGCGGCAATTCCCCCTGGTTAAACGTGCATTGGATCAGCTGGAAAGCGCCTTCCTTGCCCGCTTCCGTCCCCGCATAGCTTTGCTTCAGCGCGTTAAAGGTCGAAGCGGCCTCGGCCCACTGTCCCAGACCGGCCTGCGTGTTCCCGATCCGGATCATCGCTTCCGGGATCCACGGACTTCCCTTAAACTTGGGCTCCCGGACCAGCGCCTTCCACTTGGCGATCGCTTCGCTGTAGTAATCCTGGCGGGTCAGAGCGTCCGCTTCGCGGTAGAGAGCTTCCACGCGCACCGCCGGCTGGGTCGACACCTGGACCAGGCGGCTCCACATCGCGGAGGCCTTCGAGAACGATCGCTGGTTGTAATACACCTTGCCCAGCTCCACCTGAACCTGTTCGGCAAACGCCTTGTCATTCAAATCGCGCGAGCGCAATTCCGCCTGATTGAGGGCGATGATCGCTTCGCCGTCCCGCTTCGGTCCCTGCGCGGACATCGTCGCCCCCAGGGCTTCGAGGGCGTAGGGGACCAGGGTGCTTTGCGGCGAGCGCTCGATAAATTCCTTATAAATCTTCTCCGCGTTGACCAAATCGTTCAACTGAAAATAGGCCTGGGCCACCCAGTACAGCGTGCTTTCCGTCCACTCGTCGATCCGTTTGGCCTCGGATTTCTGCATCCGGTCATGCACCTCGTTCAATATGCCGGCGGTGCGGAAGGGATCGCTCGCCGAATGCAGGCACAGGGTCATGAGGTAAACGGCTTTCCCGCAGGCGGAACTCTCCGGAAATTTGTTGAGGAGCTCCTGATAGACTTCCAGCGCCCGGTCATAGTCCCCCGAACGGTAGGACGCAAGCCCCTTGGCCAGATAGGCGTAAGCGGTCGTGGGCCCGTCGGGATACCGGCGAATGAACGCGTCCGCCAGGCGCCGCGCCCCCACATAATTATTCAGCAGGAGATGCGCCCAGAGGATGCGGAACTCGGCCGTCTGCCGGAGCTGCGCCGCATCCACGCCGTGCAGCTGGGGGGCCAGGCCCCGTTCGGTCTCCAGGGCGGCCTTTTGCTCCTGGATGGCTTTCTTCCAGTCCTTCTTGAAAATCGGGATCGCCGCATAGAGGTAGGTCCATTGCGACCGGAGCGCGTGCTTGGGGAACTGCTTGAGCAGCATCGGCATCAGTTTTTCACATTCGGTGTACTCTTTTCGCTCAAAATAAATGCAGGCGATGCGATGCAGGGCCAGGGGCCGCAGGCCCGGATCCGCCTGGGGACGGGTGACCGGCGTGAAGAACTGCTGGGCGAAGCGAAAATCCTTGGCGTTATAAAAAGCCTCGCCCAGTTCAAAGCGCAGGCGGTCCACCCACTCGCTCCGAGGGGTTCTCTGCAATATCTGCTGGTAGATGGGAAGCGCGCTGGAGATCTCCCGTTTCTTGATGAAGCAAACCGCCTGGTAATACAGCGCGGACGGCTCCTCCGGGTACCGCTTGAAGAAGGAAATCGCCACATCCAGGTGCCCCTGCTCCATCGCCGCCAGCCCGCGCATCAGGTTCAGGGCCAGGTCATCGGCGAAACCGGGGTTTTTTCGCAGGAGCTGGGTGATCAGCGCGTTCAGGGTCCTCCAGTCCCGCTTTAAAACGCAGGAGCGCGCTTGAAGAAAGATCGCCTCTTCTGAAACATACGGATTGGGATCGCTCGCGAGGGGCGCGAGCTGCTTGATCGTCTCGTCCGCCTTGCCCTGAAGCAGGAGCAGCTCGGCGAGGCGAAGCTGGGATGTTTTCTGGATAAATAGGGAGGGCGAAGGTTTCTTGGCGCGCACCAGGCGCTGGAAAGCCTTGCGGCTTTCTTCAAGAAGGCTCAGCCGGAAGTACTGCTCCCCGGCGGCCGCCTCCAGTTCAAACCGGATGGGCTCGGCCGTGACGCTCTCCTGCAGATGCGATAAAAGGTTTGGGACCTCGTTCCAGTGGGCTTCCGGGACGTTGACCGAACCCAGGACGGGAAACGGCGCAAGAATATCCGCCGAGTGAGCCGGAAGTGAACATTGGAGGCACAGCAGGCTGGCGAGGAGAATTCGCGGATGACGGTTACTGAATGATGATGAGTTTGCCATGTTTCGTGGTCGATGGACTTTCGATCACGTACAAGTATACTCCGCTCGCAATCGTTTCACCAGAATTATTTCTAACCGTCCAGTCATAGACCGGCGTGTTCACGTGGACGCTGAAGACGAGGCGGCCCGAGATCGTATAGATGCGGATATGGGAGTCGGACCCGAGGCCGTCGAAGTGAATGGCGCCGCCTCCGGTCGTCGACTTGTACGGCACAGGGTACGCCTTGGCTCCGCTGACATCGTAATCCACCATGGTGACGAACGCCGACCCGCTGATGGCGCCCTGAGTGGCGGTGACTCGGATGTTGGTGCCGATGGAGCCGGACTGGAACACGCCGGCCCCGCTGATGTTTCCGCCCGTGGTTGACCACGCGACGGAGGTCAGGGACATCGGATTATTGAATTGGTCCCGTCCCGACGCCGTGAAGGTCTGACTGTTTCGCACGTTGATGGTGACATTGTTCGGGCTGACGGAAATCGCGGTCAAGGCCTGGTTCAAAGTCCTCGGAGCCGTGGTGGCGGTCGCAGAGCCGTTGGTATTGGCGATCGTGCATCGGAGGACGTAGGTCCCCGCCGCGTTAAAAGTCACGGCCGCGTTTTTCGCGGCATTGGTCCCGTTCGGGCTGACGGAAATCGCGGCCGGTCCGGATTCCAAGGTCCAGGCGTACGTCAGGCTGGATTCGCCGTCCACATTGTCGTTGCCCAGCGCGGACAGGACGCCGGTGCGATTGTCAGGATTTAAAGAGAGGTTCGGCAAGGTGACGAAATAGGGCCCCGCGGCGACCACGGTGATGGCGGCCGTTCCCGGCGTCGCGCTGCCCACCGAGGCGGTCAAGGTGAACGGGCCTCCGGGGGTCGCGGCCGTGAAGGTGGTCGAAACGCCGTTGGCCGGGTTGCGCGTGCCGCCGCCGCTGAGGGTCCAGTCGACAGGCTGGCCCGCGATGACGCCGCCAAATTGATCGAGCACGGTGGCCGTGAAGGCCTGCGTGTTGCCGGTGACCACGGTAGCCGTCAAAGGCGCCACGGAGATCGAAGCCGGGGTCTGGCCGACGTTGACGTTATCCGTCTCCGTATCGACCAAATAGGGATTGACGCCATTGTGATCTCTCACCTCTAAGGTCACCGCGTAACCGCCGTTGGACGGGAAGTTGACAACCATCGCGGGACACGCGCCGCTCCCGTCGGTCGGCTGGTCGTTGGCGGAACCCAGCGTCGCGCCGTTATTGACGGAATAATGACAAACCATGCTGCCGGGCCCGCCGTTATCCGTCGCCGACGCGCTGCAGGTGGTCGTGTTCAAGAGCGTGTCGGGGCAGACCAGGCTGGTGATGTTCGGCGCCTCGTTCGGCGTGGTCGCCGAACCCAGGCCGAACCAGGGGCTGTCCGGCCATGTCGGGCGCGACTGATTGCGGGTCCGCACGCGTCCAAAGTATTGGGTTTCTGGAATTACACCGCTGTTGATCGTCACGGATTGGGCCGCGCCCGCGGCTTTCGGCCCGGTCGACGTCAAACATCCCACCGTGAATCCGGCATTCTGGCAGGCCTGGAATTCATAGGTGGATGTCGCGCCATTGGGGTTCAAGGAAGCGTCGGTAAAGTTGGCGACCAAGGTGCGGGGGCCCGTCGCGCTCATGCTGCCCGCGGTAGGCGCGAAGGGCGTCGTGGTAAAGGACGTTGGATTAAAGTTAAGGGTCGAGGAACACCCTGAGGTTTCAGTCAACACGATCTGGACGGTGTTGTAGACGGTATTCGGCGTTAAACTGCCCAGCGCGGTCGAACGGGCGCCCGTAGGGTCCCCGGTTCCGCTGAGAAGGGTGGTCCCGTTTGCCCGGATCAGCCATGACTGGATGCTGCCGGCTCCGATCAAACCGGATATATTAAAAGTCGCGCTTGAATTCCCCACCATGGGTATGGTGAATGTGCCGCCCCAGGCAAGCGTAGAAAAGCCGGTCCCATTCCGAACCGCGCTCGAGGCCCATCCCGTGGAGGACCCATCCCCGTTGCCGACCAAGGCTTGTCCGGTAGGGGTGTAGGCCGTGCCGGGATTGAGGGCCGTGATGACGCGAGTCGCCGTATCGGTCGGCGTAGCGCCGCTGATCTGATCCGTCAAGCAACTGCCCCCCGTGCCGCTGGCGCACAGGTTATACATGGTATAGGACGGGTTGGCCGGAGCCCCCCCGGAGTTTTCCGCGGTGATCTGAACGGAGCAGTGCGTGATGTTGCTGGTGGTCACAGGCCCCGGGAAAGCCGGGGTGGTCCATAAGGGACCGCGCGTCTGACCCGCCGCGGGCACATTCACGCCGAAAGGATAAACGACCCTTCCCAAATATTCATACTTCACATTCGGTTTGAACCCGCCGTTCTGCGTGTACATCGTGTTATCGATGGTTTGGTTGCCATTGGCCCCCCCGAAGCCGATCGGCGCGAGCGTCTGATTATTCGCCGGGGTAATCAGGTCATGGATATCCAGCCGGACCAGTGAAACATTGGGCACGTCGGCCGCGGGCACGTTTTTGCGGACAATGATCGTGTTTATCGTCGAATCCCCGGGCGGAACGGGAGCGGCAAAAACATTCGAAGGATAGGCCAGCGTGGACGTGTTGCCAATGAGCGTCCAAGAGGAACATCCGGCCAAGTTGTAAATACCCGTCCCGTTGGGACAGGCCTGCGCGTAAAAGAAGTACGCGGTATTGCCCAGGATCTGCTGAACGGCGCCGCCGAACACGGTCGACGCTGGCGTTTGGCTACCATTGGGCGCGAAAGCCGTGCTGATCACGCGCGCA
>MGUR01000015.1:29635-29997 GCA_001800075.1 Elusimicrobia bacterium RIFCSPLOWO2_01_FULL_59_12
TACCCGTTGGGCCGATCGAGACAAGCGCCTTGATACCGGAGACGCCGCTCGCGCTGACTGTCCAACCACTTTGCGTGCTGGCATTGAAGTCTGGCCGTTCGCACACATCCACGCCGTCGCACGGCAAGGCGAACGCGGCAGTGGATAACCCCAGCGACAACCCCACTACTATAAGGAAGCGGAGATTTCTCATCGCTGATCCTCCCCGGGTTTAGCCGGTACCGGCTGCATCACCTGTTTGGTCTGGCCCACGTTCAGCAGTTGTTCCAAATCGTCCAGGTCCGGCAGGGTCGATTTCTTGGACGACTTCACATCGCCCACATCATACACATCACCCTGCCTGGCGAGCATATCCTTTTGCT
>MGUR01000015.1:30025-30726 GCA_001800075.1 Elusimicrobia bacterium RIFCSPLOWO2_01_FULL_59_12
GGCTTGTAGTTCGGGACCATCTCGATCAGGCTGTCGAACAGGAGAACGGCGCGGTCGTAACGGCCCTGCCGCATCGCGGCTTTGGCTTCCCTTAAAATCTGATACTCCTCCGCGGTCAAAATGGGACGCGGCTCGCCGAACCGGAAGGACAGTTCGTAGCGGTGCACAATGCCGAGTTCTCCGCCGCTCGCATACGCGTAATCGAAGGAAACCCCGCGGACCCGGAGCCCCGCGCCGGTGCGGATCGCTGAGCCCTCGTTGTCATCCGCCACATACCCCGCCCGAATGGCGAGAAAGGGGGCGAACCAGTATTCCGCTCCGCCCTGCAGCCGGGCGTCATCGGCCTTCGGCTTTGCGTAGTCAAAGGAAACGTTCAGTTTGCGGCGCATCATCTGGACGGCCGCTATCCCCGCGCGGAATTCCGTAGGCAGGGGATCCTTCTGCTGGAGGTAGTTCAACCCGGACCCCAGGTTTCGCTCGGCCATCCCGAAACGAAGCGTCCCCCCCATGACCGGCTTGGGGAAGATGATCGTTCCCCCCACATCGAACGCGGCGCCGTTGGCGGATTCATCCGCCAGCTTCTGCTGGATCCCTTTGACGTTGGCCCCCATGGACCATTGGTTCCCGAGCCAGGAAGCGCCCAGGGTCCCGACCGAGCTGTGCGCGCTCTGGCTGCCGACCGGGTCCCCGTTGGCATCAAA
>MGUR01000016.1:0-2225 GCA_001800075.1 Elusimicrobia bacterium RIFCSPLOWO2_01_FULL_59_12
AATTCGAGGGCTATTTCGATGCCGTGGATCTTGCCGGATGGTCGCAGGCGCGCGTCTGCGACCTGGGCTGCGGGATGGGCCGGTGGAGCGCCTTTGCGAAGGACTTTTGCAAAGAAATCGTGCTGGTGGATTTCTCCGATGCGATCTTCGAGGCGCGTAAAAATCTAGCGCAGGCTTCCAACGCGCTGTTTTTCATGTGCGACCTGAAACAGCTCCCTTTCCGCGACAACTTCGCCGATTTCCTGCTTTGCCTGGGGGTCCTGCATCATCTGCCCACGCCCTGCCTGGAGGAAGTCCGCCGGCTCAAGCGCTTTTCCCCCAAACTCTTGATCTTTCTCTACTACGCGCTGGACAACCGGCCGTGGTATTTCCGTGTTCTATTGAAAGGTGTGACCGCCGCGCGGCGGCCGCTCAGCCGAATCCGAAACCGGGCATTCCGGAAGATGTTCTCATGGGCGGGAACGTGGCTGACCTATGTGCCTCTGGTGATGCTGGGAAGGGTGTTTCAGTTTTTCAGGGCGGGCCGCTTCATTCCTTTATACGATTTCTACCACGACAAAAGTGTCCGCCGCATCGAACAGGACGTCTATGACCGATTCTTCACGCGCATCGAGCAGCGCGTGACCCGGCGGCAGATCTTGGAGCTCCGGGACACCTTTCAGCGCGTCACGGTTTCGGAGCGCTTGCCTTATTGGCACTTCGTTTGCGAACGTTAAGTTCCACGACCGCCAGATTCCGACGCGCCAAATCAAAATTCGGATCGATCTCCAGCGCCTTTCGGTAGGCCTCCCGCGCTCCCTCCCAGCGCTGGCGCTGAACCTCCAGATATCCCAGGTTATTCCATAGATCCTTATCTTCCGGATAAACCGCCAGGGCGCGGCGGTACAGCGCCACCGCTTCCTCGCCATGTTTCGAAATGTCCTTTATGTAGATCCCTGAGAGCGCGTTGACCGCTTCCCGCGACAAGGGGTTAATGGCCAGGGCCGTCCGGTAATTTTGAATGGCTTGGGCGTCGTTGCCCATCTGCATGTGCATCGTGGCCCGGTTGAAAAAAATTTCGTCATAGCCCGCATTGGCGTCCAGCGCCCGCTGGTACATGCCGAGGGCCTTTTCCCGCAAACCCCGCCGGGCGTAGACGTTGGCGAGCTCGTAGGAGTTGTTGACGTCCAGAGGATGGTAGCGATACGCTTTTTCCAGAACAAGCTGCGCCCGGGCCAAGTCCACTCCCGCTTTTGAAAGCTTGAAGCCTTCAAAGAAATGGATTTCTTCCGCCCACAACAGAGCGCTGCGAACGCTGAATCCCAGCAGCGCCAGGGCAGCGGCCCCGAGGATGCCGCGGCGCCAGAGCGGCTCCAGCGTAAAACGCTTCACCTCCAGGCTGGAAGGCTCGAGAACCCACACGCTGCCGACCCACCACCAGAATATAAACGCGGGTACGGCAAAATGCACCGACACATTGAGCAGATTGTCCACCAGCACGCCCGCGACCCCTCCGAGATACCCCCACGCCAGCGCTTTCCAGGGAAGCGGAAGGCGCTTGGCGACTAACCCGCCGGCGCGGAAGAACGCCACCCAGAGCAGCAGCACCACGCCCAGCCCGGCCGCACCCACCTGGGCCCAGTATTCGAGAACTTCGTTGTGCGCGTTGTTCGCATGCGTCCGGACGTTTCTAAACACCTTCTTGTCCAGTTGAGCGCCCTGATAATACGGGTAAAAAAGTTCAAAGGTGCCCCAGCCCTTCCCGATCAGCGGATGGTCCTCCACCATGCCCCAGGCACAAAGCCAGATCAGAAATCGCTGTGTCACAGCGCCGTAAGTCCCCTGGGCGACCTGCTTCACCTCGGTCAAGCGCCCGAATACCGTCTGGCTGTAGGCGGCGCTGGAGCTCTTCGGCCAACTGATGACCATCAGGACCAGCACGGCCGCCAGCGCCAGCGCGGGCTTTCGGATTTTAGTCCAGACGTCCCGCGACACCGCGGGCCACGCGCCTAGCGCCGCCACCGCCACCGCCGCCGCGGCGCCGGCCCAGGAAGATCGCGTCAGCGTAGCGATCAAGGCCCCGACGGAAGCCGTGATGACCCAAAAAAGCGATATGCGCGAGAGGCCCGTCACTTTAAAGACGTAATCCGCGATCGCCACGGGAAGGATCGCCACCAGATACGAGGACATGAAGTTGGGATTGCCGAAGGTGGACACCGGGCGGCTGCCGTACGGGTTTAGATTCT
>MGUR01000016.1:2250-11872 GCA_001800075.1 Elusimicrobia bacterium RIFCSPLOWO2_01_FULL_59_12
CAGCCGTTTCAACCGCTCCCGGTCCTGAAAACGCACCGCCGCCGCGTAAACCAGATAGGTGTTGACGATCAGAAAGATCGCCGCCCGGCTGCCCTCGCTGTAAATCGGCTTACGAAAATGAGGGTGCTGGATAAACGAAATGATCCAGGACACCAGGCACACGCCCAGCAGTCCCCACAGCACGCCGTCGAGCGGGGAACGCACCCACACCCATTCGCGGGCCTTCCACGCCTGCCACATCCATAGGAGCCAGCACGCACAGACCAGAATATTCAGCAGGGCAATCTGCGTGAAGTAAGGATTGCGCGTCAGGTTGGTGAAAAAGAGCAGGGGACAAACGGCGAACAAGGCATAGACCGCAAGCGTCAAAAAACGCGGCTGGATCATGCGCGATTGAAGATCTTCTGTACATCGGGGTCGTTGGGGGACAACTCCCTGACCTTGAGCCAGGCGCGGTAGGCGTTTTGCTGGTCGCCCAACCGCCCGTAGGTCACCGCCAGATTCTTCCAGCCCCGGGGGTTCGCGCGCTCCACCCAGATGTTTTTCTGCATTTCCTTGGTCGCCATGCGGAAAGCTTTCGCCGCTTCCCGGAAGCGGCCGCGCATAAACCTCAGATTTCCCAGATTCTCAAACATGTCCGCCGTAAAATGCCGGTGCGTGCGGTGCCAATCTTCTCCCATGACGTTGTTTTCGGGAGCGCCGCAGACCCACGCTCCAAGCGATTCTTTATACAGGGCGTCCGCCTTGTCCAGGTAGCTTTCCGCAAGGGCCGGATCCCCCCGCGCGCGCGCCAGATCGGCCAGCTGGATCTTCACCCAAGCCATCCGGGTGTAGTTCGGTTCGAACACCGGGTCGATATCGTGGTATTTCTGAAAATAAAAAAGCGCCTTGGCCCAGTCCTTTTCCACTTCCATGAGCATCTGATTGGCCAGCGCCGCCTGGCCGCTGGCGCGGGCCTGGTCAGCGGCCGCCTTATCGTCGGCGCCCTTCTTCAGATGGACCAGCCCCGCCTGATGGTGGGATTGCACGTAATTCGGCGCGATCGCCCAGGTCCGGCCGTATTCGTTCACCGCCCTCTCATAATCCCCCTGGCGCCACCGGTCGGTGTAGACGTTCCCCATAAAGTAATACGCCATGAGATAGTTCGGATTCAGGCGCACGACGGTCTGGTAGTTGGCCAGCGCTTCGTCCCACTTCTGCTGCTTGGAGAAAAAGATGCCGCGGTTGTGGTGCACATCGGCCATGAAAAAACCCCAGAACGTATACACCGGGAAAAGCGCCGCCCCAAAAATGAGGAATCCGTACATCAACCGGAGCGACTTCGAGGTCTTGAAGAAAACCCAGAGCGTGGCGGCCACCGTCCCCGCGAAGGCGATCCAGGAGATCAACCAGAGCAACAATTCACCGAACGGCTGCGGGAGGGGCCCCTGGGCGTCCTTGAACTGCATAACAATGAAGTACGCCAGAGCGATCGAGAGGCTCAGGGTGGCGAGGTGCAGCCCTTTTTGAAGAGTGGCCGCCAGCGGGGAGGGGGCCGCCTCCGGCGGCGCGTCTTTATCGGGCGGCGGTTCAGTCTCCCGCATGGGATCGTGGATCACCATCGCTCCGATCAGCCCGGCCAGCAGCCAGAGGAAAATGCCGGACGATACAAACCGCAGGCTCACATCCATAAAGTTGTGGATGAGCATGCCCCAGAACGCGGCCAGAATGCCCAGCATATAATACGCCCGCGGGTCGTCCGTAGATTTGCGTTTCCCCGACACCGGGTCCCGGATGGACAGCCCTTCGGTAAAACGCGCCAGAGCCCGCGCGCCCATGGTCGAAAACAGCACGATGATCCAGACAAAGATGCCGAAGCCGATCAGCCCCTCATCCATGAACACTTCCAGGTATTCGTTCTCCGCGTGGTCGGTCTCGGTGTTGTGCTTGCCTTCAATGTGGAAGATCTGGGGACGCCGGTAGGCCGGATAGAGCACCCGGAAGCTGCCGACGCCGCTGCCGATGATCGGACTCGGAGCCGCCATCTCCCAGGTGGACACCCAGGTGAAAATACGGAAACGTATAGAATCCATGCGCTGCATCGAGACGATCCCAACCCCCAGGCTGCAGACCGCCAGCGCGGCGAACATGCCGATCTTCAGCGCCCGGCGCAGCCGCTCCGAATGCAGCTGCGTGAAAAAGAACAACACCAGCATCATAAACCCGATCACCGCGGCCGTGTAGCCCACCCAGGCGCCCTTGGACACGGTGACGATGTTGCAAAGGGTGATAAAGAAAAACAGGATCCCTAAAAAAGAAAACTTGAGCGCGGACCACAAGGTGAAGGCGCCCAAAAGCAGCATGAAGAGCAACCCTTCATTTTCCGGCATACGGATCGCCTGGGCCAGGACGTCGATTTTCCACAGCAGGGCTGAAACGCCCATCACGCAAAGCGCAAACGAGAGCAGGGCCAGCGGCCGGTCTTTGTTTCGCTTTAACATCAAGGCCAGGGTGATCGGCGTCAGGATCACCAGGAAGTTGCCGAAAAAGTTCGGGTTGCCGAAGGTGGAAAATATGCGCGTCGCGAAGGCCTGGCGCCAGATGAACGGATCGATCCCTGCCGGGAACCGGCTGATCGGGTAAAAACGGATGTCCAGCATCTCGATCATCCCGTAGCCCACGCTGATCGCCGTCGCCAACAGAAGATACTTCACCATCCGTTTCAGGCGCTCCAGGGTATTGATCTCGGTGAGGGCGATGAGCGCGAAATGCACATAAAACACCCGGCGGAGCGTCTCATCCAGGTTGGGGCCGGGATACGCGGTGTGGGAAAATGAAATCAGGCCGGACGCCAGACTTGCCAGGAGAGGAACGACGACCGGCGCGTACCGCTTCAAGGACACGCCTCCCTCGCAGGCCACCTTCAAATACCAGAGCGTCACCAGCACGGTCCCCAGCATTTGAACGATGGTGATTTTGACCTGAGCCGAGTCGTAGGTGCGCAGGTAAAAGGCGATCGAGGTCAACAGATAGAGGAAGGGAAGCCCGTAGCTGAGGTATCGACTGCTGAGGCGTGCGGTTGTGCGGTCCATCAATTCGTTGCCCGCTTCAAGATCGGCGCGTTTTAAATCGGAAATTAAGACTGACACGGTGCGTCATGCCGAGGTCCCCCAACGGAATAAATGCGTAATCCAAAGACGCTGTCTTGAACCGGAGCCCCAGGCCTCCGCCAAAGTTAGAAAGCGCGCCCAGATCCGGGTTGGTCATGGCGTAGCGGTAACCGACACGGATGGAAAAAAACCGCCGTGGGGTGACTTCGGCCCCCACGTCCAGCTCGCCTTGGGTGTCCGTGCGTTTCACAAAATCCGTCGAGAAAAGCCACTGGGCAAAGGGCTGGCCGGAGGCGCCCACGCGCAGCGTGAGGGGCAGCTTCACGGCCGCCTCGGAGAACTTGGAAGCCGTTCCCAGGTTCAGCACCGAGGCGCCCACATTCCAGGAACGTTCGACATTTCCCTGATACATCACGCCCGCATCCACCGCCGCACCATTAGAGGACGCATCACCCAAAGATTCTCGCAAAAATTTGAGCGTGGTTCCAATGGACAGGCCCTCCATGATCAAGGGACCCGCCAAGGAAGCGCCGGCGACCATGTCGTAGGCGGAAAAACTGCCGGTTTCGGTAAACCCGTCGCCGGTGGCCAGATCCGTGGCGACGGTGCGGTTGATGTGGCTCACCCTCAAATGGTTGGCCAAGAGGCCCCAGCTGAACGTTTCGTCGCGTCCGGCATGGCCGTAGACGACCGCCTCCTGGGCCACGTCCTCCACGTAACTCAAATGTTCGAAGGACGCCTGAGACGCGGCCAGAGTGGCGAGACTTGCGGGGTTATAAACCAGCCCCTGAATATCATTGGGTACGGAGGTGAAGGCCTGTCCCATGGCGGCCGACCGCGCGCCCGTGGGAATGTTCAGAAATGCAAAACTGGAAGTCCCGCTGTTACTGCCGGCCGCGCCCAGGGGAGCTTCCAGTAAACTGATCACTACAATAAGGAGGGACCAGCGAACGAATGTGGCGTGTCTATGCATGCCGCCTATGTATAACAGCCCATTGATTGCCGGTCAAGCGAAAAACGCTCATAAGACAAGGCCAAAAAGAAAGCCGGGGACCATCGCTGTCTACTCTCAAAGGTGGCGATGGCCATCAGCAAAACGATCGGCATTAAGCCGATCGTGCTGATGGAGGGACTCCCCGCCATTGAGTCACTGGCGGGCCCGCCAAAGCCGTAGTGGCGGGGAACCCTCGACCACCTGTTTACCATCGTTCCAATGCGTTAACGGACGATGGCCTAGCTCCGCAAAAATAGGTCGCTAGGCGAAATCCTTGGGTCTACGAAAACTAAATCCATGAATCCAATTGATTTTATATATGAATCGCGGAATCTCTAAATTCGCGTTGATCGAGAAATTGCAATTTTAACCCAATATTAACCCAAGAGTCCGTCGAAGAGAATGCAAGATTCCCGATTTTTGTATTACAAGAAAATTGCAATGATCTCGGTGATAGATTGCAAGAGTATGCCATTATCGACTGTTCCCATGCGACGCACATTGCAGGGCTTTCCAAAACGGTTCTTGTTCTACCACGGCGTCCCAGCGCTTCCGATTCTCAGGCTCTGCATACCATTGAATAAACGCTTTCTCCTGCGCGCGGGGATCTGACTTGGCAATCGATGGAGGAATTGCTTCTTCAAAAATGGCATAAAAATTATCCGTAGGGCCGGCCGCTTTTACAGACGCCGCGAATGTCTGTATTTCTTGATCCAGAGCCTTCATCTTTATCGTTCGATCTGTCATTTTCTCCTCGGATATTGCAAGCTTCTGCAATTTTAAGCCAATTAGAACGGGAAACACCTCCGCATGCCCGAGAAGATTGATTTCCGCATCGCGTTGTATCTTTACTCCAAGTTTGCCTATTTCCTGAAGTGTCAATATCTTCTGATCCAAGGCGCTCTTTAAAAATCCAAAATATTTCATGCAATCAATCGTAGGAAGGGTCTGAAGCTGCCCAAGATAACCTATGTAGTTTCTCTTGCTCAGTGATCCCTCCATGCAAATATAACTATCCCAAGCCCGGACCATTTTTGCTTCTCCGAGATCCAGACTTTTAGCATTCATTGCGTTGATGAGACTCTCCCGAATCAACGGAGATCGGGGGTCGTTCCGAAAAACGATGTATGCTTTTGCTAATTGTACCGCTCCAGCCAAGTTTTCATTTGAAATTTGATTCAGAAGCTTGAGGGCACGAGGGAAATTAACAATAAGATTTGGATTCGCTGATTTCAGTAAGCCTGCCTGATCGAGGGCGAAGAAATAGCCGACTAGTGGCGAAAATTGTTCGCCCTGGTCTACGAACCTTTCGAGCCGTACCCGGGTTCCTGGTTCTGGCTTCTCAGTCCAAAGTGAGAAAATTGTGTCATCTGGAATAACGATATCTCTTGATTCAGAAATGCCACTCACTAAGACAGACAAGGCAACGATAGGAACCAGAATCGGTGTACGAAACATTTTATGATTTCTACATTCTCATAATGATCGCCCGTACCCCAGGCAAAAGTAGAAGAAGCCAGCCGCCAAGGATGATGAAGAGCGTCGGTGTTTCTTTGGTAATTCGGCCGCTGAATGTAAAAAGTCCAATTTCCCCGGGGAACCAAATACAAGCCAATGCCACCGGAACAAAATAAACGAATCTACGATCCAAGAATCCCAAAGGGAATGTGATACAGAGAATGATGTAGAGCGCCGCAATCACAAGCGATAAGTTACGATTCCAGTTCATCCCAGGATGCTCTGCCTCGAATACAAAACAATAAGCCGAGGATCGGACTTGAACCGACAACATCTCCCTTACGAAGGGAGTGCTCTACCAATTGAGCTACCTCGGCAAAAATTTGTCTGAAATAATTCTACGGGTTCTTGGTTAACCGTTGAATCTGTTCCTTCCCTACCATCTCACATTTTGAACAATGTTTTCCGCAAACATAGGTCAAACCCAAGTTTGACCCCAAATTCTCAAGAATTTCAAGGAATCCGCCACACAAGCTCCGGGCGGATCGCCGGATTTGTGGCGATTTCAACCTCATCGCCGGCTATACCGCTTCATTATCACACACTTTGCTGAGCCCAATGTTTTACGAAACAGGTGCTCTACCAGCTGAGCTACCCCGGCGTAAAACGATGCCTCTTAAACAATCTCCCACCGTTCTGCAATCTTTCGTCGAATATCACGACGACCGTGAATCACAGCGGCAATGTCGATACGATCCTGTTTTAAGCGATAAAGAATACGGTAATTCTGAAAGATAAGTTCCCGAGCGGCCGGATCTTCTATTTCTGGGATGATGCGTCCAAGCCCAGGAAATTGTTCCAGCTTTTGGACAGTCTGTAAAATCCTCTGGATAAATTCAACGGCGTAATATTCGGAACCTTGAGCAATGTAGTCTCGGAGGCCTGTTAGATCATCAATGGCAGGGGCTGACCAGAAAAGAATCATTTCGATCGAAATAGTTTCTTTACCTGGTCATGCACCATTCCTTCCCCCCGATCCGCCGCTTGGATTCCGTGCTCATATTTTTGCCTAACGTAAAACTGGTACATAATATCGTCCCAGCTTGCCGCATCCGGCAATTTCTCGATTAACTTTTTCGCCTCTTGCTTAGCGTTTGATCGTTTCGCCATACAGTCTCTCCCATTCTCTATTCCTTTTCGACGTCCCATTCCTATAGACGCATTTGTCGGGACAGTCGTTTACAAAACAGGTACTCCCCCGCAACCTAAGCTTCGCTCGAGGCGAAACGGCTGAATGCACGTCAAATCTTCGCTTTGGCGCGGGGCTCGCGCCGGGCGCCGCTGTCCGCGATGGGGCGCGCGGGAAACTGCTGCGGCAATTCAAACCCTTCCCGCCGGAACGCTTCCCAAACTCGTGAGGCCAATTGATCCTGGATCTCCGACCGCTGGCCGTAATCCTGGACCCAGTAATAGAGGGCGTACGTGATGGACGATTCTCCCATCGCCAGGACCTGAGCGGCCGGTTTAGGGTGTTCGGCCACGCCGGGCACCAATGGCGCGCAACTCTCCATCGCCCGCTTCACATGCTCCGGAGGCGCCGTGTAATACACGCCCGCCTTCAAGGTCATGCGGTGCGTTCGAGGCGAAGAATAATTGGTGAAGGGCTGGGCGAGCAGGAGCGTGTTGGGAATGTAGAGCGAATCACCATCGATCGTCCGCAAGACAGTTCGTCCCCAGTTGATATCCACCACATGCCCTTCCTTATCCTGGAACGCGATCCAGTCGCCCACATGGATCTGCTGTCCCAAGCCGACTCCCGCGATGAACGCCTTCAAGGTATCCTGCATCGCCAGCGCCACGCCGGCGGTGGCGATCGTGGGGATGGCGATCAACGTCAACGGATTAAATTTCAAAACATAATGCAGGATCGGAAGCAGCGAGAGACAGAACACGCCCAAATTGACGATTTTACGCAGGGGCGGCGAGACATAGATTTGCCGCGCCCTCATCAGGTAATGCTGTACGAAAAAGATGTCGAGGAGCGCCACAATGCAGTACGCGGCCGCCAGGCACGTCAGGAAAAGATACGCATTCAAGAGGGCTGTAATGCGGTCCGCCAGAGGAGACGCAAAGGCAAACGCGAGCCCGGAGAACAGAACAAAAACGCCCAGCACGGCGATTCGCAGGCGCCACGGAAACTCCAGCTGCCGGCGGTAGAGGAAATACCACAGGGCCATATAGATCGGCGCCGCGATGACCAGGACCGCCGCGGCGGCAATCATGCCGGGAAGGTACTCGGGAAACTGCTTCAGAAGGACCCAATAGGTCTGGAGGGTGTTCATGGCCTAAAAAATGGTGCCAGGGGACAGGATCGAACTGTCGACACCCGGTTTTTCAGACCGGTGCTCTACCACTGAGCTACCCTGGCGAAATCGAGCGCCACACAACAGGCGCTCGCCCGCTGATCGTGTGGCGAGCGTATTTTAGATTTTTTAGGAGAGGACGCGCAAAAGACGCGGGGGCTCAGTTGGACGGAAGGAGTTCGGGGGTCGATTGGGCGAGGGCCTTGAGCTCATCCCGGCTGGTGCCGAGCACGGAGAGAATCGGGCGCATGATGTTTTTGAAGAAAATGCGGTCGGAGAAGATCTTTTCGCCGATGATGACTTTTCCCCGGTGCTCCCAATCGGGGATCAGGGCATGAGCGGGCATTTGAAAGCGGGCCAGCACGTGCGCGACGTCTTCCAACGTCCCATCCCGGTCTTCCTTCATGTAGAGCTTCACGCCGTCCTGGAAAAACTGGTAATGCGCGGATTCATCCCGGGCGATGAGGCTCAGCGCCGTCGCCAGAGCGTCGTCTTGCTGCTCGATGGCCTTCCGGCGCAGGTTGCGGTAGTTCAATCCTGTGGAGAGCTCCTGAAAGGTCGTGTAAATCATCATTTGGCGGGGGGTTTCAAAAGGCAGGTCCCATTCGCGCTCCAGGACGGACTCCGTGAAGATGTCGACTTCCTTTGGCGTCCGCTTTTTGGAACGCAGGAGCCACTGCTCCAAGGCGAGGGAATGTTTCGATTCCTCGTAGCCCCAGTTGGCCTGGAACCAGGCGCGGCCCCGGCTTTTGCGGACCAGATGCAGAATTTTAGACGTGTAATCGGGCAGGTAGAGCTCGACCGCCATGAACGACTCCACGATCAGGGCCATTTCGTCTGATGCGCGGGGGTTCGCCTGGTCCCACGGGATGTCTTTTTGGACATTCCAGCGGCGTTCCATCTCGGCGCGGTTGAAAAAGTCGAGGTAGAGTTCGTAGAGGCGGTTTTCGAATTGGGCGGACATCTCATTTCTCCGTCGAGGCCTGCTTATTATAGAATATGCGCTCAGCCGGAGAGATTTAATTATGGCCCGGGGAACCCGTAACGCATATCAACCTAAATCTGCTAGAATTCCGGCTCCCGGTTTTTGCGGGCGTCCTCCACACAGTCGGCGGACGCCCCCCAGTGGTGCAGTGGCGGGCGGTTAGCTCAGCGGTAGAGCACCTCGCTTACACCGAGGGGGCCAGAGGTTCAAATCCTCTACCGCCCAAATTTTTGGAAGCTGCGGGTTCCGAGCCGCCCGGTTTTATTTGAAGGTTTGGCGGGGATGTGGTGTAGCCTGGTTAACACGTCGCCCTGTCAAGGCGAAGATCACGGGTTCGAATCCCGCCATCCCCGCCAAGCTTTCATGCCCCGCCTCACGGGTAAAGCCTTGTCATCGCCCACCGCCCGCCGCGCCCCTTCACGTACAGCCAGCGATCATGAAGACGATGGGGACGTTCCTGCCAAAATTCGACGCGTTCGGGCACCACCCGGTACCCTTGCCAATGCGGCGGCACAGGGATTTTCTTTCCTTCAAATTTCACCAGCAGTTTGTCGAATTCGTCCAGAAGCGCGGCGCGGCTTTCCAGGGCTTCGCTTTGCCGGGAGGCCCAGGAGCTGATCTGGCTGAGGCGAGTCCGCGTCGCGAAGTAATCATCCGCTGCTTTCTTTGGAAGGCGATCGACGGTCCCTTCGATCCGGACCTGGCGCAGCTGCGGACGCCAGTGGAAGGTCAG
>MGUR01000016.1:11911-15663 GCA_001800075.1 Elusimicrobia bacterium RIFCSPLOWO2_01_FULL_59_12
CTGCGGGTCCTGCTGCGCCTGTTTGTACCAGCGGCCGAATTGCTGAAGGGGATCTTCGAAAAGGAGAGTATTAGATAACCGGGATTCAGTCATAGCGTTGGGGGTCATAGGCCGACGCGCTTGAAGGTGTCTTTGACGTGGCGGACATAGTAGTCCGGATCAAAGGCCCGCGCGATGTCCGACTTATTCAGGTGCGATTTGATGACGGCATCGGAGGCGACCAACTGGCGGAAACTGGCGCCATTCTCCCACGTTTTCATGGCATGTCCCTGGATCTTGCGATAGGCTTCATCCCGCCCAAGCCCTTTGTCGACCAGCGCCAGAAGCAGACGCTGAGACGCGATCAACTCCACTGTTTTAAGCATGTTTCGCTTCATGTTCGCCGGATACACCACCAGGCCGCGGAGAACATTGTTCAGGCGCATGATCATGAAGTCAAGCAGGAGGGTGGCATCCGGAAGGATCACCCGTTCCACGGAGGAATGGCTGATGTCGCGCTCATGCCACAGCGCCACGTTCTCCAGCGCCGCCACCGCGTGACCCCGGATCAGGCGTGCCAATCCGCAGATGTTTTCGCAGGCGATCGGGTTGCGCTTGTGCGGCATGGCGGAGCTTCCTTTTTGATCCTTGCTGAAAGGTTCTTCCACTTCCAGCACCTCGGTGCGCTGAAGGTGCCGAATTTCCGTGGCGATGCGCTCCAAACCGGCGGCCACGACCGCCAGCTGGCAAAGAACTTCGGCATGCCGGTCGCGCGGCACCACCTGGGTGGCCGCCGGCTCACTTCGAAGCCCCAGTTTCCGGCAGACATACTCTTCCACTGACGGGTCCAAGTGCGCGAAGGTCCCCATGGCGCCGGAGAGTTTGCCGAATGCGGCCACGTCTTTGGCCCGGAGGAGACGGCCTTTGGCGCGATTCAGCTCGCTGTACCACCCCGCCACCTTGAATCCGAACGTGATCGGCTCGCCGTGAATCCCGTGGGAGCGTCCGATCATCAGGGTCTTCTGGTGCGCGCGGGCCAGCGCGCCAACCGTCTGCTGAAGCAGGCCCAGGTCTTTGAGCAGGAGGTCCATGGCTTCCACCATCTGGACGGCGAGCGCCGTGTCGAGCACGTCCGAGGACGTGAGTCCGAAATGCAGGTAGCGCGCCTCGGCCCCGATGGTTTCTCCCACCTGGGTGACAAACGCGATCACATCATGGTGGACGTCTTTTTCGATCTCGCGGATGCGGGGAACATCGATGCGCGCTTTGGCCCTGATCTGGGCGAGCGCCGCCGCCGGGATTTTCTTCCGGCGGACGAGCGCTTCGCTCGCAAGAAGCTCGACCTGCAGCATCTTTTCAAAGCGGTATTCATCCGTCCATATCCGCGCCATCTCCGGCCGTGTGTAACGATCAATCATTTGATTACCTCTCCGACCCCTAGCCGTCATTCCGGCGGAAGCCGGAATCCAGCGGCGTTGACGTCTCTGGACCCCGGCCTTCGCCGGGGTGACGTTGAGCTGCAACGAGCTGCTCGCAGAACTGCGCCAGCACCTGCGGATAGAGTTGATGTTCCTGTTCCAATATCCGCTTCGCCAAACCCTCCGGTGTGTCCCCGGTCAGGACCGGCACGCGCCTCTGAGCGAGAACCGGCCCGTGATCGAATTCATCGTCCACCAGGTGGACCGAGCAGCCCGATTCTTTGTCCCCGGCTTTCAAAACCGCCTCATGCACAAAGCGGCCATACATGCCTGCCCCGCCGTACCGGGGCAGAAGGGCGGGATGAATATTCAGGATCCGCCCGCGGTAGCGTTGGACGATGTCGCTCCCGACTTTTTTCAAATACCCCGCCAGACAAATCACATCGATCCGGCGCTCGATCAACGCGCTTAAAATCGATGCCTGAAAGTCCTGATCGGCCGCTCCTTTGGAAGCAATCACCGCCGTTTCAATCCCGTGAGACTGGGCGCGCGGCACGGCGCCGGCGTCCGGGCGGTTGCATATCACCAGCGCGATCTCCGCGCGCGGCAGGCCCCCCTTTTCAGCGGCCCGGATCAACGCTTCCATGTTGCTGCCGCCGCCGGAGACGAAAATGGCGACGCGGAACCGCGGGCTTGCCGGGTCAGGCAAAGCGGACGCCCCTGGAACCGCGTTCGATCGTTCCAATACGATAGACGGGTTTGACATTCTTTTGGACAACCTCCACATCTTTCGGCGAGACGACCATCACCAAACCGATACCCATGTTGAACGTGCGGAACATTTCTGTTTCATTCAACCCGGCGCGCTGCTGCATTTCATCAAACAGGTCCAGGACCGGCCAGCTTCCCCTGGCGATCTTCACCTGCAGACCCTTGGGAACAACCCGTGGTATATTTTCCAGGAAACCACCCCCTGTGATATGAGCCAGCCCCTTGATCGGCGTCGGACTCATCTTGATCAACGGCCGCACCGCTTTGACATAGATCCGGGTCGGCGCCAGAAACTCTTTCCAGCGCCGCGCGAGTTCCTTTTCCTTGAATAATTTGCGGACCAGCGAGTACCCGTTGGAATGGATTCCGGAAGAAGGAAGCCCCAGCACGACGTCGCCCTCCCGGATCCAACGCCCGTCGATCACATCCTTGCGGTCCACCGCGCCGACCGCGAAGCCCGCCAGATCGTATTCTCCGGGTTTATAAAACCCCGGCATCTCGGCGGTTTCTCCCCCCAACAAAACGCAATCGGACTGGCGGCACCCTTCGACGATGCCTTTAATCACCTGCTCCGCCACGCCCACATCCAGCCTGCCGCACGCGAAATAATCCAGGAAAAACAGCGGTTTGGCGCCGCCGCAAAGCAGGTCGTTGACGTTCATCGCCACCAGATCGATCCCGACGGTGTCGTGCTTGTCCGCGAGAAAAGCGATTTTCAGCTTGGTTCCCACGCCGTCGGTGCAGCCCACCAGCATCGGCTCCTTGTAGCCGCCCCCCAACGGCATCATCCCCGCGAATCCGCCGATCAGCGGAGACATTTTCTTGATGCGGTCCACGAGCGCGTCCCCCGCATCGATGTCGACGCCCGCTTTTTTATAAGTGATCATGCTCCAGGCTCCAGGCTGCAGGCTCCAGGGTTTTGCCTGGGGCCTGGAGCTTTGAGCTCCTTTTCCGGACGGCTCCCGGGCTTCGCCAACGGCAAGCCTTGTTCGCACAACGGACAATTATCCGGAGGGTAGGTCACCAGCGGCAGTCGGAGGAGCGCCTCCTTGCGCGCGGGGAATTGGAGCGTCATTTCACTGCGGTCCGCCAAGGAAGCAATGCCCGCCACCTGAGCGCCCGACGCTTCCACCAGCGCGATGATTTCGCGCACGGATCCGCCGGTCGTGAGAACGTCCTCCGCGACGATCACCTGTTCTCCGGGCGCCAACGCGAAGCCCCGGCGAAAAGCAAACTTCCCATCGACCCGCTCCGCGAACAGGGAGCGCGCGCCGAGAGGGCGGGCGATCGCATACCCCAGGATGATCCCGCCGATCGCGGGCGACACCACCGCGGTGATCGGTTTTTCCTGCGAGGGGTCTTTAAATTTTCGAGCAAGTTCCGCCCCGAGCCGGTCCGCGTCGCAGGCATACTGCAGGAGCTTCGCGCACTGCACATAGGAATCACTGTGCAGACCGCTGGTGAGTTTAAAATGCCCCTGCAGCAAAGCGCCGCGCTCTTTAAAAAGCGTGAGAATTTCATCCTGAGACATCATGCGGTAATCTCTCTTTCTATGCCGTCACCCCCGCGGAGGCGGGCCCATCC
>MGUR01000017.1:0-336 GCA_001800075.1 Elusimicrobia bacterium RIFCSPLOWO2_01_FULL_59_12
TGGATCAACGAGCGCCCAAAAAAAGTGCTCCAGTTCCAGACACCATCAGAGGCCTTCAATGCCATCTGTTGCACTTAATGGTTGAATTCACCCACCCTCTGACGGCCTACGCGTCGCCCGCCTCCAAAATCGACGCTTTGACAACTCCATACAACTTGTTGACAACCACCGGGTATAAACCGGCGCCGCTAAATGTTGAAGTCGAGCTCGATGCGATCGCCCGGTTCGGGATTGAAATAAGCCTTGATGGTGAGCCCCGCTTCCCGGCCGGAGGGCCGGGATGTGAGGATTGCTCCGAACTTCTTTACTTCAACTTTCATAGGAATCACCGGTTCG
>MGUR01000017.1:390-1643 GCA_001800075.1 Elusimicrobia bacterium RIFCSPLOWO2_01_FULL_59_12
GGGTTTCAAAACATCTTGCCGGGATTGAGGATGTTGTTGGGGTCCAAAAGCCGCTTGATGCCCTGCATGAGGGCGACCTGCCGCGGCCCGACAAATTCGCGCAGGTATTCTTTTTTCGCCAGGCCGATCCCGTGCTCCCCGGAGATCATGCCGCCCCGGCGCCGGGCGTCTTCGTGGAGCTTATTCCGTAAAACCGGGTAGAGCGCGTCCCAGTCCGCCTTCGCCTCAAAGTCCGGTTTGCCGTCACGGAATCCCACGCGCATGATGTGCGAGTGGACATTGCCGTCGCCCGCGTGGCCGTAGGTCGGAAGCCAGGCTTTGTACTCCCGCTCCAGCGCGTGCACGGCCTCCACATGGCCGGCGATCTCCGAACGCGGCACCACGATGTCGAGGATTTCCATGCACCAGGGCTTGAGCGCGGCGTACATCTGGCTGCGGAACTCCAGCACCTCGCGCTGTTTGTCCGGCGTTTCCGCCACGAAAAGATCGCCCGATCCATGCGCCTGGCAAACGGCGGCGATTTCTTCCACGCGGGGATCGTCGTCGCCCGGCAGGTCCATGATGATCAAGAGATACGCCTGGGACCCTTTGACCGGCCAGCTCCGATGCAGCTGTCTTTCCGTCAGCTCGACCGAGTCCTGCTCCATAAATTCGACGGCCAGCGGCTGAAGGTCGCGCCGGATGATTTCCGGGACGGTGCGGATCGCGTCCGCGATGGACGGGTACGGCGCGATCAAGGTGAGCGTGTGGCGCGGCTTGGGCAACAGCGCGAGGGTGGCTTTGGTGAAGACGCCCAGCAGGCCTTCCGAACCGACGAACAAATGCAGCAGGTTGAACCCGGTGCTGTTTTTGACGAGTTTCCCCCCCACCTGGAGGATGTCTCCTTGAGGAAGGACCACTTCCACCGCGCGCAGGAACGTCCGCACCGTTCCGTAGCGCACGGTGCGCGAGCCGCCGGCGTTGGTGGCGATCACCCCGCCGACCATCGCGGTCTCCTCCCCCGGATGCGGCGGGAAGAAAAACCCTTCCTTTTCAATCACCGGATAGAGGTCGCAGAGCCGGACGCCGGCTTCCGCGGTCACCATGAGATTGTCCTTGTCCACCTCCAGCACGCGGTTCAGGCGGTCCATCAGCAGGACGATGCCGCCCGGGGAGGGCACGCACCCGCCGCACAGGCCGGTCCCGCCCCCCCGCGCGGTGACAGGCACGCGGTGGCGGTTGGCGAGCTTTAATATTTCAGAAATGGTCTGGGC
>MGUR01000017.1:1682-5323 GCA_001800075.1 Elusimicrobia bacterium RIFCSPLOWO2_01_FULL_59_12
CCTGGGAACCGACGATCGACTCCAGTTCCGCCAGCCAGCTTTCCATAGGCGAAAAGTATAGCAGTATAATGGAAACCGTGACGGGGCCTCCGCGACCCGAGAAACTCCCGGGGCCGGTCCTCGAATAAACCCTCCTCTTGACCCCAGGTTTAAAACGAGCTATAGACATTTATGGTGACGGCCCTCCTGTCGGACCTGCAGCATCTCTTCGGCGCCCAAGCGGCGCCGTGGGCGACGCAGCTTCACGCCGGGGTCCTGTCGCTGCTCGCCGCCGCGTGGGGCTTGCCGGTCGTCCTGGCATTATTCCGGCGATTGCCGAAATCCGAGCCGGAGATCGAATGGGTCTGGCTCTGGCGTTGTCCGCGATGCCAATCCTTCAACCGCCGCAGTTTCGTCACCTGCACCCATTGCGAATACCATAGGGTCATCGGCGGGCTGGCCCGATGGATTCCGATTTCCTTAGCGGAGAAGTTCAAACGCGGCGGCCGCAGGCTCGTCTTCTTGTACAAACTCGCGGGATGGGGCCTGTATTACGGCGCGACCGGGCTGGCGTTCTGGAGACTGCGGCTCTACACGTTCCAACAGGAACCGCTGCAGGAGCTGGTGGGTTCCGCGATGATGTTGATGCTTCTCCTCAGTTTGATGTTCTTCCACTTGGCCTTCCGTCCCCGGTTCAAATCACCCCTGGCCTTCGTCACGGACATCCTGGCGGGTACCGTCTTGGCCGCGTGTTTCCTTTTCGGCAGTCTGGTCTGGTCCGCGGCGCCCTATCCCCCGCAGGCGCCGCTGGCTCAACTTCAAACGACAGTCGGTGATGTGATTCGCCTGACGCCCAAGGGAGATCCCGGGAAGGACCTCGCCGGAATTCCCTCCGGAGGAGCCATTCGGGTTGATGTGACTTACGAGGTCGTGTCCTGGCCGTTGTTCCGATTTCGCCGCGTCTACTTCACGTCCCCCCATCAGAAGCGCGCCGCGCCCTGGACTCTCACGGTCATGAAACTCATCTCTCCTTTTCTCCAGACAAGCGCCCGCTTCCGGCCTTATTTGTCGTCGTTGCGGCAGAGCTTCGTTTTGGAACGCAACACGGCCTATACCCTTTCCGAATCCCGGGATACTCCCGGGTTGGCCCTCCACAAACTCGGCAGCCTGCCGAAGAAGAACCCCTAGCAATGAGTAATTACAACACTATTTGTCATTCCCGCGGTCGTAAGCGGGAATCCAGTGACTTTATACGCCGCTGGACCCCCGCTTTCGCGGGGGTGACGGTGTTGATTCTGACCTGGACCTGTATAGCGGGAGCGGAGGTTCCAACGACCCAAGGTCCGGAGCTTCCCTTATGGGAAGCGGGGATTGTAGGGGGCGGCGGGTATCTTCCGGATTATCCGGCGGCCGGCCAAAACCATCTCAAAGGGATCGGAGCGCCCTATCTCGTTTACCGGGGGAAGATCATGCGCGCCGATCGAGAAGGCGCTCGAGCCCTGTTGCTTCGAGCAAGGGAAGCCGAGGTGGATTTAGGCGTGGCGGCGTCCTTTGGCAGCCGGTCCAAAGATAACCGCGCCCGCGAAGGCATGCCTGACCTTGATTATCTTGTGGAGTTGGGGCCGCGCTTGAGCCTGACGCTTTCGACCCTGGGCGGCAAAGGGAAATTGCGGTTTTTCTTTCCCGTGCGGGCTGTATTTTCAACGGATCTGGGCGACTTCCGGCACCGCGGCTACACGTCGACGCCCGCCCTGCATATCCGTCGGGGGTTGGGACCGAATCCCTTCGTGTTCGCTATCGCACAGTTAACCGCGAATTTCGGAAACCGCCAAATCTGCGCCTACTTTTACGACGTCGCTCCCGCATTTGTCCGGACAGACCGCTCCTTGTTTGACGCGCGCGGCGGTTACATCGGTTCCGATCTGTTCGCTGGGGTTCTCCTGCCGGCAGGGAAGCGTTTGCGGATTTTTACGGGGGCCCAAACGCTGGTTCACTCCGGCGCGGCCAACGAAGCCAGCCCGCTCTTCAAAAACCGCCTGAATTACGCGCTGGCCACCGCTCTGGTCTGGACTTTTTATCGTTCACCGCGGCCTGCTGAATTTCTTGAATAGGCGGGCTAAGCGGCGGGGGGTATGCCTCGAAGGCGGAGTTCCACGTAGGAAAACAGGTTCATCATCGTGATCGGCTTGGTCAAATAATCCATCGCGCCCAGTTTCTCGGCAATATCGCGGTGGACCTCGTCCATTTCGGCGGTCAGTATAAAAATAGGGATGCTTTTGTCGATTTTGTGGATTTCCCGGATCGCCTTGAGCCCGCTCATTTCCGGCAAATACAGGTCTAAAAGAACGACGTCGGGGATCTCTTTTTTGACCATTTCCAGAGCCAGTTCGCCGGTCGAAGCGGCCCGCACTTTCGTGCACCCCTGGGAGTGGAGGTATTTTTCTACCCCGAGGCGAAAGGCCGTGTCGTCGTCCACCACCAAAATCCCGATGTCCTTCATGGCGCTCCTTCCCCGGCAGGCCGGCTTACCCCGGATATAGCCCCGCCCTGGCTGGGCGTCAAGAAGCGTAAAGGCTTGTTAATCAGGATTAACGTCGTCGTCGACACAGGGATCTAACAAACAGGCGGATGTACAAGATATGTTCTGTACCTAAACAAATCGCTACCGTCGTTCTTTAAAGACGAAGAGGACCGGCCGCCGCCTAATGCGCGTGGGAGGGGGTGTTCGGCTTTTCCAGCAGGGCGCCCGGAGGAGGACCCTCACGGAATTCGGAATGGCGCGCTTGTCCGCCCGCATGGCTGATCCAGCCGGCGAGCCCTACGCAGAGCAGCGCCAAGCCAAAGGTCACACCCCTCAACACCTTTGACAACCTGTCATTCGAGGATGTTACAAGGGCTAACCCCGCCGTGAAGCCTGTCAGATAGAAGACGTACATGGTTTTCTCAGCCCGTTCCATGTGGACTTTGAGCCAGAGCTGCGCCTCTTCATTCGGCGACATCGCCAGCACACGGTCGTAGCCTTTCATGCCGTAACGAACCACAAACCATGCCACGATCCCCATCAGCAGGATCCAGGCGAGCGCCGCCTTTTGTTCCTTGGACGATTTGAGAATCCATGACATGCCTAGCATAAAAGCGCCCGCTGCCATGCCGTAAAGCGGCAGGGGATTGAGCAGCACGTGGACATACTCCGGCCGCTTCAAATGCTGGAGGAAGATCCAGAACTCGTTCACGGCGCTACTTCACGATTTCGACATTCTCGATCATGTTGAAGCCATCGCGGCTGACGAACTTGCCTTTAACCGTGATCGTTTTGGAGGCATAAGGGATGAGCTGTTTGTTGATCGGCTTGTGCTCGCCGATCAAGAGATACGTCATGCCGTCCTCGCCTTTAATCCCCACGGGCAGGCCGCTCTCTATACAGGTCTTGGCGCAGTCCGCGTGTTTGGCGCCCATCGCGTGATGGTCGATGTAGCAGGCCATGTCGAGCACCTCGCCCTTGACCGTCACGGTCTGTCCCGCCGCCGCTTCCTTGCCCTCTTGGTGATGACCCTCAAGTGCGATTGCCGGCGCACAGAGCATCAGGGTCGCAAACATCGACATCAGCAACTTTTTCATTTTTTCTCCTCCCGTTCGCTAGTCCTTTTCAACGGGACCTGCGG
>MGUR01000017.1:5334-14166 GCA_001800075.1 Elusimicrobia bacterium RIFCSPLOWO2_01_FULL_59_12
ATGAGTTCATCGCCGCAGGTCCGGTTTTGGGTCTTTGTATTTTGAGTTCTTCGCTCGCACGCAGATCATGGTGCATTTCGGGCAAACCCCCGGCTCCACCCGCCGAACCTCCAAATGCATCGGGCAGACGTAAACCCATTCACTTTCCGGTGGCCGGCGCGGGGACTCCACCCCTGCGTCTCGAGGCGTCCGTGCCGCGGCGCATCCGGAAACGACCAGCGCCGCGCCGATGAGCATGCCAATGCGCATTATGTCGATGGACTCCGATAACAGCGCTTCAAGGCGTCGAACACAACCGGGTCAAATTGGCGGCCGGCCTCTTTCGCCAGTTCCTGCACCGCTTCATCATAGCTGATCGCCTTATGGTAAGGGCGGTCCGTTGTTAAAGCATCCAGCGCATCGGCCACGGCCAGAATTCGAGCTCCCAGCGGGATGGCGGATCCGGCCAGACCATCCGGATAGCCGGACCCGTCATAGCGCTCATGATGATGCCGCACCAGGACAGCGGCTTCCTGAAGAAACCCGATCCCTTTCAGGATCTGATGGCCGATCACGGGATGCTCGTGCATGGTTTTCTTTTCTGCGAGCGTGAGTGATTCGTTTTTGCGAAGGATGCCATCCGGCGTTCCAATCTTGCCGAGATCATGCAGGATGCCCGCCTGCTGGATGGCGAGCTGAGCTTTTTTGTCGACTTCCATTCCCTGGGCAATCATCAAGGCAATTTCCGAGGCACGCATGGAATGTCCCTGCGTATAGGGATCTCGCGCCTCCAGGACGCGAGCCAGCCCCTCCAGCGTTTCCGAAAAACTGCGCTTCAAGGCTTCCTGGGCTTTTCGTTGCCGGTCGCCCAGGAAACCTGCCAGAACCGCACAGCTCATCATGGAGGCGACGTTGGCCAGATGGATCATGTGGGGAACGGTCTTAAAACGTCCCGTTAGAAGCATCACAGCCGAGAGGATTGCCGTTCGAGCCAACGCCGGCCAGAGACCTTTTGACAGGCCAACAAGCAAAATCAGCCCCATGAAACCCACCGTATACAGATGCAGGACGGTGATCCCCCCGCCTATAGCAACCCATAAAAAGACCAGGACCGCCAGGGTAGTATCTTCCCAGGAAAACAGTTTTTTGACATTCGTCATCGCGGCCCCTCTCGGCTCATTTTCTTTTCTATCTCTGCCGCCAGAAGGCGAACTCTGTATGAGGGAAATCATAAAGACTGGATGGGACGCTGATTAAGCCGAGTCTTCACGTATCTCCGGAATCGGCAGGGCGCTGACATCCACCGTCCCTTGCTTGAGTTCATACCGCCACTTCCAGATAAAGTAGATCGCCGGGTAGACGAGCAATTCCAGGATGAACGACGTGAACAGGCCGCCGACCATGGGAGCGGCCACGCGCTTCATCATGTCGGCGCCGAGGCCCCCCGACCACATGATCGGCATAAATCCAAGGAAATTGGTCATCACCGTCATGACTTTGGGGCGGATGCGGCGGACCGAGCCATGGACAATGGCTTCCTTCAGGTCCTCGGAGGTCTTCATCCGGCCTTCCCGGACCCGGTCGTTATAAGCCAGATCCAAATAGAGCAGCATGAAAACACCCGTCTCGGCATCCAGGCCCAGCAGCGCGATAACCCCGGCCCACACCGCCGCGCTCATGTTGTAATCCAGGAGCCACAGCGTCCAGAAAGCGCCGATCGCGCTGAACGGCACGGCGGTCAGGACGATCGCCGTTTTCACCCCGGAGCGGGTGCTCATGTAGAGAAGGAGGAGGATGATGAACAGCGTCAGCGGCACCACAACGGCCATGCGCCGCTTCATCGACTCCAGTTGTTCATACTGCCCGCTCCAGACCAGGGCGTAACCGGGCTTCAAGGCCAGCTTTTCCCGCACGATGCGCTTGGCCTCCGTGACGTACCCGCCCACGTCGCGGCCCGTGATGTCGATATACACATAGCCCGCCAGCATCCCATTCTCGTTCCGGATCATCGAGGCGCCCTGCATCAGGCTGATTTCGGCGATCTGTGCCAGGGGGATATGGGCGCCCTGCGGGGTGGGCACCAGAACGCGCTTCAAATCATCCAGATTGTCGCGCAGTTCACGGGGATAGCGGACATTGACCGTGTACCGCTCCCGGCCTTCGATCGTCGTGGTCACCGTCTCCCCTCCGATGGCGGTCATGATGACCCTGTTGGCTTCGTCAATGGTGAGGCCGAAACGGGCCAACTGATCCCGGCGCAGTTTAAAATCGAGAAAATAGCCTCCGGTGGTCCGCTCCGCGAACACGCTGCGCGTCCCGCGGACCTCCTTCAAGATCATTTCCAGATGCGCCCCGACGGCCTCGATCTCCTGGAGATCCGCGCCCAAGACCTTAATGCCCACCGGCGTGCGAACGCCGGTCGAGAGCATGTCGATACGGTTTTTAATCGGCATGGTCCAGGCGTTGGCGACTCCGGGAAAGCGGAGGTGCCGGTCCATCTCGTCTATGAGCTGGTTGTACGTCAGGCGGTCCGGCCAGATCAGGCGGAACGGTCCCTGCAGAATGTCCGGCCAACCCGAATACCAGCGGCTGATCTTCCGCCATTCCGACTCGGGTTTCAGCACGACCGTCGTTTCCATCATCGAAAACGGCGCCGGGTCCGTGGAGGTTTCGGCGCGCCCGGCTTTCCCGAAGACGCGCTCCACTTCCGGGAAGCCTTTTAAGATTTTGTCCTGCGCCTGCATCAGTTTCTGCGCTTCCGTCACAGAAAGGCCGGGCAGGGTGGTCGGCATGAACAGGATGCTGCCTTCCTCCAAAGGCGGCATGAATTCGGAGCCCAGCCGCATGAACACGGGGATCGTGATCAGGACGAGCCCGAGCGCCGAGCCGATCACCGCCCCGCGGTGATCGAGGACCCATCGCACGGCCGGTTCATACAGCCGGAACATCGGCCGGCTGATGGGGTGTTCTTCCTCGGCATACATCTTTCCGACCAGAAGCCAGGTGGCCAGACGCGAGAGCCAGCGCGGCTTGAATCGATACGGCTCTGTCCGGATGAGCAGGGTTCGTATCGCCGGCGCCAGGGTGATCGCCAGGATGGCCGCCATGGCCAGCGCGAGGTTTTTGGTGTAGGCCAGCGGCTTGAACAGCCGCCCGGCCTGTCCCTCCAGCGCGAAGATCGGAAGAAAGGCGACCGCCATCACCATCAGGGAATAAAAGGCGGAGGGTCCCACCTCCTGCATCGCCCGCACCAGAACGGCCCGGTAGTCGCCCACGCGTCCCTTTTCAATCCACTCCTCGGTCCGTTTGTGCGCATTTTCAGCCATCACGATCGAGGCGTCCACCATGTCCCCGACCGCGACCGCGATGCCTCCTAAGGACATGATGCTGGAGGTAATCCGCATGAAGTACATGGGGATGAAGCTCAACAGGGTGGCCACCGGCAAGGTCAGGATCGGAAGGAGCGCGCTGGGAAAGTGCAGCAGAAAAACGATGATCACCAGGCAGACGATGATCATTTCCCAGGTCAGGGCTTCGCCGATGGTGCGGATCGCCTGCCGGATCAGATCCGAGCGATCGTAGGTCGGGAGGATTTCAACGCCGGGCGGAAGCGAAGGCTTGATCTCCTCGATCTTATTTTTGACCCGGTCGATCACCTGCAGGGCGTTTTCGCCCTGCCGCATCACGATGATCCCGCCCACGGTATCGCCTTGGCCGTCCAGGTCCGAGACGCCGCGGCGGATGTCCGGTCCGAGCGTGACCGAGGCGACATTTTTAACCAGGACCGGCGTCCCGCCGGGGCCGCGGCCCACGACGATCGCTTCGATATCTTCGATATTTTTCGCGTACCCGCGTCCCCGCACCATATACTCGGTCCCGGAAAATTCCACCAGCCGCCCGCCCACGTCGTTGTTGCCGGCCCGGATCGCTTCCACGACCTTCGTGATCGGTATGTTGTAGGCCACCAGGGCGTTCGGTCTCACTTGAACCTGGTATTGTTTTTGAAAGCCGCCGATGGAGGCCACTTCCGCCACCCCGGGGACGGATTGAAGCCAGTAACGCAGGTACCAATCCTGGAAACCGCGAAGCTCGGCCAGGTTATGCCGGCCGGTGCGGTCCACCAGGGCATACTGGTAGACCCAGCCTACGCCCGTGGCGTCGGGCCCCAGTTCCGTTTTCACGCCCTCCGGCAGACGGGGCAGGATCTTCGAGAGATACTCGAGCGTGCGGCTGCGCGCCCAATAGATGTCGGTGCCGTCCTCGAAGATGATGTAGACGTAAGAGAATCCGAAATCGGAGAAGCCGCGTATCGCTTTGACCTTGGGCGCGCCGAGCATGGCCGTCACAATCGGGTAGGTGACCTGATCTTCGACGATATCCGGGCTGCGGTCCCAGCGGGAATAGATGATGACCTGCGTATCGGACAGGTCCGGCAGCGCATCGAGCGGCACATGCTTGACCGCGTAGACCCCCCAGGCCGACAGCGCCGCCGTCAGCAGGAAGACCAGGCCCCTATGCCGGGCGCAAAAAGCGATCAGCTTTTCAATCAATGCGAGTGTCCTCCCGCCGTGCCGCCGGATGCGGCCGCTTTAAGCTTGGATTCGCTGTCGATCAGAAAATTGCCGGAGGTGACGATCTTTTCGCCTTCCTTCAAGCCGGAGATCACCGGCCGGTAGCCTTCCGCGGCCTGCCCGACCCGCACTTCGCGCGGATCGAATTGCCCGGGGGCCGCTTCGACGAAGACGATCTGCCGGGTGCCGGTATCCATGACCGCTTCGCCGGGAACGGCCAGCTGGCGCCCCAGCGGGGCGAGAATCTTGGCGTCCAGATACATCTCCGGCTTGAGGATCCCCTCCGGGTTGGGGACCACCACCAGGACCTGCGTGGAGCGGGTCTCGGGGTTCAGCACGGGCGAAACGGATTCGACCTTCCCGCGAAAGAGGCGGCCCGGAAACGCCGGAGAGGCCATTTCCACCAATTGCCCTTCCTTGACCAGAGGCAGTTCGTGTTCATACACCTGCGCGTAGACCCACACCGCCCGGCCTTTCTCGGACAAAAGAAGATTCTCGGCGTTGTAACCGGGCCGTGTCGCTTCTCTTATTTTTGAGTCGGACAGGCCCATCTGCCGGAGCCGCAGCGTGGACGCTTTGACGGTCGACTCGGCCTGCGAAATCCAATCCGCCTGGCCGGCCTCCCGGCTTTTTCCCAGATTGGACAACGCTTCTTTGTGCTCCAGAATGGCATTGTAGAGACCGGGGTCATAAGCGACCCGGGCGGACGCGCGAACGGCGGAAAACAAATCCCGGACTTCGGCGGCCGACACCTGGACGCCGATGCGCCGGGCGCCCCCCGCTCCCACCTGGACCGAGGCCTGGCCCGGCACGCCCGGGCCCTCCGATGTGGAACGGACAGGCACTTGCACCGGAACCAGCTTCATCTGACAGATCGGGCAGTCACCCGGCTTATCGGAAACGATCTGCGGATGCATGGGGCACTGGTAGAGCGTCTTGCCGGCCGACGGGGTGTTCGCGTGTTCAGTCGTATGCTTCTTACACGCCGGCAAAACGAATGCGAGAAGCAACATGCAAAATGCAAAAAGTAAACCTCGCCTAGCCGTCACCCCGGCATGTCGTAAGCCGGGGTCCAGGGACGTTGAGACTAACGCCTCTGGATTCCGGCTTTCGCCGGAATGACGGCATGTCCGCAGTGTGTTATTCATGTTTTTCCTCCGGCATCCATTTCATCTGGTCAAGGGCCCGTTTGGCCAGCGACACATCCACCCCCACCCAGCGTCCCAGCAGGGCCCAGTGCTCGCCGTAGTGATACACCTCTTCCTGGTAGTCATTGTGCGCGGCGATCCAGGTACGGAACGCCTCCAGCAGGCGCAGAAAATCCGTTTTTCCCCCGGCGTATTGCTGCTGCGTAATTTTCAGCGCGCTCAAAGCCAACGGGAGAAGGCTGGACAATGAGTTCCGCGCCAGGGTCAAATGCGTGTTGACCTCGATAAATTCCGTGTGAACTTGATTAAACACATGGTTTTCCATGGCGCGGGAGTTGGCTTCCGTCTCCAGGGCATGCTCCTTGGCGCCCCGATATTGCTTCCACGGACGCTGGATCCACAGAGGGAACGTCACCGACACGCCGATTTCCCGGCCGGGCGGACCGGCCGGGGCTTTGTCGTATTCATACATAAATCCGAAGTCGGGAGCGAATTGAAGGCGGTTGCGCGCGAGCATGGCCCGGCTGTGGTCCATTTCATGAAGGGCGGTGCGGTACATCGGGCCATGGCGGCGGGCCAGCTGCCGGAACTCCTCCAGGGAAACCGGCAAATCCATCAACTCCAGCGGCAGGGCGGGCCCCAGCGGCGCGTCCGTAGGCTGGTTCAACAGCGTGTTCAGCTCGATGGCGATCAGGCTTCTCTGCTGCTGCTCCTGATAGAGGGCGTTTCCAAGCTTGCGGAGCTCCGTCTGCGCCATGAACACATCGGACGCCGTCGTCTGGTTGGACCCCAGGCGCGCCTGAGCGGATTTCAAGGCCGCCTTCATCACGTCCATGGCCTGCCGCGCCAGCGCTATTTTCTCGTCCGTCAAATAAAGCTGGTAATACCGCATCCGCACGCCGTTCAGCACGTCGATCGTTTTGTCCCGGTAAGCGGTTTCCGCGATCCGGGCCTCATGGTATTTCATCCGGGCCTCGTAGGAGAGCTTGCCGGGGAACGGGACCATTTGTTCAATCCGGTAGTTTTTCATTTTCTCCGGATCCACGCCCGCCATCCCGCTGGGCACCCTCTCGTCACTATAGGTGAACGTGGGATCCGGCCAGGTGCCCGCCGGACGAATCCCGGTGAGCTTCACTTTCCATGCCTGCCGCGCCGCTAGGACCTCCGGGTTGTGATCACGCGCGCGAAGAAGCAGCTTGTCCAGGACGAGCGGTTCGGCTCCCTGGACGGGACTCATCCCAAAAAGAATGAGAAAAGCGCACAGAACGTATTTATTCATAATCACCTGCAAACGGCTTGCCTCTAACGGATTATAAGTTTGATTTCAAGGGTGCGGCGGAACGACTTAGGCGAGGACGGGCGGGGCGGGAACGGACTGCGGCGTGCTGCAGACGTCTATCTTGGGGATTTTCTCACGCGAATTGAAAACGGGTCGCCGCGTTACCGATGGGACGAATCCCCTGAACGCCAGCGTCGCGATGACGTGTAAGGGAGATGCGACTTTTACCGAAGACACCCCGATGACATCGCGGGGGGCCGCCGGCCGGACCATGGGGCAGGCAGGCGCCTGAGCGGGGCGATTACAGCAGGGCATCGCGCAGGACACGACCGACTTCCGGCTCATCTGGCAAAAGCCGGGCTGCGGCGCCATGCTCATCAGGAGGCTTGCCAGGGCCGTCAACGCGCAAATGCTTTTGAAGATCCTCATCTTGGTTTGAGTATAACCCCAAGGAAATACAATGTCAATCCCGATAAAAGATGGAACCAACAACCGTTAGTTTTGTTAAATGCAACCAGTCCCGGGTAAGCTCTGGTATTTAGATTCCACATTAAGGAGAAAACCATGAAACACGTTCTTTTAAGCCTTTCCGCCGTTGTTTTGTCGCTATCCCTGGCGGGCGCCGAAACCTACAGCGTCGACCCCGCCCACTCCAGCGTGAACTTTACCATCCGGCATCTGGTGGGCAAAGTGACGGGCGGCTTCGGCCGGTTCGACGCGTCCTTTGATTATGACGCCAAAGACCCGAAAAGCTGGAAGGCGGACGCGACGATCCAGGCGGCCAGCATCAACACCGGGATCCAGAAGCGGGACGACCACCTCCGCAGCGCGGATTTCTTCGATGTCGCGAAGCATCCCACCCTCGCCTTCAAAAGCGCCGGCGTGACGGACGTGAAAGGGAACAAAGCCAAACTGCATGGCGATTTGACGATGCACGGCGTGACCCGACCGGTCGTGCTCGATCTGGAAATCAACGGCCCGATCAAAGACCCGTGGGGAGGGACCCGCGTCGGGGCCGCCGCGGCCGGAAAGGTGAACCGCAAAGACTTCGGCATCTCCTACAACAAAGTGCTGGACGCGGGCGGTCTAATGCTCGGCGACGAAGTCGACATTGTGATCAACATCGAAGCCGCGGCAAAAAAATAAACTCCCGCCTATACGGCGCCGGCGGGCGAGGCTGCGCTGGACCTGAAGCAGGGCGCCGAAAGCCATCATCACAAACACGCCCAGGACCCAGAACGCCGGCCCGAACGATCCCAGCTTTCCCTTCAGCGCGCCCATCAGCGTCGGCAGGAAAAACCCGCCGAACCCGCCCGCCGCGCCGACGATCCCTGTCATCAGGCCGATCTGCCGGGCAAACCGCTGGGGAACCAGTTGGAATACCGAGCCGTTCCCCATCCCCAGCGACCCCATGAGAACCAAGAAGATCGCGACGGCAACGGGCAGCGGCGGCAGGAAACCGAGAAGCCCGAGACAAACCAGGATGAAGCCCATCAGGACGGCCAGGACGCGAAAACCGCCGGCGCGATCGGACAAATAACCGCCGACCGGACGGAAGAAGCTCCCGGAAAAAACGCAGAGCGCCGTGAAATTGGCCGCGGCGATCCCGCCGATGCCGTACTGGTCAAAGAAGAAGATGCTCAAAAAGCTGGCGAACCCCACGAACCCTCCGAAGGTCACGGAGTAGATCAGGCAGAACCAGAGGCAGTCCGGCTGCGTGAAGACCGAGAGCATTTCCTTCGCCGTTTGGCGCTTGCCGGGATGCGGCGGCTCCTTGGACAAGAGATGGAACGCCGCCGCCGTGGCCAGCACGATCCCCAGGGCGACCGCAAACACCGCATGCCAGCCGAACGCT
>MGUR01000017.1:14311-21334 GCA_001800075.1 Elusimicrobia bacterium RIFCSPLOWO2_01_FULL_59_12
GCAGGCAGACAAACAGCAGAAGAGCCGAACCGACCCGCTTGGTCCCCAAACGATCGGCCAGAAACCCGACCGGGACGCGGGTGAGCGCCCCTCCCAGGATCGGGACGGCGGTGAGCAGGCCTTTCTGGGCGGCGGCCAGGTGGAATTCCTGGGAAATGAAGACCCCCAGGGCCCCGATCAAGACCCAGACCATGAAACTGACGTCGAAGTGCAGGAAGGCGGCGAAGAGCGTCGCCGGGTGCCCGGATTTTTTAAACGATCTCCAATCCATCATGACGGTTCTTCTTTTTCAATGCGCACCGCGCAGGCTTTAAATTCGGGCATCCGGGAGACGGGGTCCAGCGCCGGGTTCGTCAGGAGGTTGACGCATCGCGCGCCGCCCCAGTGAAAAGGAACAAAAACGACCGAGGGCAATATCTCGGGCGTCACCCGCGCCCGCAATGCGACCTGGCCGCGGCGGGTCGTCAGCCGCACGAGATCGCCTGTTTTTACCAGCAGGTCTTTGGCCAGGTCCGGGTGGATCTCGGCCAGCGGTTCGGGATGGCGCGACTCCAGTTCTTCCAGGCGATGCGTCTGATTGCCGCTTAAATAGTGTTCCAGCAGCCGGCCCGTGGTGAGAACATACGGATACTCGGCGTCGGGTTCCTCGGCGACCGGCCGGTACGAAAGGGCGTGGAAACGGGCCTTGCCGTCCGGGTGCCAGAAACGCCGGTCTTCAAAGAGCCGCGGGGCGCCGGGATGATCGTCCGAAGGGCAAGGCCAGTGCACGCCCCGCGCGGCGCGGATTTTTTCGTAAGAGATCCCGGAATAATCCGCCGCGCCGCCCCGAGTCGCCCGCCGCAGTTCGTTAAAAATCGCCTCGCTGTTTTGAAACCGGAAGCCCTCCGGACGGCCTAAACGCCCGGCCAGCGCGCACAGCACCTGCCAGTCCGGCCGCGCGTCCCCGGGAGGATCGACCGCTTTCTCGCGCAGCAGACCGCGGCCTTCCAGGTTCGTCGTGGTCCCCGACTCTTCCGCGGACAACGCCACGGGAAACACCACATGCGCTTGCGCGGCCGTTTCGGAAAGGAAGAAATCGGAGACCGCCAGGAACTCCAGCGCCTTAAGGCCGTCCCGGACCGGCCCCGCTTTCGGCGCGGAGACCGCCGGGTTCGATCCCATGACGAAAAGTCCCCGGATTTTCTTCCGGCTGACCGCATCCAGAAGTTCATACGCCGACAGGCCGGGTCCCGGGATCTCGCTTTCATCCACGCCCCAGACTTGGGCCACGGCCCGGCGGTGCGCCGGGTTGGAAATATCCCGATAGCCGGGCAGTTGGTCGGCTTTTTGCCCATGTTCGCGGCCGCCCTGGCCGTTGCCCTGGCCGGTCAAGGTCCCGAACCCGCAGCCCGGCCGCCCGACCTTGCCGGTGGCCAGGGCGAGGTTGATAAAAGCCAGGACCGTGTCCACGCCCTTGGAATGCTGCTCGGCGCCGCGCGAGGTCAGGACCATGCTTTCAGACGCGCTCGCGAACACCCGCGCGGTTTCTTCAATTTGCGGGGCGGGGATCCCCGCGATCGCCTCCGCCCAGGCCGGAGTGCAGGCTTGAACGGAGGCTTCGACCGCTTCAAATCCGGTCGTATGCTCCGCGATAAAGCGGCGGTCGATCCAGTTTTCTCGGATGAGGACGTGCAGGAGCGTCTGCGCCAGCGCGAGGTCGGTCCCCGGGCGGATGCGCAGGACGCCGTCGGCGATGCGTCCGGTATCCGTCGTACGCGGGTCCACCGCGATGATCACGGCCCCCTGCTCCTTGGCTTTATGAAAATAACTCATTAAAGGGGGCAGGCACTCGGCCACGTTGGAGCCGACCAGCAGGATGCATTTCGCGAGCGCGATATCGCCCGCCGGGAAGGGAAGCCCCCGGTCCACCCCGAAGGCCTTTTTCTGCCCGGCCGCTGCGGACGACATGCAGAAGCGCCCGTTGTAATCGATATGCGGCGTTTTAAGGACCAGGCGCGCCCATTTCCCCAGGAGATACGCCGTTTCGTTGGTGAGCGCGCCTCCCCCGTAGACGCCCATCGCTTCCCGGCCATGGGCCGCCTGGATCTCGCGGATGCGCCCGGCGCTGAAGGACAGCGCGTCCTCCCAGGAGGCCGGCTGGAGCGGTTCCGAAAGGCTTTTACGCATCAGCGGCCGCGTGAGGCGGTCCGGGTGATGGACCTGCTTGTAGGAAACGGACCCTTTGATGCACATCAGCCCGTGCGTCGTGGGGAAATCGTAGTCCCCTTCGACGCCGATGACCTGCCCGTTGGCCGGTTCCACCCAGAATTTCAGGCCGCACTGCATCGCGCAGAGGTTGCAGTGCGTCTTGACCTTGATCAGGCTCCAGGGAAGCATGCGAATGGCCATGCGCGGAACCTCCTTTGGAGTAAAAACCCGACGGGGGGCTCCATTTTACAGGCCGGTCCTTCCCGTCCGGATCGTGTAGACCTGCTCGACCGGCGAGACGATCAACTTCCCGTCGCCCGGGTTGCCCGTGACGGCCCCGGCCCGGATGGCTTCGATCGCCGCGGGCAGCTTGTCGTCTTCCACCACCAGCATCACCATCGTTTTGGCCAGTTCGTCATAGATGGCGTTGCCGACCTGGATGCCTTTCTGCTTGCCGCGGCCGAGGACGTCCAATTTGGTCACGGCCGGAAAGCCCGCGGCCTCCAGCCCGCTCAGCACCGCCTCTTCCCGTTCCGGCCGGATCACAGCGCGAATCATTTTCATTTTAGGCTCCTTCCTATTCGTAAACCGCTTCCATCGGGATCATCAGCACGCGCTTTTCGGCCTCGGTATCCCGCCGGATTTTCTTCAGCATCGGGAGGTTCTTAATTAAGGCCGGCAGGACTTCGGGCAGCATGTCCACCGGCACCAGCTCCATGATTTTTTCCCCGGGGCGCGCGTCCGGCCCGGTGTGACCGCCCGCAAAAATATGCACCGCATCGACGACTTTCCCGTCCACGCTTGCCTTGATGCCCTGAAACCCGATGTCGGCCGCCTGGTGGTTGCCGCAGGCCGCGGCGCATCCCGACCAGTACATAGTGACGGGCGGCAGGTCCGGGGGCAGCGTCTTGGCCAGCGTCTCCGCCAGGGTTTTGGCGATCCCCTTGGTCTCGATTAGGGCCAGGTTGCAGTAATCCGTCCCGATGCAGCTCACCAGGCCGCGCTGGACCGGATGCGGGTCCGGCTGGAATTCCTGCAGGAACGGCTCTTCGAGCAACGCCGTGACTTTGTCTTTCGGAACGTCCGGCAGGACCACGTTTTGTCCCGTCGTCAGGCGGATCTGGCCGGTCCCGTAGGTTTCGGCCAGGCGCGCCCATTCGCGCAGGTGCTTGTCGTTGACGCGCCCCACCGGCACGCACTGACCTACCGCCGACCGGCCGTCCTTCTGCGGGGTCACGCCCATATGATCGGCGTGGCGGCTGAACCGCACATCGCGGCCCGCCTCCGCCAGCGGTTTTCCCCAGCGGTCTTCCAACGCCCGGCGAAACGTGGCGGCCCCCCACGCTTCCACCAGAAAAGCCAACCGGACCCGGGCGCGCGTTTCCCCGCGCGGCCCTTCGTCCCGGAACAAAAGGATGACTTCGGCGGCCAGCCGGGCGGCGTCCCCGGGAGAGACAAACACATTTAAAGGAACGGCCGCCGTCATGCCCCCCGAACCCATCTTCCCCCCCACCGACAAGTTAAAGCCGGAGACCGGCGAACCGTCCGCCTCCCGCGCCGCGGGGGTCATGCAGACGTCCTGGGTCTCGGCGTGGGTGCAGTTCTCCAGACAGCCGGTGATCGTGACGTTGCATTTGCGGGGAAGGTTGGTGAACTCTTTATTTCCCAGGAAGATCCGCGTGAGTTCTTGGGTGACCGGGAAAGCATCCAGCAGCTCATGCCGCGTCAGGCCGGCCAGGGGACAGGTGTTGACGTTGCGGATGTTGTCCATCCCGGTCTGCAGGCTGTTCAAGTCGACCCCTTTCAGTTTCTCAAAAATCTCCGGGACGTCCTTCACCTGGAACGCGCGGAGCTCGACTTGCTGGCGCGTGGTGATCTCCACGACGCCGTTGCCCAGGCGCTCGGCGATGTCCGCGAGGGCGCGGAACTGGGCGGCGGTGGCGCGCCCCCCGGTGAGGCGGACCCGCATCATGAAATACCCGGGGGTCCGCTTGCGGAAGAAGACGCCGATCCATTTGAGGCGCGATTCGAGGTCCGCCTTGGGGATCTCCTGCCAGGGGATTTGCGCCAGCCGGTCGATCTCCTGAAGAAGGTCCAGGCCGTCTTTTCCGGCCTTCATTTGCTCAACGGCGTTTCCAGGATGGGGGGTCTGCATAAAAGGTTATAAAACCGCTATCTCGCCCCGGTCGCCCGTGCGCAGCCGGACGGCATCTTCCGCGGGACAGATGAAAACCTTCCCGTCGCCGATGGAGCCGGTCCGGTTGACCGCCATGATCGCCTCGACCACGGGTGACACCTGCTCCTCATGAAGCCAGAGCCAGATCAGGCGTTTCGGGACGGTCCGCATGCCGACCGTCCCTCCCCGGCGGCCCAGGTAACGCAGGCCTTTCTGCCGCCCCCGGCCGGCGACCCGGCTGGTGGTGTAGCTGGTGACCCCCAGCTCTACGAGCTTGGCTTTTGTGGCCGTCCAGCGGCCCGGCCGGATAATGGCGATAATTTCCTTCATGGTGGAATCTCCTCTCCGCCGCTGAGTCTTTGGCGGACCCGCCGTAGTGGCGGGCAAAAAATAAATAAAAAAGACGTTCAGCGCCTGTCCAGGGCGTACAGACCGTCTCCGTTCAAGGGCGGCATCGAAGCCGCGGCTATATGGGGGAAATAAAAAAAGACGGTCTCCACGCGTCCGGGGACCGCCTTCACTGGCATGCGCCGTCTTTGGCGACTAGGACGTCATGATACCAAAACCCTTATCGGCACGCAAATGCCCGTTGCTTCCAACTTGTTTATTGGAACTATAACGGGGTTGCAGACGTCCCGTAGGGGTCGTCACAAACATCGATAAGGAGAATCTTCATGAAACGAATCGCTCTCGGTCTTGCCGCCGTTGTCCTGTGGTCCTCTGCTGCATCCGCTCAAATCTATGACATCGACACCGGGATCCAGAAGCGGGACGGCCACCTCCGCAATGCGGATTTCTTCGATGCGGCAAAGTACCCCGCCCTCACCTTCAAAAGCACCCACGTCACGGGTATCAACGGAAGCAAAGCCAAACTCCATGGCGATTTGACGATGCACGGCGTCACCAAGCCGGTCGTCCTGGACCTGGAAATCACCGGGACGATCAAAGATCCCTGGGGCGGGACCCGCGCCGGCGCCGTGGCGACCGGCAAGGTCAACCGCAAGGACTTCGGCATTACCTACAACCAGGTGCTGGATTCCGGCGGTCTGATGCTCGGCGAGGACGTGGACGTCGCGATCAACATCGAAGGCGTGGCGAAAAAGTAACGGCCCGCAGTCAACCGCTCAACTGTACGCCGATGAAATGGCCGATGCCGTAGGTGACGCCGGCGGCGGCAAGACCCACCAGCAGCTGGCGGATTCCGGACACCCAGACGGAGCGGCCGGTGACCAGGGTGATCCCGGCGCCGATGCCGAACAAGCCGACGGCGCTGATCAAGAGCGCGCCCCGAACGGCAGCCGTTCCCTCCGAAAATAGGAAGGGCGCTACAGGGATGACGGCGCCGACCGCGAACAAAACGAAAGACGCCATCGCCGCGACCCAGGGCGACCCCCCCAGATCCTTCGGATCAATCCCCAGCTCTTCCCGCGTCAAGGTGTCCAGCGCTTTCGCCGGATCGCTGATCAGGCGCCTGGCGAGCGCTTTGGCCTGGTCGGGCGGGAGGCCTTTGGCTTCGTAGATCAGCGCCAGCTCTTCCTCTTCTTCCTCCGGCGCCGCCGCCAGCTCGTCGGCTTCCGTCGCGATCTGAAATTGATTCAGCTCCCGCGAGCTCTGGACGGAAATCCATTCTCCGATCGCCATGGAAAAGGCGCCGGCCAGCAAGCCGGCGATCCCGGTCACCAGAACCGAATGACTGGAAAGATGCGCTCCCGAAACACCCATCACCAAACTCAGGTTGGATAATAGACCGTCGTTGGCGCCGAGGACAGCGGCGCGCAAGGCATTTCCGCCGATCGCACGGTGCCGTCCTTCGATGCGGGCGAGCGCGCTTCCTTCCAGACCCCGTGGGAAGGAACCGGCCATCAGCCCCAGCACGCGCGCGTGGGAGCGTTCATCCTGCGGCATCCCGGTGCGGGCGGATTCCGGCTGGTCGTCGTACATCCGCTGGTCCATTTGCTCGGCGGCGGCGATGGAGGGAAGGAGCAATCCCGGACCGAACCGGCGGGCCAGCCAGACTTTGATGCGGGTTCGGGCTGTGGGGGCCCGGGGCTTGACGGGGGCGCCCGCTTCGCGGATCTGCCGCTCCCAGAAGTCAGCGTGCTTTTCCTCCACTTTGGCGAGGCGGCGGTAAAGCTCCGCCAGCGGGGCCTGAGGCTCGGCCTCCGCCATGGCGAGATACAGGGTGAGGCTGTCGATCTCCCCCTGCAGGTTGGCGCGATAGCGATCAATGGCTTTTGGGTTCATCGTATAGGGGTCAGTCCGTGAGCAGATCTTCCACATACACTTTGGCGGTCCCGTCAACGATCGTGCGTTCGCGGCCGGAGATGAAGGTCTGCCGATAGGGGACCACCATCTTGATGCGCGGCTCCAGATAGTAGCGGACTTTGTCTTCCTCCTGAGTCCCTCCATCTTTGACCGTCAGCCACCGTTCCGCGCAGGCCCGCGGAAGGCCGTCGTACAGCGCCGCCCCGAGATCCTGCACCTCTTTCACCCGGCTTTTCATATTGCCTTTTCGCCAGCTGACGGGCTCATGCCAGCGCATCTTGACGACCGCCGACTGTCCGCCCCCCATCTTCAGGACCACCTTGTGCGCGCCCGGTGGAATGGGAGGCGCGTAATCCTCCGCGTATAGACATCCGTCCCACTCGCTGACCGGCGGG
>MGUR01000017.1:21367-24998 GCA_001800075.1 Elusimicrobia bacterium RIFCSPLOWO2_01_FULL_59_12
GCGGGACGATCGGCCGTCTACCACCAGTTCCGACGCCGCAATCATGGCCGCGAGGTTCATGGGTGTGTAGCCGGGATTCACGACCAGCACATACATCAGTTTGGGAAATGAGGACGGCCGCCCGGTCCCGATGAACTTCAGGGTGATGTCCGGAGGCACGGCGGCGGCAAAGCTCATGTCCCCCGTCCCCAGCATTCCGAAAACCCAAACGCATAAAAAGAGAGTCCGCCTGTTTATTTGAACCTCCGCGATAAATCCGCGAGCAACGGGCTCTGCGGAGGGACCTGCTGCGCGATCTGCCGATAAAAGACCCGGGCCTTCCGCCGGTCATGACGCGCGAGATGGATCAGGCATAGATTATACAGCGTGGCCGCGTTGCGCGGCCGCATCTGCAGCGCCGCCTGGCCCCAATGGAGCGCCGGGGCGATCTCCTGTTTTCTTAGATAAAGCCACGCCAGGTTGTTTTTGGCGGTGAACGCCACATCCTCCGCCGGGTGATGGAGGAGCGCCTGCTTGTAGTGAAAAATCGCTTTGTCCGGCCGGCTCTCTACATTCGCCAGACAGGCCTGGGCGAATGGATTGCTGGGTTCCACGGCGACCGCGTGCCGCCAGAGCGCGTATTCGTTTTTCCAATGCGGCACGGCGCGGGCTGATTGGCAAACAAGAAACACCAGCCAAACGCCCAAGGGCCACCGCCAGCGTTTGACTTGAAAGATCCCCGCGCCCACCCCCAGGGCAAGGCCCATGACGGAGTAATACAGGAACCGCTCGGCCACGAAAGCGCGAATGGGGATGATCTGCAGGGCCGGAAGAAGTCCGATGAAGATCCAGGCCATGCTCACGCTGAGAGACGGAAAGCGTTTCCGTCCGCGCGCCATCCCCCAAAGAAAGGCGCACACAATAAGGAAGCTCCCCAACACAATCCAAGGGTCCCCCTCCGGGTAACGATAACTCGGCCGGAGCGCCAACGGGAGGAGCAATTTGGCGATATAGACCGGAAAAGACAGGACGCCCAGAGAAAAATCGTCATACAGGTTTCGGTTTCCCCCGTCGATTTGGGCCCAATGCGGGAGGAGGAGCGTGCGGGCGAGGGCGTAGGCGGCCGCGATGACTCCCAGGGGCCACGCGGTCTTGATCGCGACGTGTTTCTCGTCCCAAAGATACAACACCCCTAAAAGAAGGGGAAACACCAGCGCATGCTCCTTTGTGAACACGGCGGCGGCAAAACAGGCGCTGCCCAGGATCGTCCTCCGGGTCGTTGACCTGGCGGCCGGGACGAAACACAGACAGGCGCAGAGGATGAAAAACGCGCTCAACGTATTGGATTGCTGAGAGATCCAGGCGGCCGTCTGGACCTGCACCGGGTGCAGCAGGAATATCCCCGCGCCGATCAAAACCCCCCACGGGTTCTTCAAGAGCCGCTGCAGCAGGATGGCCACAAGCAGGCCGTTGATCAGATGCAGCATGAGATTTACGGCGTGAAAGGGTCCCGGCCGGAGACCCCAGAAATGAACTTGCGCGGCGAAGAACGTCGTTAAGAGCGGGCGGTAAACATCTCCCTGCAATCCTGAAGCGGGATCGGCGGCCGTCGAGGGGTCCGTAAAATAACGAAGGGGCTGAAAATCGCGGAGGGAGGCGTTGCGGACAATGGACCACTCATCATCATACACGAAGCCCGCTTTGAGGCACGGCGCGTACAAAATCCCTGCGGCCAACACCAGGCTGATCAGCCAGCGGTTCATTCAAAGTAGTCGATGCGAAGAGCGGTACGGACGCGGCGCATGACCTCCCGCGCGCGGTCCCGTCCTTTGTCCGTCCCCGCGCGGAGGATGTCCCGCAGGGTCTTCTTGTCACGCTCCAATCCGGCGCGGCGCTCGCGGATCGGGCCGAGGAGTCCGTCCAGAACGCCCATCAGCCGCTTCTTGGCTTCGACGTCGCCGGTTTTCCCCTCTTGGTAGCGCTCTTTCAAGTCCTTCAAGCTTTCCTTGTCCTGATCGAAGGCGTCCAGATAGGTGAACACGACGTTTCCCTCCAGATGGCCGGGGTCGCTTATGTGGATTTTCTTGGGGTCGGTATACATCTGGGTGACCCTCTGTTTGATGAGGTCCGGGGTCGCTTTTAGTTCGATGGTGTTCCCCAGGGTTTTGCTCATCTTGGACTTGCCGTCCAATCCCGGCAATCGCTTCACATGCGAGAGAAGGGCCGCGGGCTCCGTAAATGTTTGGCCGTAAATCCGGTTAAAGGACCGCACGATGTCCCGCGCCTGCTCGATGACCGGCAGCTGGTCTTCCCCGACCGGGACCCAATCGGCGTTAAACACGGTGATGTCGGCCGCCTGGTGGACGGGATAGGCGAGAAACCCGGCCGGGACGTCGCTCCCGTACCCTTTCTGCCGCATCTCTTCCTTGACCGTGGGATTGCGCTGGAGGCGGGCCAGCGTGACCAGATTGAGGAAATAAACGCTGAGTTCGGCGATTTCCGGGACCTGGGATTGGAGCACAAAGGTGGTTTTGTCGGGGGTGAGCCCCGCCGCCAGGTAGTCCAGCATCACCTCGTCGATGTTCTTGCGCACGCCTTCCGGGTCCTTATAATGATCCGTCAGCGCCTGAACGTCCGCGATCAAGACGTACTGCTCCGCGTCCTCCTGCAGCTTCAGGCGCTGCAGGAGTGAACCGGCGTAATGGCCCAGATGGAGCGCTCCGGTCGGCCGGTCTCCGGTTAAAACGACCTTTTTGTCAGCCGGTTTTTTCATCCCTGCCAGTGTACAAAATGGGGTCTAATTTGTTCGCCATGTAGCTCCCCAGAAGCGCATGGCCGACATCCGAGAAGTGCCACATGTCTGAGAAGACCGTGCGCCGTTCCGAATCGAACACCCCGGAGCAGTCCATGTAAAAAACACGTCCGGGCATGCACAGGACCTGCAGGCCCCGCCGCAAATCGGCGTACGCCTTCACCAGTTCATCGACGGGACGGTAGGACTGGACCTGAAGCAGCGCTTCCAGGCCGGATTTCACCGGTTTTTGTGGGAGAAACGGCTGCGGAGCGAAGATCACTTTGATGCCGCTGGACAGCGAGAGGTCGCGCGCCTGGCGCATGTTGTCCAGGCAGCGGCGGACGCGTTCCTCCACCGGAAGCTCGCGGCGCAGGATGAGGTCATTGAGGCCGCCGGCTGCTGAAAGCGTATTGCCGGCCCCAGCGATCGATCTCAAAAACGCCCGGGATGTGCCGCTTCGGCAGGATGAAGCCAAGATCGGGATCAGGGACCGGCGCCAGCTTCACGCCCCAGAAGCCTTCCCGCGGCTTGCCTTCGGGCGGGACCGTCAGGCGCCGCTCGGAAAAACTCGCCAGCCAGGCTCGTCTATTGATCCCTTTTCCGGTCAGCTTCTTGAACGACTTGACCAGCAGGACCGGCCCGCCGATCAAAATCGCCAGGATGAACGCGAAGAGGATATAGCGGAAGACTCGCTCCCGCCCGGGATCGAGCGTGGCGGCCGGCCGCATTAAGACTGGAAGTTTATTTTGCGGTGGGCGCCGTCGCAGAACGGCTTGTTGCTGGAGGCGCCGCAGCGGCAGAGCGCCGCGGGCTGCCGGGCCTCGAGCGGCTTGCCGTCCGCGTCGACGATCTCAACGG
>MGUR01000017.1:25013-26629 GCA_001800075.1 Elusimicrobia bacterium RIFCSPLOWO2_01_FULL_59_12
TCGTCGCTTGAATTTTCACTTCAGCCATAGAAGTCCCCCTTCATCATAAATGCCCCGTCCTTCGATAATGCGCGATGGCCCGCCGGATCATGTAGTACTCGTTGATCGGCCGGTCGTCACTGATGGCGACCGCGTCGTGATGGCGCTCCAGCATTTCCAGGATGGGGAGTTCCTGCTTCAGCGTGAGTTTGAATAGGTCCGTGACCGTCCGGCGGGGTTCCCACTCCAGCAGGTCCTCCCGCACGGCCTTCGGCACGCGCGCCGCGCAGGCCTCGGCCGAGGGGACGCGGAAGGGCTGCATCGAGCAGAGAAAATGGACCCCCCACCCGTCCATGGACACGTACGCCCTGACATAAGGGAACGACTCCGTTAAAGCCCGGGCGATCCCCTCAAACTCCACACCCGGCCCGCCCGGAAACCATTGCTGCACAACGCCGGAAGGCGTCAGGCGCTTTTTGACCAGCGTATAAAATTCTTTGGCGTAGAGGAGGCTGGAGCCCGCCGCCTCGATCGGGGGCGGCGGGTCAAGGGTGACCAGATCGAAGGTCTCCGAGGTCCGGCGCAGGAAACGCCGGCCGTCGTCAATCACGATGGTCCCGAGCGGGTTCGACAGCACCCGGGCGGCGTCGTCATGATAATAGCCGAACGCCTCCTTCACGCTGGGCACCAGCTCCACGGCGGTGACGCGAAGGCCGTCCCAGCGCAGGAGCGAGCGGTAGGTGGTCCCCATGCCGAAACAGATATTCAGCGCGGACGCCGGTTTTTCTTTCAAGACCAGCATCGGGAGGTGCGCCATGACCTTGGTGATCGTGGTCAGCTGGGTGATGCCGACCCCGTTGACGAGCAGCCTCCGCTGCATGCCGGATCCCATGGAAATGACGGTGGCCGTCGAATCCCGCCGGATGATGCATTGGTTGTACCGCTCTTCATAGCTGCGGTTGATCCAGAGCGCGCTCGCAAGCAGGATCCCCGCGGCGGCGCCGGCGGCGTTTCGAAGCGGCCGTTTAACCTCCGAAAAACAGGCGGCGAACAACAGACCATACGGGATCGCCATCAAAATCATCGACCCTTTGGCGCCCAAGGTCGGCAGGAACAGATAGGAGGCCAGAAGCGGGCCGAGAATGCAGCCGAGGATGTTGACGGCGTAAGCCCGCCCCGCGTTGTTCGGGTCCCCCTGGGAATAACGGTCAATGAGACTGGGCGTTAAATACCCCAGGAGAAAACTGAAGGGAAAGATCCCTGCCACAATGCCGAACTGCCACAACCCCAGCCGGGGATCATTGACCGCGATGGGAAAAAGCGAAAATACGGAGAGAGCGGCAAGCAACGTCGGAAGGGATAGGACCTTGCCGCGAGCGGCCCCCGGACCTTGTTTTTCTAGGTCAGGGGCCGTACCCGCAGGTGCGGATGCGGGTGCGGCGGCTCGGCGGTAGGCGGCGGACCCCATCCAGGTGGCCAGGAGGTAAACCGCCACGATCAGGGCAAAGGAATAGATGGTGGTTCCCAACACCGGCGTGAAGTCCCGTACCCAGATGACCTCCAGGCTCATGGACGTAAAACCGGTAATAAAAAGGACGGCGTAATAGAAAACGGCGGGACGGTCCAAACGGACAACG
>MGUR01000017.1:26637-28083 GCA_001800075.1 Elusimicrobia bacterium RIFCSPLOWO2_01_FULL_59_12
CCGCGGTAAGGGAAGCGCTGCCCCAACCACCCGCTGACCGCCGCGATCAGAAAATTGGTACAGCCCGCCAGGAGCAGCGTCCGTTTGAACCCCAACAATTCCACCAGAACGTTGGCCGTCAGGATCGTTCCGAACATGGCCCCGATGACGTTGGCCAGATACAGAAAACTGAAGCTGGTCGGACTGGACGATTGCTGGCGTTCCTTGATGAAGGCCATCATGAGAGGAAACGTCGCCCCCATCAAAATGCACCAGGGAAGAAGCGACACGGATATCACCAGGGCTGAAAAAGCGAGATAGGAAACGGAATTCAGCTCGCCGCTGGGCTGGAGCAGGGAATCGCCCAGAGGCATCAGCCGGGGCACCACGAACGCCCCTATGCCGATGAGAAGCTCCGTCGCCGCGTAGGCGTAAATCGCCGAAAAACGGCGCCGGGCTCTGGAAATCCACGCCCCCCCGGCCCAGGACCCCACGGCCAATCCGAGCATGAAGACGGACACGACGACCGACAGGACGGGCGTGATGATGCCGAAATTCGCAAAGGCGAGCCGGATCCAGACTACCTGGTACAACAGGCCGCAGAACCCGGAAAAGAAAAACAGCGCGAATATTATTTTACGGAGGGATGACACCATCGGCTCCTTATACTTACCGATTGCGATGGCCATCGGTAAAACGATTCGCCATTCAGGCGAATCGTACCGAGGGTCGGGGAGGATTGTACCTAAGTAAGGGCGGATGACATATGGAAGATGGTCAAGGAAACTCGTTTAAAAAATCCATTACTCGATCCACTATCCTCCATCTTCTACCCGCCCATGACGGCCTTGTCCACATACCAGCGCAGCTCGCCGGCTTCCGGCTGCACCAGGCTGGCGGGGCATTCGTCCTTGGGGCCGGCTTGCGCGCTGGCGTACGCGGCGGCTTTTTTGGCGCCGGTGACCAGAAACCAGACCTGACGGGAGTGGTTGATCACCGGCAGGGTCATCGTGACGCGCACGGTCTGGAGAGAACGGACGACGTTCTCGACCACCCAGCGCCGCTCTTCATGCAACGCGGCGGTTCCCGGCATCAGGGAGGCCGTATGGCCGTCGGCGCCCATGCCCAGGAGGATGAGATCGAAGGAGGGCCACGCGTCGTCTGTTTTAAAGAAGTCGTGCATCGCCTTGGAATAGGCGCGCGCCGTTTCCGCCGGCGGATCCTCACCGCGAATCCGGAACACATGCGCGCTGGCCAGCGGGACGCTGCCCAGGAGATGATCCCGGGCCACGCCGAAGTTGCTCTCCGGATGATCCGGCGGCACGCAGCGTTCATCCCCCCAAAAAACCCAGAGCTTGCTCCAGGGAATTTGCGTTCGATAAGGCTCTTGGGTCAACCGCGTAAAAAACAGCTTGGGCGTCGCTCCTCCGGGAAGGGCCAGCGTGAAACGGTCTCCAGACGTCAGGC
>MGUR01000017.1:28105-37594 GCA_001800075.1 Elusimicrobia bacterium RIFCSPLOWO2_01_FULL_59_12
CGGATCGTGTGGCGGGCGGTCCTGGCGGGAGAGCGTGTCCGTTACAAGGGAAGCGAAATCCGCAGCCGCTTTCTCAGCGACGGCTTCCGGCGTTTCAGCGACGATCACGCGGGGTTTCATTTTTATTTCCATAAGTCGACGCCGCCATTCATTCCTACCGGGTCACTTTAAGAGCTTGCCGCTTCCGATCCAGGCTGCTGATGAGACTGTCGTACGACTCCACAAAGAGTTGGACCCCTTCGTCTTCGAGTTGTTTCGTCGCTTGCCTCATATCAATCCCCGCCTTGGCGAGCTGCGCCAGGACACGCGCGCTCTCTTGGGGGTTTTCCAGCAGGCTGTTCCGAAGCTGCCCGTGGTCCCGAAACGCGTCGAGGGTTTGAGGCGGCAGGGTGTTCACGGTGTCCGGCCCGATCAGTTCCTCGACATACATCACATCGCGGTACGTAGGGTTCTTGGTGCTGGTGCTCGCCCACAACGGCCGCTGCACCCGGGCACCTTGCATTTCGAGCATTTTGAAGCGCGCGCCCAGAACGGTCTTCAGAAACATCTGATACGCCTGCTTGGCGTTCGCGATGGCGGCCTTGCCCGCGAGCACCTGGCCGCCCGGTTTTCTCTCTAATAGCTTGTCCACCAACGAGTCCACCCGGCTCACGAAAAAACTGGCGACGGACGCGATCGTGTTGAGCGGCTTGCCGGCCTTCGCCAGGCGTTCAAGGCCCGCCAACCAGGCGTTCAAGACCTGCTGATAGCGATCTAAAGCGAAAATCAGCGTGACGTTGATGTTGATGCCTTCTCCCAACGCCTGCTCGATCGCCGGCAGGCCTTCCTTCGTCCCGGGAATTTTGATCATCACGTTCGGGCGGCCGACGCGTCGGAAAAGTTTCCGCGCTTCATCGAGCGTCCCTCGGGTGTCACGGGCCAGGTGCGGGTTCACTTCCAGGGAGACGTATCCGTCTCCCCCATCGGTTTTGTCGTACACCGGCCGGAACAGATCGCAGGCGCGCTGGATGTCCTCGACGGCCAAGTCCTCCAAGATCTCCGGGGTCGCTTTGTCTTTTTGGATCAGGGTATGGATCGCCGCATCGTAGTCGCTGCCGCCGGCCAGCGCCTTTTGAAAGATCGTGGGGTTGGACGTGACGCCCCGCAGGCCGTCTTCGCTGATCAGCTTCTGAAGCCCGCCATCGGTCATCAATCCGCGGGTGATGAAATCGAGCCAAACGCTTTGTCCTGCTTTTTGAAGATCCAACAACGGGTTCATGACATCCTCCTTCGCGCGTTCATTTTACCACTCTGCCCAGGGGGGCTTCTTCGATTCTACCGGGCTGGAACAGCGGGGGCTTCAGGAGCCTGACTGAGCTGGAACCGGAGGCCGACGCTCCAGATCGTTTCCTTGCCGCTGAAAAACTGTCCTGCCATGCGAGGTCCGCTCATGGACTGGATGAAGTAAGAGATGCCGCGGCCCAGGGAATAGGGCGCGCCCGTTTTGATGCCGATCTGGGAAGTCCACGTGGGGTTCCAGGCGGAACGCTCCCAGGATTGAAAATCCGTGGCCCAGTAGGGATGCCAGTGCACGATATCCGAGTTGTTGAAAAAAACTTCCATGCCGCCCTGCAGGGCGTGCCGGCCGCGCCACGCCGGCTTGGTCCGCACCGCTTTCGAAAGCCCTCCATAAAACCGGAAGGCCTTCCAGGGATGGACGGACAGGATGCCGCGCAGGGCTTCCCATGAATTATCCGAGCCCCGAATATTCTTTTCGCGCAAGTAATCGTCCCCCAGGTGCGAGCTGACGTGATCGAACATGAAGCGGCCGGACACCGGGCCGACCGCGATATCCAGGGGGACGTTGCCGTAATAATCGACGGCCTCCAGCCGGTGCGAGGAATCGGCGCGAAAGCGCGTGATCACGGCGCCTCCTACATTCAGCTGGACGGCGGACCGGGGAAACGGCAAAGCCCGCCGATAGAGTCCCATGTAGTCGCCGATCGCGATGTGGGCGATGCCCCGCTGATTCAAAGGGGCCCCAACCTGGAATGAAAAACGCAGTTCCGTGGGATCGGCCTGAAGCGGAAGGAAGAGTTCATGGGCGGGCGGAAAGAACCGGGATTGATAAGGCTCTGCGGCAACGAAGGGCGGGCGAGACAGGAGGATTCCGATCAGCACCAGACTTGAATGCCCGGCACGGCGGAACCCTCGATACGGGTTTACCCCGTATAGCGGTTTAGCAATCATGGGAATGACTAAGCCCACCGCTTCTTCTCGACGGAAGGAGTTCCCCCAACTACCCTCATTTCCTCCCTCTTTCCAGGTCTGAGTGGCTGCCAAGTGGCAGAAATAACATTCGGAAAAACGACGTAAGCGGAAAAAAATCGGAAGGGGAGGGATTCGAACCCTCGGTACGGTTTTAAAGCCGTACAATGGTTTAGCAAACCAACCCCTTAAGCCACTCGGGCACCCTTCCAAAAATCTTCGGCGGAAGACCGCCGCCACACACATTCTACCTTGAGTAGATTACTATGTCCAAAAGAGACATTATCCATGAAAAATCCACAGAATGACGGACAATCACCCAAAAAATCAAGAAGATCAGCCCTAAACATCTTGCCCAAAGAAATGAAGAACTATTTGAACGCTCTTGTTGAACAGGGCTTGGGGGAACGGACGATCAAGAAAGCCATGCTGCACCAGTTTCCCGACAGGCCCGACCTAGTAGATAAGTCAGAGAATCGCTGTCGGCACTACATTAACCTTAATAAGCAGATCCTCGCAGATGTTAGCAACAGCCCGAATCTCTCGATCAAGCCCTAGTCGGAAAAATCGGCCTCGTATTAAGATGGGATGTATGTTATCCTAATCGCATGAAGCGAAAGTCATTACGGCAGACGAATCCTTACCTCAAGAACCAGACCGCTTATCGAAGGGCGCTGGTCCGCTCCGTCATAACTTCGACCGCTATCGAAATTGGGCGCATACCCGCAGCCCTCCTCCAAAGCCTTAGAACAGCCTTTTCTCATCGTTCGGTTGGTTTTAAAGAGCGCTGAATCACCTTTTCAAAAATCCGCTTCATCGGCGTATAATTTTTCTTAAGCCCTGCCCGCACTGCCGCAAAGTAATCCTTCTTGAACCGGCCTTTTACGATTCCAAAATCCAGGAGCGGCATCCCGGCCTGAACCGCCATAAGGATAGTCAGCATACGGCCGATCCTGCCATTTCCATCACGAAAGGGATGGATCAGGATGAATTCTGCATGGACTATGGCCAATGCCTCTGCAAGCTGAGTCTGAGAAGTTAAGCTGCAAGGAGTGAAACGACGTAGAGGGTCTTTTTCAAAGTCGCCCATCAATTGAGGCACCCCATGGGCCATCGCAAAAGGAAAATCCCCCTTGCTCAAATTGACCTGCCGATAGTGTCCAGCCCATGGATATATCGAATTCAACCAATAGCGATGAATCCTGCAAACATCAGCCGCCGTAAATCGATGGCGCTTGTCGAACTCTCCGAGCGCCCATTCTAATGTGTGGATTTGTGCACGAGCCTCAAGGATATCCATCGCCCGCCTGCTTTTGATTCCCTGAAGGTTTTTTAAAACCTGATTATGCGAGCCGGGTTCCCATTGCGCCTCGGGCAAATCAGAAACATCGTAACGATCTCGTTTTTTGCTCATCGGGTAATTCTCCAATAAATCATCCGGATTTGCCAGTGACGTCTGCTACAAACTGGCTGCCAACGGACCATGGAAAATGGGGGAAATTGGTGGAAACTGGAAGTAGCGTTACCGTCTAAGAAATGCAGTGAGCCCAAGCACTCAATCGATTGGCAAACCGCCGCGCTAGGCTGCCACCATCGCTTCCTGTGATCACAACGATGCGACGGCCATCAGCAAAACGATCGGCCTTCAGCCGATCGTGCCGATGAGTGTATAGGAAAAATAAAGCCCATGCGCCTGAGACATTTTACAAAGGATTTGGCTTTTTTCCCTTCGCCGCCTGGGCCTGACGGGTGGGATAGCCCGGAATGGAGCGATGATTATGAGGGGTGTAGGTGTGACGCAATGCGGCAAATTCGCCACAGGCGGGTGGGTGATAAAAAAGCTACCATATGCATCATGGCGGAGCGATGGGATGACGAAGAACAGCCAAGTTCCTGGTCGGATGAGTTCCGGCAAAGGTTCGAAGGACGGTGGCCAATCCCTAGACAGACTGTTCTAGGGATCCTTGGGGGCCTTCTGGCATTCGCCGGCGTCGTGTCTTCCGCCTATACTGTGGAGCCGGAACAGGAAGCCGTGATTCTGCGGTTCGGCCGTTACGTCTCAACAGAGCCGCCCGGCCTTCACTTCAAGCTGCCGTTCGGCATCGACAGCGCGATCAAGGTGCGCACCAAAGTCATTCTGCAGGAAGAGTTCGGGTTCCGGACGAAAGGGACCGAGGGCACTCGCAGCGCCTACGATGAGAATTTTCGCCAGGAATCGATGACGCTGACAGGCGATCTCAACGTGGCCGATGTCGAGTGGATCCTGCAGTATCAAATCTCGGATCCTCAAAAATATCTCTTCCAAGCCCGCAACGTACTCACCAACATCCGGGATATCTCCCAATCCATCATGCGACGGGTCGTTGGAGATCGCCTGGTGAGCGACGTCCTCACGGTCGGCCGGGTCGAGATCACCGAAGAGGCTCAGCGCCTCACCCAGGAAGTTCTTGACCGCTACAACATGGGCATCCGCATCGTCACGATCAAATTGCAGGACGTCAACCCGCCGGAGCCGGTCAAGCCTGCGTTTAATGATGTGAACCGGGCCAAACAAGAGCAGGAACAAGCTATTAACCAAGCCGAAGAGCAATACAACAAGATCATCCCTGAATCGGAGGGAAAGGCCGAGCAGACGATCCAGGACGCGGAAGGCTATGCGACTTCCTTAATCAACCGTGCGCGCGGCGATGCCGGTCGGTTTACCGCCATGCTCCAAACCTACCGCAGCGCGCCCGGGGCCACCCGCACGCGACTTTACCTGGAGGCGATGGAGGAGCTCTACGGACGCTTTAAGGAATTGACGCTAATCGACCCCAGCATCAAAGGCGTTCTGCCCATTTTTGGAGCCCCCGCCCTGAAAGAATCGCCTGCCCCGGGAGGCCATCCATGACGCCCCGGATCAACGCAGGCATGACTCTGGCCGCGGTCGGGATGATGCTCGTTATGGCCTCGGTGTACCGCCTCCCCGAGTGGGAACAGGCGGTCATTACTCAGTTTGGGCGGCCGGTTGGAAGCGCCGTGACGGCGGCGGGGCTGCATCTCAAAGTTCCTTTCGTTCAGCGCGTACGCCGCATCGACAAGCGCATTCTCAATTGGGACGGTTATCCCAACCAGATCCCCACCAAGGACAAGAAATACATTGAGGTCGACACGACGGCCCGGTGGCGCATTGTCGACCCCCTTCTCTTCATACAAACGGTTCAAACAGAGGATGGAGCGCGGCGGCGACTGGATGGCATTCTCGATGCCATCACGCGGGATACCATTTCCAATCACAATCTTGTAGAGGCGGTCCGCAATACCAACGCGATCCTGGATCAGATCAAGACGCGCGCCGAAAAGCTCAAGAAGGGCGAAATCTCTCCAGGAGATGATGAGGAGATCACCGGCGAAATTGAGCCGGTGCACGTCGGCCGCGAAGCCTTGAGCGCCATCATCATCAAGCGGGCGGCCGTCGAACTTAAGCAATTCGGCATTGAACTTATCGATGTGCAACTGCGGCGCATCGCCTACGAATCCAGCGTCGAGGCCAAGGTTTACGACCGGATGACCTCCGAACGTCAGCGCATCGCGCAACGCATCCGCTCGGTGGGCCAAGGCGAGCGCGCCAAGATCCAGGGAAAGACGAACCGGGACCTCCTGAAGATTCAATCCGAGGCCTATCGCAAGGCCCAGTCCATCAAAGGCGCTGCCGACGCGGAGGCCATCGCCATCTACGCACGCGCGGTATCCGGCGACCCGCAGTTCTATGAATTCATCCGCACCCTCGAAGCGTACAAAAAGGCCATCCCCGCCGACACCCGGATGATTCTTTCCACCGATAACAAGTTTCTGGATCTTCTACGGCAGAAATAGCGGCTAACGCGATTTGGAAGAGAGCTCGGGGGCGGGAGCCCGCTGGAGGCAACTACTCTGCGTCGGGAAGGCGAATTCGATCTTCTCTTTGCCGAATGCGTCCTTGATCGCCACGTTGATGGCCTGCTGCACGTCCGTGGACGTGTTGTAATCCGCGCTCAGCACGTAGTACACGACTTCAATCCCTGCCACAGGTGCCTGGCCAGGCAACAGGCCCGCACATCAGGCCCAGGCGAAGCTCCTCTAAGCCTGCGGCGGACATTACTTTACTAAAATATCCCCATGGCCGAGTTGACGCTGCTTCGGGATTTGTCGGTGGTCATGGTCACGGCCGCGGCGATGACGTTGCTGTGTCATTGGCTGAAGCAGCCGGTCGTCATCGGGTACCTGCTCGCCGGGCTGATCATCGGCCCCCACACCCCTCCCTTCGCCTTCATCCGAGACATGCACAGCATCCAGACCATGGCGGAGCTGGGGCTGGTCTTTCTCATGTTCGCGATCGGGTTGGAATTTAATCTGGCCCGGCTGCGCCGGGTGGGCGGATGGGTCGTGCTGGCGGCCGGGGTGGAAGTGAGCGGGATGTTCGGCCTTGGCTACGCGCTGGGTCAGGCATTCGGCTGGAGCCGTCTGGACAGCTTTTACCTGGCGGCGATTATGTCCATCAGCAGCACCACCATCATCGCCAAGGTTTTCACTGATTTAAAAATCCTGAAGGAAGAGTGCGCGCGGGTGGCCTTCGGCATTCTGATTCTGGAGGACGTGCTGGCGATCGTCCTCCTGACGATTCTCTCCGGACTCGGCGCCACCCAGGTGGGAGGCTCCGCGGCGGTGCGGGCGGTCGGCCAGATCGCATTCTTTGTGGTTCTTTTTCTGGTGGCCGGGCTGGCCCTTGTTCCCCGCCTCCTGGCCTGGACGGGACGCTTCCATTCCAAAGAACTGCTGGGTATCGTCGTTCTCGGGCTTTGTCTCGCCAGCGCGCTTTTAGCCAATCAATTGGGATTTTCCCTGGCGCTCGGCGCCTTCTTGATGGGTTCCATCGTGGGCGTCTCCTCCGAGATCGATGCCATCGAAGCCTGGATCCACCCAATCCGGGACATGTTCAGCGCCATCTTCTTCGTCGCCGCCGGCCTGCTCATCCAGCCGAAGCTGCTGTGGGATTATAAAACGGCCGTCCTGACTGTCGCCGCATTGACGATCGCCGGGAAGACCCTTTGCGCCGCCGCCGGCTCCTTTCTGGCCGGATACAGCCCGAAGACGTCTTTTAAAGTCGGCATCAGCCTGGCCCAGATCGGTGAATTTTCTTTTGTCTTCGGGGGATTGGCTCTCCAAAACAAACAGGGCAGCGATTTTCTCTATCCTCTGGCCGTCGGCGTGTCCGCGTTGACGACGTTATCCACGCCCTACTTGATCCGGAGCTCCGACCGGGTCGTGGACGGCTTGCTGGGCGCGCTGGGAGAAACCGTCACGGGCCGGCTGGGCCGGTATCACCAGTGGATGAGCGGGCGGCGGGGCAACCAGCCGGAGACCGCGGGCGTGGTGTCTCGATATCTGATCCGTCTGGCCATTTATGCGGCCCTTTTTATCGCGGCCCTCTCTTTATTCGCCTTTTTCGCCACCACGCTGGGCGGATCGGATATTCACCAGGCCCTGGGCTGGGGGGCCGGTTTTCTACTGTGTCTGCCGCTCGTCCGGGCGCTGGCAACCTACGTCAGCCACTTTATCCTGGTCGTCTCCACAGAAATGATGGTGCGCTTCCACGCGTTAAAACTATTGGATCGGCTCTCGGTCCACCGGTTCTACGGCGTGATCCATACCGGCTTGATTCTGCTGTTCGCCCTCCTGTTTCTCTCCCGGGCCGCGCGGTTCCTGCCGGATGGGCGGATCTTCTGGCTGACCGTTTCTCTGGCCGCTCTCTTTGGATTCCTGGCGCGACACCGGATCGATAGGGCCTACGACCGGATGGAAGGCATCCTGGATGAAGCGCTGGGTCTGGCCACCAGCGAGCCCCTGCGCCGGGCCGCGCTGGAAACGGACGAGGCGGGGGGCGCGCTCAGCGAGTCCATGGAGCGTATTTTTCTGGGCCGCCGCGATGCGGCGGTCCGGCAGTCCATACGGTCCCTGGGATTGCGCGAGAAAACGGGCGCCAGCCTGGTCGCCGTTTACCGGAGAGGCAAGCTGAAGACCAACCCCCCGCCTGAGATGCTTCTTCTATCGAATGATACGCTGGTCGTGATGGGTAGTAAGGAAGAACGACTTAAGGCCCGCCGCCTGCTCAAAAACGGATCCGCCCTCTAGATTCTCCTCCATCGTCGTTGGCCGTCCCTGCCTCAATAGGTCGCCCAGACGCGCCCCGCGGCATCGTCGTGCGTGCATCCCGCATGGACCCTCCCCAGCCCGACATCGCCGGCGACGTTGTTATACGACCACATGCCGGTGTCCGTCGGGACGGTGGCGGGAATGTTAAATTTGCCGACGGGAAACGTGGGCCGATGGTCTCATTGCCGTCGAGGACGATCGGCGCCGCGAATCCGCTCGATCAGCGCCGGTATTTTCTTCTGGAAAAAGGGGTCCGGGGTGGGCAGGGCTTTTTCCAGCGCGGGGACCGCGGCAGGCCCCATCTCAAGAATCGCCTGCTCGGCATGGTCGCGGAGAACGGCATACGAATCGAGCAGCTGGCGCAGCAGGACGGGCACCGCGGCAGGCCCCAGCCGGGCGAGCGAATGGATGCAGGCATTCCGGACAGCCGGGTCGGTGTCTTTCAAGGGTTCCTCGAGAGCCAGGGCCGCCGTGTCGGGGGCGGCCGCGGCTCCCCCCAGAGCCATGATCGCGGCGGACCGGACGCTTTTCACGGGGTCGGCCAGCGCCGTCTTCAGGAGCCCCACAACCCCAGCCTCCCCGGCGGCGAGCGCGGCCGCGGCCTGGACCCCCTGGAGGCGGACGGCCTCATCGCTGTCTTTCATGGCGATCGCCAATAAGGCCGCCGTTTCCCGAGGGGGAGCGTCCGCTTCGCCCAGCGCGACCACGCTCGCGCGGCGCACGTTAGAGTCTCTGTCCTTTAGATTCTTGATGAGCCCGGGCAGGGAGTCTTTCGTCGCGCGCCCGATACTCTCCAATGCCTGCACGCTCCGCTGCCGGGCCAACGCATCGGTATCCTGCTGCGAAGACGCAATGAGCGGACCGATCGCCGCTTTGGCTCCCGGGCCCATCTGCCCGAGGGTATTCATGGCGGCCGTGCGGACGTATTCATTGGCATGCGAGAGAGACTCGATGAGCGCCGGCGCCACCGATGGAGAGGCCGGCTGGATTCCGGCCAGCGCGTTCGCCGCGCTCACGCGCACGTACGGATTATCATCCGTCCGCAGCGTCTGGACCAGCGCCGGCGTGGAC
>MGUR01000018.1:0-604 GCA_001800075.1 Elusimicrobia bacterium RIFCSPLOWO2_01_FULL_59_12
CCGGCACGAGCAGCAGCACGCGATTGATCGTTCCCGCCGTGATCGGGATGTTGGCCACGGTCCCGGTCGAATAGGTTCCTTGTGTGTGGTACATGCCGAGGGTCTGCGAACCCGCCTGGTACATCTGAAGCGCAAAGCCGGTCGTCCCAGCGATCAGCGTCTGGGTGGACCCGTCGACATCGTACGGATCGCTCGTTTGGAACCAGATGTTGCCGCCGGCGCCGGTCGTCGGGTTGTAATACGGATCGGTGATCGTGGCCGTGGCGAACCACACCGCCCCAGCGACGGCTCCGGTGGGCGAGCCGGACTGGCCGCCCGCGCTCACGTTCCCCGGGCTCAGGGACAAGCCGGGCACCGTGATCATCACGCGCGTCGGCGCGCTGGAAACGACCGGCAGCGCGGCCGATTGGGCGTCTGCGAGAGCCGCGCCGGTCACGGTCGAAACACGCACGGTCCATCCCGAACCTGAAGCGGTCAAGAACTGCAGCCTGAAGACCGTGGTGCCGCCGATCAGGTCCTGTTGGAGGTTGGTCTGCGTGGCGTTGGGGTCGGTCACCGTCATCCGCACGCGGGCGGTCGTGGTGGACACCAGGTTGAACAGGCT
>MGUR01000018.1:644-6939 GCA_001800075.1 Elusimicrobia bacterium RIFCSPLOWO2_01_FULL_59_12
GCGGCCGTGTTGACCACAAAGACGGTGCTCGTCGCCGAGGCGTAATTGTACGACTGGAACGGCGCGACCTGATTCACGAAAGCGGAGGCGGTGGTGGAGGCTTTATTGATCGTCACGTTTAGCGTGTTCGATCCCGCGCTCAAGGTGAACTGCGACGACGGGCTGAACTGCGGGAAGAGCGTGGAATGGGCCCCGATCGCCACGGACGGATTGGTGGTGTCGGCGATGACGTTATAGAACTGGTCGGTCCCGAGGACGGTCACCGGGAAGGTTTCGCCCGCCAGCGGCGGCGTGTGGCCGAGAACGCCCGTAAAGTTCGGCGCGGTGGATTTGCCGCCATTGGAGGTGTTGCCCGGATCGTACGTCTCACCCGGCAGCAGGACCAAGAGCCTCTGGCCTGCGCTGACAATATCCGCCGTCACCGGCACCGGGCCGGCGGTCGCGGTCGTAAAGGCGGCGCCGCTGGAGGTGGTGGCCATGACCGTCCAGCCGGTGGTCGAGGCTTTTCGGAATTTATGCGTGCTGAAGACCGTTAAGAAGTTGGAGGATCCGGCGTTAATCTGCTGGTCGGAATCCGACGGGTCATACGGATCATTGGTCGTTAAGTGGATAGTCGTCGCCGCGCCCGCGTTGCCGACGGCGTTGTACCAGTTGTCGGAGATGCGAACGGAGATGCTGTAGTTCTGTCCTGCGACGGCCGGATCCGGGGCTCCGGTGATACCCAAACCGGCGACATTCCCCGGTTCCGGCGTTTGATTCGGCAGCACGATCTGCAGCCGCGCGGGATTGTTGGCCTGGATCGGGATCTGTGACGAAGAGAACGAACCGATCGACGCGGTGGACGTCAGCAGGTGCGTGATCGCGCTGGCGTTGGAATCCTGGGCCGTGACCAGGGTGACCGTGTAAAACGTGGTGCCGGCGGACAAGGTGCGCGAGCTCGAGAGCGTGGCGCTCGGGCTTCCATACGCGTCATCACTGGTCAGGCTCACCACGGCGTTGGTGGAGATGATGTTAAACAGGACGTCGGTGGCGTTCACCGTCACATCAAACGCCACGCCGGCGACCTGGGTATCCGGCGTTCCCAGGATGCCCGCGGGCGTCCCGCCGGCGGGTTTTCCAGGCTCCCCGGTTTCTCCCTCCACCAGGATCTGAAGCTGGGAAAATCCTTGCGGATCCACCGTAAAGTACGCCGAGTTGGTGGAGACCAGGACGCTGTCCCAGTCGGACGCCTGCAGGAGATGGCCCCACGGGCTGCCGGCCGTCCGAAGCGTGACCGTCGAGGAGAAGATCGCCTTGTAGAAGCCGGCTTGCTGCGTGAGTTGTTTACTGGACGGAAGCACGGCGTACTGATCAATCGCTTGCGGAGCCGTCAGGACGACAAAGGTCGTCGTTGAAAGCGCAGGAATCGGGTTCCAGAAATTGTCGACGAGGTAGACGGTGACGTTCGGTGTGATCGGAACCCCGGCGGTTTGCGGCGTCGGGTTCCCCGTTTTACCGCCGCCGGTCGCGTAGGTTCCCAACCCGGGAGCGGGTGATTCCCCGGGCAGAATCACCTGCAAGCGGTAAGGACCGGCCGCAGGGCTCACGGTAATCGCGCTCACCGTTTGGGAGGAGATCCCGCCGTTGGTGACGTCCACCGCGGACAGCGTCCAGTTGCTCTGCGCCGTGCGCGGCGCCAGGCTGCTGAAGGTGAATTGCCCTTGCGTCATCGGCTGTGTGGCGTTGTTCACAATGTAGAGATCGTTGCTTTGAATATAGACGTTGTCGCCCGCGTTCGCGGTGTATTGCGGTCCGAGCCCGCGATTGTTGTTCCAGAAGGCATCGGTGGCATGGACCGTCACCGGGTACGCCGTTCCGGCGACCGCGGACGACAAGGACCCGGTCTTCCCCGTTCCTCCCGTACCGCCTTCTAAATACGTTTGCGTGGGCGCCATCAGCCGCAGTTTGACGATCGGACCCGGCCACGTCGGCACATCGGTTGACACATCGGTTATGTATTGCCCGGGCACCGCGTCCGTCGCTGTCAGGGTCCACCCTCTCCGGTTGCGCGCCGGATTGTTGTTGGGTGAGAAGGTATTGTTTTGCGTATGGAAGGTGACCGTCGCGATCCCCACGCCGCCGGTCAGCGCCACGGAGGCCAGCGTGGTGTTCGGGTCATCGGTAGTCAGATCGGCCGTGGTCATCGGCGAGCCGGCCGTGATCAGGTTATAAAACTGGTCCACCAGGCGGACGCTGAAGGTGCTGGAGACCCCGGCGAAGTGCGCCGCTGGCTGTCCGGTTTTACCGCCGTTTTCAATCCAGTAGGGCGGCAGGCCGGCCACGGCGGTTTCACCCGGCAGCACCATCTGCAAGCGCGGGCGCAGGGCGCCTGCGCTGACCGTGTCCGCGATGACGCTGAAAGCATCGGTGGTGTACGATGGATTGGTCATGGCGGAGGTGGATTGGACCACCTGGCTGCCGGCCGTGACGGGGACCAGCGCGAAAACGGTGGACCCGCTGACCAGCGGCAGGGACGAAGGCGTCACGTCATAGGGGTCGTTGGGCAGGAAGGTCCAGATGACATCGGCGTTGTCTGTGAGATCGGTGTTGTAGAAACTGTCCACGCCGTAAACGGTGGCCTGCAAGGTCTGGCCGGCGGTGACGGTAGACGGGTTCCCCGTTTTCCCGAAAGGCGGCGTCTGGTAGTTCCCCTGGGTCTGCGTCTCTCCGGGAACCAGAATTAGCATGCGGTTGGCGCTGCCTGCCAAAACGTTGATGTTGGTGGAGGTATTCGGCGTCCCGGCTCCCGAGGCGGAGTAGGTCTGTACGCCGGCGCTGATCAAAACGGCGCTGAAGACGGTTGTTCCGGAGATGAGCGGCCGGTTGCCCGGATCGACGGCGTTGGGATCCCCGGTGACGACGTTCACCGTGCTCGGGCTCGAGGACGGGGTCACGTTCCAGTAGGTGTCAACTGCGTTCACCGTTACGTTGATCGGGGACCCCGCGGTGAAGTTCAGAGGCACCGTGTTTTTACCGGCGGGCGCGGTGAGCTTCCCGCCCGCGCTGGTTTCGCCCTGGATCAGCACCTGCAGGCCCACGGTGTTGTTGGGAACGACATTGATCAGAGACTGGATACCCGGGGTGACCGCCGGCCCGGCGACGCCTTGAACGGTCAAGGAACGGTTTGTGGCCGCTTTTCTTAATGTGAGTCCGTTGGTGAAGACGTGAACCCCTGCGTCACCGCCCGTAAAGGCGTAATTCGAGGGCAATCCACTACTCGTCGTTTCAGGTCCGGCCCCCGCATCCATAGAGAAGGACACCGTGCCGGTGTAGCTCACGGAGACATTGCCGCCGTTATCCAGCGCTTTCACCGTGATGTCCCGGGAGGTACCGGCGGCAATCGCGGTATTTGTATCGACAAGCACCTGCAACTGAGAGGCGGGCAAGGTCACGATAAAGTAATTGCCGTCGCCGATGGTCCCGACGGTTTGAAGGTTGCCGCCCCGATCCTGGGCCCGCGCCTTGGCCCAGTAGGTCTTGCCCGAGATCCAGATGTTCGATGTCGGGTAGCTCCAGTTGAGCGTTCCCGTCGCATCCAGCCACGTCTCGGACGTTCGGGAGAATGAGGAATTGGTGACGACGCTGAAGCTGGACGGATCATAGTAATAGTCGCCGGCGCCGAACGCCGGTCCGGTGGTGGGATTGTCCAACCGCAGGGAAATCTGCACTTTATCAATGCCGGCGGGCCCCACGTCCGCCGCCGTTCCGGCGATCGAGGTCGGGTTCTGCGACACCGTCCCGGCGGAGGGCGTGGTCGCGCTGCTCAAAGGCGTGTCATCGTCAAACACAAACGCCGCCGTGGACGAGACGACTTCGGTGTTGGACGCGCGGTCGACCGCGTAGGCATTGACGCGGTAGGTCGCGCCGTTGACCCCGCTGATCGCGGTGTCCAGATTGGTGTTCCAGTAGGTCCAGGAGGTGGTTCCGCTGGCCAGCAGCATGTACTGGGTGGTCGCGCTGAAATTGTTCCCGTCAAAGTAGTTGGTGGCGCCCCCGTTGAACTGGACAATGGAGATCTGGACCCGGGCGACGCTGGAAATGAAGACGTTTGGATCGGCGGCCGCGCCGGTGATCGTGGTCGGGGGGAACGCGGTCGAGAAAGCGGAATTGTGCGCCGGGAGGATGATCGATGACTGCGGCGCCGTCTGGTCGACAATGAACGTGACCGTTCCGTAGGCCGTCTGGAAATTCGGGTTGCCGCTGGTCGGGTTGGTCGTGTTGTCCTGGGCGCGCACGATGGCCGAATATTGGAAGTTGTCCTGCCACGCCGAACCCACGCCGGCGAGCGTCCAGTCGCCCGGATTCCCATCCGTATATCCGGGCACCAGCTGGAAGGCGCTGTTGGCGCTCCATCCCGGACTCTGGAACCATTGGCCATCGGAGCGCAGGATGCGCATCAACACGCCTCCGTTGTTGATGCCGCTGGTCCCGGTCGCGGTGTCGTCCGCCGTGCCGGATAGACTGCCGGGCTTGGTGGAGGCGTTAAAGAAGGAGCCGTTCAGCACCGAGGTGATCGCCGAGGTGGGCGCCTCGTTGTCCCATTTGTACAGGACGCCTCCCGTATTAAAGGTGGGGTCCGGATCCACCGGCACGTTGCCGCCGTTGCCCGCGCTGTCAATGGCTCGCACAAAGAAACGGTACTGAGACCCGCCAGGGGATGTCAGCACGCTGTTCGGAGTGGAGAATGTCCAGGGACCCGTTCCTGTCACCACGGTCCAGGAGGCCGACGCGCTGTCGAACAGGCCCGTTCCTTGCCGATAGAAGAGACCGCCCTCTTTGCGCATCAGGAGTTGAACCTGGTTGACGCCGGCAAGCGCGTCGCTCGCCGTCCCGCTGATCTGCGGCAGGCCGTTGTAAGAGAGTCCCCCGAGCGGCAGGGTGATGGATGACATCGCGGGTACGGGATCAAAAATAAACGTGTAGTCCCGGCCGGTGCCGAAGTTCCCGGATCCCGAACCTTCCTGATTGGTGGAATTGTCCACCGCCAGAGACCGGACGTTATACGTCGTCCCGGTGGACCACGGGATCGCCGCGCTGTAGTCCCAGTTTCCGCCGCCGTAGCCGGCAGTGTTCCAGATCGGCACGCCGCCGTTGGCCTGGAACAGGTTGCCCGAGGTGTTATAGAAATCATTCACCTGGTTGCCGGCCGGCGGATTCGCGAGAATCGCGATGGCGAACTGCACGGAGACAACGCCCGTGGCGCCGCTTCCAGGATCGGTGGCCGTTCCGGAGAGCGTCGCGAGTGCGGCCGCGTTTTCATAGGGATGCGACGGGATCGTCACGCCTGACTGGGGAGCGCCGGTGTCCCAGGTAAAGGAGATCATCCGTATCGATCCTGTGTTGTTCGCCCGGTCGCGGGCAAAGGTGTGCACCTCGTAAATCCGGCCGCTCGCCAGGCTGGTGCTGAAGAAAACCCACGTCCACGGCGCCGCGCCCGAGGCGTTCGACCACTGGGCGCTTCCCGCGGTGAAGGTGCTGGTCGCGGGGTTCCACCAGGCGCCGCCTGATTCTTTGATCGTCACGCTGACGCCGGCCACCAGGAAATTATCCACGGAGGTGCCCGCGATCTGCGTCAGGGAATTCACTAACGCGCTGGCCGCCGGAGATGTCACCGTGGAGGTCGGGGCGGTGGTGTCAAAGCTGAACGTGGACGAGGACAGCGTCGCGAGCCCCTGTGTGTTGGCCGCCGGCAGGGCGTTGTCGGAAGCCTGCACACGCACCCGGTAGCTGAAATTGTTCTGGAAAGAAGGCGGCGAGGAGACCGTCCAGGTATTGGTGACAAAGGTGTCCGTTGGGCAGAACGTCTCGCTGGTCGCCGTGAAGGTGCTGGCGCAGTTCCACCAGTAATTGCCTCCGGCAATTTCGCGGATGCTGACGCCGATGCTGCCCGGCCCCGGCACGCCGGAGACGGTGTCGGTGGACGTTCCTGACAGCGCACCCAGCGCGCTATAGTACGAGGTAGTTCCAGGTGGCGGGGTTCCGAGGGTGCTGGCCGGAGGCGTCCGGTCCACGACCACCGTGATGGAATCCACGTTGGTTGTGAACTGATTATCCAAGCCGCCGGGGGGCGGCCCTTGATTGCCCGCGTCCAGGGCGGCGTCGATGCCGCGGGCCTGGATGATGATCACATGATCATCGACAAATTTGCTGTTGAATGTGGTCGCGTCGAGCCCATGGGTAAAGTTCCAGGCCGTGCTCGAGCCGATGTCCTGAGGATTCCACAGTTTGGACGGGCTGTTGAAGGCGTCCTGGCTCG
>MGUR01000018.1:6958-7599 GCA_001800075.1 Elusimicrobia bacterium RIFCSPLOWO2_01_FULL_59_12
CGTCGCATCAAACGCGTTCCCCGTGATCGAGCTGATCTGGCTGGCGAAACCGGTTGCCGAAGGCGGCGCGACCGAGGCGGTCGGCCGTGTGACGTCGTACCAGAAGGTCGTGCCGGCGCTGAGCGGCGACTCCGCATTGTTCGCGGCGTTATACGCTTTGGATAAGACGCTGTACTGCCGGTTGGTCGCGACCGCCGCGGCCAGGGCCGTGCTGACATAGACCCAGGTGGTAGTGGGCTGGTTCAATCCGTTGATCGCCGAAATAAACATCGGGACCGTCGTCGTCGCGACAAACGTGTTTCCGTCAAAGTATTGATTGGTCCCCACGCGATTGATCGCCAGCGAGATCGAGGTCAAGCGGGAGATCGTCTCATTCGCCGTTCCGGTGATTTGCGGCAATGAGGAACGCGTCACGTTGATTCCGGGGTAGCCGACGGTCGAAGCGGGGCCCTGGGTTTCGTAAATAAAGGTGTTGGTATTGATAGTGACGCTGAAGGAGCTCTCTATGTTGTCCGCATCATCGATGGCGCGGGACCTCACCGAATAGGTGTGCCCGTTGACCCAAGGAATCCCGCTGAGGTACCACGTGGACCACGCGGAGGTCGTTTGAGCCACGAAGAACGTCTCGCCGGGCTGATTGA
>MGUR01000018.1:7700-9741 GCA_001800075.1 Elusimicrobia bacterium RIFCSPLOWO2_01_FULL_59_12
ATGTCCACGAGGCTGTTGTACACCCCCGCCTCCGCAGGCAGCAGAACCCGGGAGGTCGGGCTGGCGTTATCCACCGTGAAGTTCGCCAGCGTATTGGCGGGTTCGATGTTTCCGGCGACATCGGTGGCCCGGAGATGAACGGTGTAGGATTTGCCGCTCGTCAAGGGCGGGGCCGTGGACGTCCAGATTTGACTGCCGGCGCCCTGGCGGTTCAGCGCATAGAATTGTTCGCCAACCGCGCTGAAGGTCGATCCATTCCAGTAGGGTCCCGCCAGTTCCCGCATCGAGAAGTCGACCCCTTGGACGCGCGTCGCGGACCCTTCATCCAGGGCCGTGCCTGAAATCGTGGACAGGTTTTGATACAGATCGTTGTTCACCGGCAAGGTGATCGTGGACGACCCGTACTGGGTGTCGTAGGTGAAGAAGTTGGAAGAGATCCCCACGACAAACTGATCTTGCAGATTACCGGGACTATCAGTGGCCCGGCTCCAGATGTAATAGGACGTGTTATGGCTCCAGAGGCTTTCAGTCTGAAGAATGTACTGCCAGTTGGGCAGGCCCGGCGTGGACGTCGAAAGAACCATGTAGAACGGCCCGCCGCTCTGCCAGCTTCCTGCGCCGGTCGGGTTGGCCAGATCGCTGTCCTGCCAATATTCTTTGTTGTCCAGGCGCTGAATCGCGATTTCAATTTTTGAGACGCTGGACGTGAAATCCTGCGCGGTCCCGGCCAGGGTCGTCAAATTGCCGGCCTTGTAGTAGCCGCTGTGCGCCGGCGTGGTGACCGCCGCTGTCGGAAATCCGATATCGAACGTGAAGGTGGACGACCGCGCCGGCGTGTAAGGCGCTTCCTGATTGCCCGCGTTATCGAGGGCGTAGGAGGTCACGTAGTAGGACGTTCCGGTCAGGAGCGCTCCGGAGGCGGCGGTCAAGTTGGGCGGGGCATAGGTCCAGGCGGCAAACGGCGGCGTCGTATCAAAAAAGTCGTTGGTCGTCACCGTGTTTAACGTGAAGGCCGCTCCATCCCACCACTTATTATCCGAGAGACGTTTGATGAGCGTGCGGACGTTGGTCACCGTGTTCCCGCTTGCACCCGCGGAGGTTCCCCCCAGCGTCAGCGGCGTCTGATTGGTGAACCCGCCGTTGGCCGGCGTCGTCACGTTGGATGTGGGGGATGACATGCTGAAGGTGAAGTTCGCCGTGCTGGTCACCACATCCAGCCGCGTGGAGGCATCGATCGCCCGCGCTTCCAAACGATAGGGCGTGTCGTTGCTCCAGATGGCGGCCTGCGTCACGGTGGAATACCACGTCGTCCAGTCCGTCGCGGTTTGCGCCGTGAACCAGGCGGCGCTGGCGACCAGGAGCGGGTCATAGGTCTGCGACACGTTGTTCCAGTAGCGGAGGCTGTTGGAATTCCGAATGCGGAGTTCCACATGGTCGAGCACGCCCGGCGTCGCCCCGTCCAGCGTGTCGGCCGCCGTTCCTTGAATCGTCAGCAGATTGTTGGTGCGGCTGGTCCCGGCCGGCGGCACGGTCAATAGCGTAGTGGGATCCGACGTGTCATAGGTGAACGTGGACGTCACGATCGTGCCGGTGTTCAGAGAGACGTCGTACGCTTGAACGCTCACTTTGTACTGGGTGCCCCCGGTCCATCCGGGGATGACATCGCCGAACGCCGGGTAGCTCCATAGGCCCGTGGCCGGGGTGCTGGCGGTCACGCGCCAGTTGGGCCCGCCGCTGAAGATGGTTCCGTCAAAGTAGGCGCCCCCGCCGTCCGGATCCTGATGGATGGCCATTTTCACCTGCTGGAGTCCCGAGCGAACACCGCCGACCAACGGATCGCTGGCCGTCCCCGACAGCGTCGGCAACTCCCCGGTGGAGTGAAAGCTGCGGAATGGTTTCTGAATGACGGCGACAGGGACCGTGCTGTCATAGACAAAGGCGAATACGCTGGATGTTTGCGTGTTATTGATCCCGTCGGCGGCCCGCACCTGGACGGTGTAGTTTTTGTTGAGGGTCCAAGCCGGCGCCGGGTAGCTCCAGG
>MGUR01000018.1:9773-10055 GCA_001800075.1 Elusimicrobia bacterium RIFCSPLOWO2_01_FULL_59_12
GAGCTGCCGATAAACCCTTGGCCCGGCCCGTTCCAGTAGAGCGTATCGGTCACATTGATAATCTGAATTTCCAGCCGCGCCACGCCGGTGGCATTGTCCGAGGTTGTCCCGTCGATCGTATTCAAAGGATTCAGCGGACCGTACGATCCGCCGTTGATCGGCGCGGAAACGCCGATCACGGGCGGCGAGTTGTCGAACAGGAAGCTGCGCACGGTCGGCGAGACGGCCGCCACCTGCGAATTGGGTGTGGGGGTGACGTCATCGGACGCATATGCGCGGACC
>MGUR01000018.1:10063-13659 GCA_001800075.1 Elusimicrobia bacterium RIFCSPLOWO2_01_FULL_59_12
CCGCCCGTTGTCGGCAAGAGCACCTCCGCTCCGGAGGTGAAGCCGGACCCCGTGAAGTAGTTGTTGTTGTTCGGGTCACCCAACAACTGCATGCGCACGGACATTTCCACCTTCTGCAATCCGGCGGCCTGGCCCGCGCCCCGCTGGTCCGCCGTCGCCGTGCCGGAGGTCTGCGAGATCGCGTTCAGCACGGGAACGCTGGGCTGCTGGATCGTGGATTGCGGCACGGTGGTGTCGATGTACACATCCACCCACCGGTTGGAAGGCGGCACTTCCACATTGTTGGCCGGAATGGCTTGATCGACGCCGCGCACCTTGAGGGTGTACATCAAGTCCGAAAGCCAGCTGACGCCGGAATAATCCCACGTCCCGCTGGACGGGAAACTGCCCGTATAGCTGGAATCGAACCAGCCCGTGCTCGCGGTGACGGTAAAGGAGGAGAAGCCGCTGCCGCCGTTCCAATAATAGGTATCGCCGGCCAACAGATAGCTGATCTGCACCTGCGCGGAGGAGATATTGGAGTCATACGGATAGTTGGGATCCTGCGCGGTGCCCTGGATATTCACGAGCGAACTCAGATGCGCGGAAGGAAGCGGCGTGGTGATGCCTGAGACCGGCGCCGCGGTGTCCGCGATGAAGGTCAACGAGGAGGTGTTCACCGTGCTGATCACCGATTGGGCGTTGCCGGCCCTGTCGATCGCGTAGACGGTCAGCGTGTACAGGTGCGTGTCCGTAAGCGTCGAGGGCTGGCCGATATTTCCATCGGTATAGGTCCAGCTCCAGGTCGTCGGCAGCGCGGCGTAAAGATCAAAGGGCGTGTTGTTGGAGAAGGCCGTGCCCGTCCAGTATTTTCCGGGCGGCAGGTTGTTGTCTTTCAAGCGGACGATCACGCTGCTGATGTGCACGCCGCTCGGATCGTTGGCGTCCGACATCACGCCCGCCAGGGAGCTGAGCCCGGAGCGGAATTGCGCATTCACGGGCGCCGTGACGCTGGCCGTTGGGAGGCTGACATCAAACGTGAAGGAAACGGGCGAGTTGCCGCTGCCGCCATTTTCCTGATTGGGGGACGGCAGGACATTGTCCTTGGCGCGGGTCCGGACGTTGTAGCCAAAACCGTCGAACCACGCCGTCGTGGCGGAATTCACTTGATACGTCCAGGACCGGGGATCGCTGCCCCCCACGACGGAGGCCGCGTTCCAGAGGGGCGAGCCGCCGCCATTGGTCCAGGTGCTGCCGTCCCAATAATAAGTGTTCCGCGGGTCGCCCGCCTTCACAAGCTGAATGGCGATGTCGACCAGCGTCGCGCCCGCGGCCGTGCCTGTCACCAGGACATCCTGGGCCGCCCCGGACAACGTGTTCACCCCGCCGAAGTTATAGTAAGCGTTGGATTGAGGCAGCCCGATCGTGCTCACCGGCGAGGTGGTGTCGAAGGTGAAGAAGGACGTTTTCGGCGATTCGGAAACACCCTGGTTGTTGCCGATGACGGTGAGGGTATAGGAAGAACCGGCGACCCAGATCGCCCCGATGCCGCCGCCGTCGTCAAAGAACCAGGTGTAGGGCCCGGTTCCTCCCACGGTCGCGTTGTTGTCGAAACTGCCCGACTGCCAGCCGGCGCCGCCGCGGTAGTACCAGGCGTCGCTGGCGCGCTGGATCCGCACGATGGCGCTTTGCAGGTTGGTGGCGGTCCCGGTGATGCTCGTCAGCGTCTTATAGAAATTACCATCCAGAGGAGATACAAACGCGCTGACCGGAGCGGGAGGCGCGAACGTGAACGAGCGGCTGCTGTAAAGGACCTGGGGATTCCCCGCGTTGTCCGTCGCCCGGCCGTCAATCCGATACTGGGCGTTGTTGGTGAAAATGATGTTGGTGGAGATGAACACCCATTCGGTGCCGTCCCACGCGGTGGAATTAAAGATCGCGCAGTTGGGCCCCCACGCCTTGGTGGTTTCGTTCCAACAATCATTGTTGTTGCCGCTGGCACCGCCGATTCCACCCGCCGTCAGAACAAAGCGCATATCGACGCGCTGAATGCCGGAGAGAGCGTCCGAAGCTATTCCCGTAATCGATGCCAGAGAATTTAAAGTCGCTCCTTCCTGGGCGGGGGTCGGCAAGGTCACCGTCGACGCCGGCGCCGTGGTGTCCCACGTAAAGCTGGAGGTCACGATGCTGAACGCTCTCCGGTTGCTTGCGATGTCGATTGCGCGGGCGTAAATCGTGTAGCTCCGGCCGTCCCCGATGCCGCGGGACCATGCGGGAACGCTGGATCCGGCCAGTGTCCAGCTTTGATAGGTGGTGCTCGGCGTGAGCGTCGCCGTCAAGGTAGAAATCGATGCGGACCAAGCGGACCCCGTCCACCAGGTATTGGCCTGGTCTCCCGTATCATCATGAATCTGGACTTCGACTCTTTGAAGATCACTGATCACATCCCCGCCCACCACCGGGTTTTGGTGGTCGGTGCTGGTTCCCGACAGCGTGGGAAGGGACTGATAGAACTGATGATCCACGGGCAGTTGAATGCTGGCGGTGGGGCTGGAGGCGTCCACAATAAAGGTGATGGTGTTGTAGGTGATTTCATAATTGCCGGCGCTGTCGGTGGCCCTGGACTGGATGCTGTACTGCCAGCCGTCCGTGAATGTGCCGGCCGGGATGGACGTGGTGTTGGTCCACTGCTTCACCGGAGACACGATCACGCTCAGGTTGGTGGCGATCTGGAAGTTCTGGGCGGCGGTGGGGGGAGCTTCCCAGCTGGCGTTGCCAAAATTAAAGTACTCGCCGTTGGAGCGGCTGACGCGCGCCTGCACCTGCGACACTTGCGAGCCATAAGCGTTAAGGTCGGTGGCGGTTCCGGTAATCGCGGCGATCTCTCCGTTCTGCCAGTAGGACAAATCCGCCGGGGTGGTGACGTACGAAATGGGCGTGCTGGAATCGATCGTGAAGGCGACCTGGGCGGCCGGGGCCCCCGCGGCGAAGGACGGCGACGCCGGCACATTGCCCGCACGGTCGAGGCCCCGAACATAGAGCTTGTACGGAGAATTGGTGTTGAAAGCGCCGGACAATGAACCGTACGTCCAGGTCCCGCTTGAACTCCCCGTAAAGCTGGCCGTCTGCCATGGATTGCAGGCTCCGTCGCAGGCTCCGCTCGCGGTCCAGCCGCCCCCTCCGGTCCAATAAGCATTCAAGTTATCCAGAACGGCGATCTGTACGCCGGCGCCGTTCATCCCCGAACCTTGCAAGGTATCGTCCGCCGTTCCGTTGAAGGCCGTCACACTCTGGTAAGACTGGCTCGCCGGGTAACTGATGGAGCTGTTGACGCTGGCGCTGTCATACAGAACGGACACGCCCACGCCCGCAGGCACCCCCGCCGGAGGCGCCGGGAATTCCGTATTGCCGGCGGTGTCGGTGGACCGCGTGACAAACAGGTAGGTGTTCCCGGTCACCAGGGCGCTCTTGAACGTATTGAACGCGGCGTTGGCTGTCACGCTCCAACCGTTGTCCGGCTCGGAGGTGGTGGTGTTGACCACCGTGAAGACATCGAAGTTGGGATTGGAGTCGTTAAAGGTGCCCCCGTTCCACCAATTGCTGCCCGCGCCCCGGCG
>MGUR01000018.1:13667-15403 GCA_001800075.1 Elusimicrobia bacterium RIFCSPLOWO2_01_FULL_59_12
CCGACACCGATCCGGTCGAGAGTTTGGAAGGGTTCGCAAACGTGCTGCCGCCGGGATTGTCCGTGGCCGACCCGCTGATCCCGGTGAGATCGGTCAAATACGGTCCCGCGGGGACACCGACGGTGCTGGTCGGTTTGTTGACCTCGTAGTAGAACGTCACCACCGCATTGGCGCTGTTGCCCGCGTTGTCCCGGGCCGTCTCGGTCAGGGTGTACTTGTGGTCGGTGATAAAGTACAGGCTCGGGGGTTCATACGTCCAGCCGCTGATCGGCCCTTGCGCGGGCACCGAGGAGAAGGAGGCCGCGTAATCGCTCCCGTTAAAGTAGCTGCTGATGGTCACGTCATAGAGCGTCAAGGTGATGGTGCTGACGCCGGTGGGGTTGCTCCCGCCGTCGCTGGCGGATCCCGAGAAAGGCGTGGGTGTAGAGACAGCAACCGCCGCGTTGGAGTAGAAAACATTATCCAGGGGTTTGGTGATCGCCCCGATCGTAGGCGCCTGGGTGTCATAGGTGAAGGTGGTCCGCTGGGTGATGAAGGTATTGCCGGCCTCGTCGATCGCCCGGAGTCGAATGTAGTACGGCTTGTCCGGTTGAAGGCCGAGCGGGGCCGTCGCATACGACCAGGTGCCGGCGACGGTGACAGGGTTCCAGGTCGGCGTCCCGGAGAGCCAGGTGCCCCCGGCGGCGCTCCAGTACGAAATGGGGGCGCTTCCACTTGAAATTTCGATGCTGAGCGAGTCGATGCCCGACCCCGGCGCGTCATCCGAAGCGGTTCCCGTGATGCTGGAGAGGCTGCTGAGCTGGGCGTTGGCCGCGGGCTGGACGATCACCGCGGTGGGCGTTGCAATGTCGAGCGTGAACGAGACAGAACTCACCGGGCCCGTGCTGGGCCGCGGCGTCCCATCGCCGTTCTTAGCGCTGTCAACCGCGCGGGCTTCGAAGGTCACAAAATGGCTGGAATCGGCGGGCCAGGGGAGGCTGGGGGTGTACAGCCAGTTATTTTGTCCCGCCGCGGACTGCCAGGCCGTCGCCGCGGTCACCGTCCAGGACGAAAAGTTCGTGTTGGCCTGGTCCCAGTAATAAAGATCACCGCTAACTTGGTAGGACAATCGAATCTGAACCAGGCTGACGCCGGTCGCGAGGGCTCCCGGATCATTGGCGGTCCCGCCGAACCGGGAGGCGCTTGCCAGCTGGCCGATGTCAACCGGCCGGTAATTCCCTCCCGCCGCCGGAGGCTGGTTGATCGCGGAGATGTTGGGATCGCCCTTGTCCATTCGGAAGGTGAACGAAGAAATCCCTACAGTGAGAACGGTCTGCGTATTGCCCGCCACATCAAAGCCCTGCGACAGGGCCATGTAGGTGGTGTTATTCTGGAGCGCGCCATTGAGACTGCCGTGGGTATACGTCCAGAACGTGGCGCTGGGCGATAAGGACGGCTGCAGCCAGGTGATCCCGGAGTTGTTGAAGCCGCTTGAACCGTCAAACCAGAATCCATTGGTGTCCAATTCCTGGACAGCGACTTTCACATTCGCCATGGCGTTATCATCCTCGGCTGTCCCGGAAATCGTCGTCAGGCTGCTGATCCCCGCCAGTCCGTTCTGCGGCGCAAGGACCGCCGCCGTCGGCCAGGACACGTCAAATGTGAAATTCTGGCTGGTCGAAGCATTTTGGTTGACGGATTCTTCGTCTTTCGCAATGACCGCCACCGTGTAACCCTGTCCGCTGACCCAGGCCGCG
>MGUR01000019.1:0-3122 GCA_001800075.1 Elusimicrobia bacterium RIFCSPLOWO2_01_FULL_59_12
CCACTTGTTTTCGAAGCTCAGATCATCAAGAAACAATGTCCCTGCGACTCAGGGGAGGTCAATCGAATTGATCGGCCGGTGATCCGGTATCACAGCCCCGTGGCGCAAACGGCCGGGGATATTACCGTCGCACTGGCGCTGGCGGTACCGCCCGTTTTGGACGGCATGGATCTCGGATTCAAAAATAAAGCCTTCGTAGAAGATTTGGTGGTCTATGCGGAGGTGCTCGCTGTGAACTCCGCCATCTCGAACGCCTTTCGATATACGACCCAACGTCCTCGTCCGGATGCCTACCGTCTCAGCCCGACCCCTTCACAGCCCGGCGGCTTCGCTTCCTTTTATTCCGGTCATACGGCTTCGGTCTTCGCGGCATTGAGCGCGGCCTCCATGACGTACAACTTGCGCTATGGACCCCACGTTTGGCCGTGGATCGTTACCGCTGGCGTCGGTCTGGGAGAGTCGGCGACGCGCGTCTTTTCCGGACGTCATTTTTACAGTGACGTAGCCGTTGGCGCTTTGGCTGGAACAGCCATAGGCACCCTGATTCCTTACCTCCATAAACGAAACAAGGATTTGACAGTCCGCATCACGCCGCTAATTTCATCCGAATCCGTTCAGCTCGTATATCAAAGGGGCTTTTAAGCGAAGGCATCCATGTATGAACCCGTTCGAAATGGCCTAGGGTACATTCGATTTGCTTTTCTTTTATGTTTTCCCATGTGTCTTTACGCGGGGGAACCTTTGGTTAAGCTTTCGACCACCACGCCCCTGGTGACCTCGGAAATTCAGCCTTCCTCTACAACCCCAAACAACGTCGGCCCCACGTCACCGAACCGAGTCCTGCCCGGCGAGCCGGTCGTCCATAAAAATTATTGGATCCCTGCCCTGGAGATTCCAACCTTCCAGTTCGCGCTGAATCAGTTCGACCGATGGGTGTACGGATCGAAGGAATTTGGATCGACCTGGGCCAGCGGATGGGACCATGTCCTACACGGGCCCTGGGTGGTTGACCAGGACGCTTTCACCGTCAATCAAATCGGGCATCCCTATCAGGGTGCGATGTACTACGGCTTCGCACGCTCTTCCGGCCTCAATTTCTGGGAGGGGTGGATTTACTCGAACGTCGGAAGTTTTGTCTGGGAAACCTACGGGGAACTCACGGATCCCTCCATCAATGACCAAGTCGCCAGCGGTACCGGGGGAGCCCTGATCGGGGAGCCCCTCTACCGGATGGCGAACTTGGTGCTTGAAGGAGACGGAGGAAAGCCCGGTATCTGGCGCGAGCTCGGGGCCGCGTTTATCTCACCGCCCACGGGACTCAACCGTTGGATGTTTGGCGACGTTTATTCACCCATCCTTAAAAGCCGCCGCCCCGCGACCTTTTTTCGACTACAAGCCGCTGGGGGTGTGAATAATATCGTGAAGGATGAAGAGAGTTCCTCCAACATTGGCCACCATGTGGGGATAGCGGCTTTTTCGATGGACTACGGCCTGCCGGGTCAGTCAGGGTATCTCTATCTGCGCCCTTTTGATTATTTCAATTTTGAGCTGAACAGCCTGGCGGATAGGAAAAGCACCGTTCACAACATCATGACCCGCGGTCTTCTCTTTGGAAAGAAATATGAATCACGGGACAATAATGCGCGCGGCGTGTGGGGGCTCTATGGAAGCTACGACTACCTGTCCCCGCAGGTCTTCCGGCTGTCGACCACGGCGGCTTCTCTGGGGACGACCGCGCAATGGTGGCTCTCCCGAAAGGTGGCGCTTCAAGGCACAGGTCTTGGGGGTTTCGGATACGGCGCGGCAGGCACCGTCGCCCCACAGGGAGATGAAAAGGATTACCATTACGGCGCCGCTCCACAGGCGCTTCTGGCGCTCCGCTTGATCCTGGGCCAGCGGGCCATGTTCGACATGACCGCGCGCGGCTACTACATCAGCGGCGTGGGCGCCGGTAAGGCCCACGGAACAGAGACCATTTCTCGTGTCAACACCTCGTTTGTGGTGCGCCTTTACGGGCACCATGGTCTTGGGGTCAACTACCTCATTTCGACCCGCGACGCCAAATACGGGAGCGCCAGTCTGCGCGGACGGCATCAGAAGGTAGGCACGATCAGCCTGGTCTACAACTACCTTAGCGACTTTCATTTTGGTGTCGTCGATTGGGGACGAAACACGGAAGAAGCGAAATAGAATTTATGATCTATTTTCCCAGGGCTTGGGTAAACGCCTGAATCTCATGCAGGGCTTCAGCCGGTTTGGCTTGCAGCAAAAAGTGAGGCGTATCAAACCCCACCAGGCGAACGTTCGGCGTCGCCTCGCCAATCAATTCACGACAGCGTTTCGACACCAGCAAATCCCTCTCGGCATATAAACAAAGCACCGGCACAGGACAGTTTTTAAGATCGGCCAGCGCGTCGACCTCTAAAGCTTCCTTCAACCGGGCGGCCAGGATTTCAGGACGGTCATGACCCATCGCTTGGAGTAGAAAATCGATTTGCCAACCTGGCAGGCCTTGCGCCTGCATCACCCACCGCCCGACGATATTGAAGTACGGCTGGCGAAAAAGGTAGGGCCCGACGATAAAGTCCCCTAACGTCCCAATCCATCCTTTGGGGTTTCGGACAAAGGTGGCGCTCAGCACTAAGCCGCGCAGGCGCGGAGGTTTATCCGCGGCGATGCGCATGGCGAGCGGCCCGCCAAAAGACTCCGCGACAAGTACATACGGTTCGTCCGTGGGTAACTTCGGGCGCACATAGCGATCAAGTTCGTCGTAATTTAGAAAACGGTCGGAAGGGTATGAAATAACAACAGGGGGGGGTTCTTTCTTAGGCCATATTCGGGTGAGCGGTTCAAAAAGCATCCCGGTGCCATCCATCCCCGGGAGAAAGACAAACTTCATAAAGAAAGATTTGCTATCGTCGATACGGACATGAAAAAACGCGTCTTCCGCCTACTCAAAGTCCTCCGCCCGCCGTATTCTTCTTCCGCCCACAGGCTTTTCATTCTCGGGGCGGCCGCGCTACTCTTAGGATTGTTCATTAAGCTGACGTCGGAACTTCGGGAAGGGGAAATCGATGCGCTGGACCAAGCGGTGTTGACACGCATCCTTGCTCTCAGGGTCG
>MGUR01000019.1:3132-9027 GCA_001800075.1 Elusimicrobia bacterium RIFCSPLOWO2_01_FULL_59_12
TATTGACCCTTTTTACCGTGTTGGGGTTACTTTTCTTCTGGCTGAAACGAAACGGCCGCGATGCCGGGCATCTGGCTGTCGGCTGCATGGGGATTCCCTTCTGGTCCACGTTTATGAAACATCTCTTATCGCGCCCGCGGCCTGTTCGGGTGCAGCACTTAGTGGACGTCACGAGTTTTTCTTATCCCAGCGGCCATACCGTAGCGGCGACCTCGTTCTATCTGTTAATCGCTTTCCTCATCAGTCGTCAATTCTCCAGTGTCCGAGCGCGTGCCGTCATTCTGGCGCTAGCTCTGGGACTCATCGCGGCCATCGGGTTTTCCCGTCTTTATTTGGGCGTGCATTATCCCAGTGACGTTCTGAGCGGGTTTCTCCTGGGTTCGGCGTGGGTGTTGTTTCTCACAGCGTTTTACTCTCTTCGAAACCCCGATTCCCCTACTCGATTGTAAACTCCCCAGAGGAAAACAAATCTCATTATTTCTTTTTGCCGAGATGTAATGAATCAACGGACACGTGGACGGTATCGATGGGTTTCTGCAACCTGACGATTAAATAACCCGCTATAGAGAGGGCTGTAACAAGCAGAAGAAAAACCAGGACCGTGTTCGTCCTTTTTAGAACTTCGATGAGTTTCATGACTGCTCCCTTGTTTGGGACTTCAATTGCCTTATTATCGCTTATCTCTGTTAAAGCGCCATAAGCGTTTGGACTAGTCCCACTCGCGTAGTTTCAAAGACATAAAAAATAGCTCTCCCTCCTGATAGGCACCCCCTCCGCTCTGTTCTATCATAAAGGTGCCAGGACAGTTGGATGCACAAAGAGGATTCGATGACCACACTCCTAGAAGGGACTCTGGCCCCTATGAACGCTGCTGGACTTCCAAGTGAGCGGCGGATGCACCTGCCGCCTTGCGATCCATTGGCGATCAGCAGACACACCCGTTGTCCGTCATGTAGGCTGGAGTTCAAGGAAAGTACTGGTTTCATGAGTCATCTCATCGTGGAACACTGGTGCTCGCGTGAAGCAGCGCATATCTGGTGGCTCCATGCCGCCTGAGACCTTACCCTTTCTTGACCTCAAAACGCCATCCCTGATGCAACGGCAACCTGCCCGTCATGAGATGCCTTCAGTCTGCATGCGCAAGATCAAGCTATTGAAAACCGGACATTGGACGTCCGCCGTGGCGGCCCTCCTTCTGATGGGACCGATGCTGAGGCCCCAGGAGGCGCTCGCAAATCACGCCCCCGAATTAAAGACGACAGCATGGAATGACGATGCGAGCGTTGCCCGGCTCACGGACAGACTGCTTGGCAAATGCCCCACCCTCGCGTACTATGTTCTTATTGGAGAGGTGCCGAAAAATGGATCAGCAACGCCACCGATGGGATATTAAAGTCAAAGAACGACGAAGTCATCAGATTAATCGGGAAATGGCGAAAATCGAGAACGCGTATTACGATGGAGAGGTTGTCTATTCCGAATATAACAAGGCTATTTCCGATTTCCTGAAGGACGCTGTTAGCTTGGGGATTGTGGGCGGAAACGGCACCAAATAGAATTTACGATCTTTTTTTTCTTTCATTCCTCTTTGTAATTCTCCAAGGGGTTTCCCAGCTACTGGCTCCTTTTTTGGGAGCGCTCCTGGCCTCGCTCGTTTGCGCCATCATGTTTTATCCCCTGTACCGGGCGCTTCGCCGTTGGTTTCCTCACTACCGATCCTCCTCTATGGCTCTGCCTGCGGATAGTCTTGTTCCGATTCTCTTCGTGCTTTTGGGTGCTTTAACAGCGTTTTTCAGTCTTGTGCCGTGTGTCGGGACTGTTGGGGCATGGATTCCGGTTGCGATTTTTCTTTTGGCGAAGGGAGTGTACTGGAGGAGCGCGCTCGTCCTGGTTTGGGGAGCGCGCGGTGTGGCGGGCTTCGGAGATTCGCAGCCCTCACGACTCGCCGTAAGCATTTTCCGTACCCCAACCGTAGTAGTTTCCAAGACATAAAATATAGCACTCCCTCCTGATAGGCATTGATCCGCTTTTCTCCTAACATGCAATCCTGAAGGGAAATCCACGAAGGGTTCCCCACGTGCAAAAGGAGACTCTACCCATGAAACGAATAAAAAGCAGTTGGGTTGTGACCGGGATGCTTCTCATGGCCCTCGGCCTTTCCCGAAGCGTCTTCGCAGACGCTCAAGAAGAAACACGGTTGAAAAATGCGCAGACGGAAATCGATCAATACGCATCGGTCTGGTCGCAGGACGAACACGTCAACGCCTTTGCGAAGTATTTCAAGGTGCCGGTCAGTGCCGTTCGGGACCTCAGCGCGAAGAACCAGGGATGGGGAGCGGTCACCATTGAACTCGCCATGGCCTGGGAACTCAATACGGTACACCCCCAGAACTTCCCGTTCATGACAGCGTCCTTGAATCGCATCGAAGCGCTGCGTGCGGATGGCAAAGCATGGGGAGAGATCGCGCGGACTCTGGAATTCGGATTGGGTCCCGTTGTTCGAGAAACTGAAGCCACCTCGAAGCAACTGCGCCAAGACGACCTCGCCTTGACACTGAAGAATCAAGAAGGCGTCAAAGTCGAAGAGAACCGGAGAATCATTCGATTAGAGCACCAAATCGCTCAGGCGGACCGAGCAGATCGCCGATAGACCGTCGAGAGGCCAAGAAATAGCAAATCACTCAAGGAGATAGAAATGGAAAACATTCGAAAAGTAGCGGCGACGCTCAGCAAAGATGGGGACACGGCCATCGAACGGGCTCACGACGTTGCGGAGACCGCGTGGAAGAAAGGCCGCGAAACCTTCAAAGAATTACGCGGCCAGGGGCAAGACGCGATAGATCAAGCGCAGAAGAGTGTTCAAGAGGTATGGCACGATACCCAAAAACTTGTGCAAAAGCACCCCGGGAAAACTGTGGGCCTAGCTCTTTTGATCGGAGTTATCATCGGCGGCGCTCTGATAGCGATGCGAAATAACGAATAGGAAACATGAATACACTCTCCGAGGCCCCTTCGCAACGGGGTTGACCTTCCGTTGCCGAAGGGGCACAGTGACGTCATGAAAAAGAGAGTCGTCACCTCGATAGTTTTCCTACTGTAAAAAGAAAACAAGTTATTTCCCTCATCGAAAAAATTAAGAAGCAAATCCCTCGATACCAGTTCTGATTGACCCTTCTGTCAATTTGCTAAACTTAGCGGCAGGTTCACCCATAACTTAAATTGACTCCAACGATTCTATCGCGTCCCAGGCTTGAACAACTCATTCAGCAGGGCGTGCAGTGGATCCGCGCGCACCGCGAACAGTCCTGGGCCATCGCGGGAACTGTGGTCGGCGCCGTCGTGATCCTCTCGTTTGTGATCCAGCGACGACAGACGGAAAACAATGAAGCCTGGACACAACTGGGCGTGTCGCAGGGATACCTGCTGCAGGGCCAGACCGGAGAAGCCGGCAAGGCGTTGGACCTCTGGTTTTCGCGATTTCAAGGCACCTCGGCGGAATCGTACGCCAGGTTTTTACGAGCTGACCTTCTTTACGGCACTACCGATTACGCCGGCGCGGCCCGCCTTTACGGGGAGTTGGCCCAGACGGGACAGCCTCCGGATGTTCGGCCCCTCGCGCTGGCCGCCCAGTGCGCGGCCGAAGAGACGTCGGGCCGCCTGGCCGAAGCGCAGGCGCTGGCCCAGCGGTTTCTCGACAGCTATCCAGATCATTTCCTCGCGGCCTCAATCTATATCAGCCAGGCGCGATTGGCTGAGCTAACGGGTGATCCCTCCAACGCCACTGCGATCTATGACCGCTTCGTGGTTCTCTATCCTCAGAGCCCGTGGACCGATTTGGCCAGGGCCCGTCTCCTGGCCCTGGGGGCTCCTGCCAAAAAGTAGCCTATTTCTTGATAATTTTCTTGACAGTAAAAGGAATGTTGTCTATATTCTGCCCACGAGACGCAAAAAACAGCCAGTCGCAACGAAGCCGACGGCGAAGAATGTCAACGAAGATAAAAGGGGGAACTACATGCTAGCAAGAAAAATGTTCAGCTCAGGGTTCGTGCTGGGGCTGGTTGTATTCGTAACTTTTCCGGCCCGCGCCGAGCTTTTGAAGAACCTGAAGACGGACGGCAGCATCGAAGTCCGGGCCTTCGGAATCGATAATGAAACCGACCGCAACCCAATCGCCGATGACTACCGCGGTGAATCAAGAACGCGCGTCATGGCGGGCGGCTCGTTTGACCTCCTGGATGATGTTCATGGACGCGTCCTGCTCAGCAAGAACAACCGCGTCTATGGTTCCGTTACAGGATCGGAAGATACCAATACGGTGCAGGATACTGTCCTGCTTGACAACGCCTTCGTCAAAATCGACAAGGTGTTCGACCGCGTAGACCTCACCCTGGGCCGTCAGTTTTATGGGGACCCGAATGATATTGTGATCTACTTCGGACCTCAAAATGACGATGTCCTCTCGGTCACCGCCGTGGACGTTTTCCGGGCGGATGCGGCCCTCGGCGACTGGGGAAAGTTCCAAGGTATCGCTGGAAAAATCAGTGATGCGGCAGCTGTTGGCGCCGCGGCGAACTCCGATGTTGACCTCTACGGAGGCATGATCGGGACCGACAAGCTGATTCCGAAAGGCAGACTGGGACTCTCCTACTACACGGCGAAAATCAAGGGAGTAGGTGCGACGGCCAACGACACCATCAGCGCAGCGATCCTTTGCGCGCTCGGGGATGTCGGCGATACCGGCCTGAGCTATCACGCCGATTATGCCCAGAACTTCGGAGAGGACGAGACCATCCCCCCTCCTACCGACAGCGATCATGATGGCAACGCCATCCTTCTCGGCCTCAAGTACGGACAATCGCTGATGGACAAGCCTTTCCGCGCCATGCTGGACTGGGGTCGCGGGACGAACAACTTCGCAGCGGTTGCGCCGGGAAAACGCTTCGGTAAAATCTGGGGCGAGCACACGGCATCCTCCGGCCTTCAGCCGTCAAACCTAAATAGCGTGGGCGGCGCGGGCTTAACCAACCTGCAGGTGTTTGATGCCGGAGTGGGGATCAACCCGATCCAGAAACTGGGGATCGACCTCAACGCGTATCGGTTCCAATACGACGATGCCACCCTGGCCGGCGGCCTCACCAGCGCGGGGACGGAATACGATCTGATCCTCTCGTGGAAACATTCTGATAATGTTTCCTTGGAAGCGTCGGCCGCTTCGTTCCAGGTTGGGGATGCCCTGCAAAATACAGGCGGCACACCCACCGCGCCGATCACTCGGCTGGGCGCGGACGTCAAGATTAAGTTCTAACGCTGTCTATTTAAGAAGACCCCCAGCCCTGGGATTTCGCTTTTCCGCCGCTGAGACGTTGGCGGATCCACCAAGGAAGTAAAGGTGGAACGGGGCTGGGGGTTTGTTTTATAATCGCTCAGTGAAAAATTATCTTCGATTTCTCCTCCTTTTCCCTTCCGTTTCCTTCTTTTTGATTCTCGGTGTTCCAGCGCCCGGCCGGGCGGCGTCCGTGCTCGATATCGGCACCGATTACCGGATTCGCGGGATCTCCCACAAAAGCCCTTCCTACGGAGCGCCCGGTGACCGCAATTACGCTTATTACTCGCAGCGCGCCTTGGCCCACATAGGCGGCCGCTTCAACCCGAATCTAGAATTCATGACCCAGTTTCAAGCGCTGGGTGTGGCCGGATCCAGCACGTCCGTCACCGACCCTGTCGCCAACCAGGCGGCGGGCCATTACCCCGACACCAATTTCACCCCTTGGGTCCAGTGGGTATACTTCAAAGCGAGCGAACTGCACGATTGGCCGGTGGATGTGACCGTCGGGCGCCAGCCGATCCTTCTCGGCGACGGATTGATCCTTTCCGACGACGACCTAGGATTCACCG
>MGUR01000019.1:9036-18399 GCA_001800075.1 Elusimicrobia bacterium RIFCSPLOWO2_01_FULL_59_12
GATCTTTTCACGTTCAAGACCAATGAGAGCCTGACGGGCTCCAGCGACAGCAACCTGTACGGCCTGCAAATCACCAAGCCCTTGAAGAACCTTCGGGTCCAGCTCTCCTGGCTCACGGAAAATGACGGGAGCGGCAGGACCACTTATATCCGGCCCACCGAGAACCCCAACAGCTCACTTTTTACAGGCTCAAATTTCACGGCCTCCAGTATCCGACGCACGTTTTATGATGCGCGCTTAGAAGGACGGCTTCTTCAGGGGGGGTTCTACAAAGGGGAGTTCGCCCTTCAGGACGGGCAGGTCGACAGACATCCAACCGTTCCCGGAGGGTCCGTGAATCTTTCTGGATATGCCACCCTGATTTCCGCCGGCTTGTACACCCGGTTCAGCAAGTACGGGCCCATAGAGGTCCACGGGCTCTTCGGCATGGCCAGCGGCGATAAAGGGGATGGCGGGAAAGATTCATCTTTCCGCCCCAGCTTCGGCCACCGCTTTGACGGGATGGAACGCAGCGGGTTCGGCGAACTGTTTGGAGCGTCCCTGTATGATGCGGCCGCTTCCTCCGCTTATCCTTCCGGACTGCCGCCGGGCGCCTCCGGCATCCGCGTGATCGGCGGAGGCGTGACGACGCATCCGACCGCCTTGCTTTCCATCGGAATCGACTACTATGTCTATGACGCGATGGAACAGGCCAGCGCCGCGTTCCAGTCGTCCGCCAGCGAATCGTCTTTGGGCTCAGAGTTTGACCTGGGCGTCGGCTTCGCCTATACCAATTACCTGTCCTTCCGCGGCTCAGCGGCCTTTTTCTCATCCGGCGGCGCCTTCGTGAACGGCCGGCGCGCGAGCCGCTATCTCATCGAAGCCCGGGGCCGCTTCTAGTCCTTCCGTTTTCTGAGCATCCATGGCTAACGAACCCGTTTTGTCCGTTCTCCTGCTCTGGCACCAGCACCAGCCGTTCTATAAGGATCCTCTCTCCAACCGCTACGAAATGCCCTGGGTGCGGCTTCATGCGACCAAAGACTATTACGATATGGCCGCCCTGCTGGATGAATTCCCTAAAATCCGCTTAAACTTTAATCTCGTTCCCTCGCTGCTTGAGCAGCTGGAGGATTACGGTCAGGGAAAAGCGCACGAAAAATGCCTCGCCCTCAGCCTCAAGCCCGCCCCGGAGCTTTCATTTGAAGACCGCCTGTTTATTCTGAACAACTTTTTTATGGCCAATTGGGACACGATGATTGACGCCTACCCCCGCTATCGCGAACTTCTGGACAAGCGCGGGCGGTTCGCCCGTGAAGAAGAATTGGCGCGCGCCCAAAATTACTTTAAAGAACAGGATTGGCGCGACCTGCAGGTCTGGTTTAATCTCACCTGGTTTGATCCCTACTGGACGGAGGTGGATCCCTTCATCCGCGATCTGCGTAAGAAGGGGAAGAACTTCACGGAAGAGGAAAAGAAGACCCTGCTCGAAAAGCAGCGCACGATCTGCGGCGACGTCGCGGGAAAGCACAAAGACCTACAGGACCGCGGCCAGATCGAGATCACGGCGTCTCCCTTTTACCATCCCATTCTTCCGCTCTTGTGCGACACCGACGCGGCCCGCGTGGCCATGCCCCAGGCCACCCTCCCCCAGCACCGTTTTATCTTCCCGGAAGACGCCCGGACGCAGATCCAGCGCGCAATCGAGGATCACACCCGCCGCTTCGGCCGTCCTCCCCGCGGCATGTGGCCTTCGGAAGGATCCGTGTCCGATGCCGCAGCGCAGGTTTTTCTCGACTGTGGCGTGCGATGGATCGCCACGGATGAGGCGATCCTGGCCCATTCCCTGCCTCCCGGCACATTTACGCGCGATGCGATTTATAGGCCATACCGCGTGGAAAAGGGGGGGGAATCCCTGGCGATGTTCTTCCGTGATCACGAACTATCCGATGCCATCGGTTTTGTCTACACCACCTGGGATGCCGCGGCGGCCGTGGCTGATTTCATGAAGCGCCTGCGCGGAATCCGCGAGCGGCTGCTGCAGAAAGACGGCGGCGCGTCCCAGCCCCACGTCATTTCGATCATTCTGGACGGGGAAAATTGCTGGGAATACTATCAGGACGACGGACGCCCCTTCCTCAAGCAGCTTTACCAGGCGCTTTCGGACGATCCCGCGTTTGAGACCGTCCTGGCCAGCGATTATCTCGACCGGCACCCTCCTGAGCGGACGCTGCCGACTCTTTGGTCCGGGTCCTGGATTAATTCGAACTTCGCCATCTGGATCGGGCATCGCGAAGACAATCAGGCGTGGGACCTGCTGCACCGGACACGGCAGTTTTTGACCCATTATCTTCAAGTCCATCCGGAGCGCGCTGAGAGTCCGGAGGCAAAGCTGGCGTGGGAGGAGATCTATATCGCGGAGGGGAGCGATTGGTGCTGGTGGTACGGCGAGGACCATTCCACAGCCAATGACGGCGCATTTGACAGCCTATTCCGAAAACACCTGATGAATGTTTACACCGCTTTGGGGGAAAAGATACCCGAAGATTTACGGGTTCCGATCAAACCAAAACGCATAAAAGCGGAACCCAAGGCCCCGGTGGACTTCATCTCACCTAAAATTGACGGTCGGGTGACCAGCTATTTTGAATGGCAGGCGGCAGGGGTCTATCTCACGGATGCGGGGGCATCCGGCACGATGCATCGGTCTCAAAGCGTTATCAAAGCGATTTACTATGGATACGATCTTCAAAACCTCTACTTCAGGTTGGATCTCTCACGACCTTTAACTGAAATTGGGATCGAATCACTCGCTTTTAAACTGATATTCAGCCACCCGGAAAACTATGAGGCCTCATTGAAGATATCCAAAGACCTTATGGGTGATCTCAATATTTACCTTAAAATGGCCAATGAAATCACAAAAACGACATCAAGCCATACCGTATCAGCCCAAAAAATCATTGAATTCAGCATCCCTCTTGCCGCCTTTGCAAATCAGAAGCAGTCGTTTGAGTGGTCTCTTTTGCTGGAAAAAGACGGTCAGGAACTTGAACGTTGGCCCTCCGACATGACCATTGCCCACCCCTACCCTTCCGAAGAAAACTTCGTCCAGGCCTGGATGCTCTAGCCTTTAAATAACCGCCCAAAACGCCAAATGGGGTTCCCCTCCATTCCCCTGCAACATACCGATAACATATATTATATTGCGTAACAGCTGACGAGCGACCTTCGTGCAGCCGGTTGAAAACCTCTCAGATCTCGCGATAAATCCCCTCTCCCCGAGAGCTTCTAGGCGGTCGCCTTCTAAGCCGCTTGAGCTATTCGAAGCTGGCACTCCCATTTTGGCCGAATTTTGCAAAAAATTATGGAAATAGAGAGACTGGGTCACCGGAATCAAAACAAGAGTGATTTATTCAGGCAATATGTTGGCAAAAACGGTGAGATGATCAATCGATTTTCTAGAGGTTAAAAAACACCAGGAAACTCCCCCCTCAATCCGATCCATTCGAGATTGCACCGAAAAGACTAGGAAGCAGGCGTTACACCGCGGACTCAAAAAGACAGGGAAGAACGGCGCCAAAAGGAGAGCTGATAAAAGACCCGGGGAGTGACCCGCACGCACGACAGATCAAACAACCCTCACCCGGTTCTTTGACGAAAAGACCAGGAAAGACCCCAAAAAGCGGGACATAACCGTGTTCAATTACTGAATTTTAGGGGCCTAAAATCGAAAATTCGTGCATTTTCCGTCGAGAAAATGCGTTATTTTTAGATTTTGTGAGTTTAAATGCCCGGGGAGGAGTCTGGAAGTACGATTCCGATCCCAATCAGGGCATATCCCAGGACCAACAAGGCGGGGGAAAGCGTACTGGCCCAGTTTTGACCGGAAGGATCCGCGTAGGTAAGCACCCAAAAGCCCAAAAGGACGCCGCACGCACCGGCGCCAATGACTTTTTTGCCGCGCTTCGAAACGGCAGCGGACTTTTGGCCCGCCGGCGCCTGCGTGAGTTGTCCCGTCTGCGGCCGGTGGGGGTTCTTTGCCATATCAGGAATTTGCCTGAGCCTGCTTCTTCTTGAGCTCGCTGATGCGCTTTCTAAGCGCGCGCGCCTCTTTAACCTCGCCCTTTGCTTTCAAAATGGTTTCCGTCGCCTCCAACGCGGGAACGTAATCCGGCTGGGCGGCAATCTCCTGTTGATAGAGTTCAAACGCCTTGTCAGGTTCCCCCTTCAATCGATAGATCTCTCCGCGCTGATACAGGCCGCCGGGGGGGAGTTGCCCGGCAATCCGGCCGACCACATCCAGGCATTCCAACGCCTCGGCGTATTTCCCCTTTTCTTTGTTCACCAGGGCGTAGTTAAACCAGGCGGTAGCGTCCTTCGGCCAGGCCCCGATCGCTTCTTGATACAGCGCCTGCGCTTGATCGATGCGTTTCTGCTGGAAGTGCAGGTTGGCGATCCGGATCATCGTTTCGTAATTCCTGGGGTGGTGCCTCAAATATTTTGAAAATTCGTTGATGGCATAATCCGGCAAACCGAGCGCGCTGTACATCACGCCCGCATAATAGAACAACTGATCGCTGACGGCCCCCAGCGCGCGCGCCTTTTCCAGCGCGTTCATGCCTTCCACGTAGTACGCCGGGCCCTTTTGATAGTAGGCCATCGCGAGCGCGACGTAGGTGTTCATGTCTTCGGGATGAGACGTCAGGTAGCTTTTGGCGTATTCGACCTGCCGGTCTGCTTCTGCGGAAGAAAGGCTGGGCCGCGCGGTAGACAGGGCGACATCAAAACGGGGATACACAACGAATGTGAGAGCGATGATGGAAAGGCCCCCCACCGTGAGCGCCGCTTCCCAGGCGAGCTCCGGATGCCGTTGAAAAGAAAATCGCTGCAGGTTCACTTCTTTGAATCGTCCGTGTCGTCGCTTTCAACCAGGACGTCCCGCAGGGTCAGGGGTTCCTGATTCTGTCCGGCGTAGCGCGCCACCATCTGCCGTTCCTGCTCCCGCTCGTACCGCCGGATGGACAGCTCCACCCGTCTTTCACGTGGATCGGCCCGGATGATCTTGGCGGTGACCAGCTGCCCGATCTCAGGAAGTTGCTCCTTGCCCTCCGCATCCTGCGCCAGTTCCTGGAGGCGGACCGACGCCTCGATGTCGCCGGGAAGCGTCACCATCACCTCCGCCTCCTGAACGCTCGTCACGCACCCGCTCACCACCTGCCCGTTGCGAAGCGACGTAAACGGATCCGGCTGGGTGTGTTTCAGCGACAAAACGATTTTCTCGGCCTCCGGCTTCACATCCATCACAATCACCTCGAGGACCTGCCCGACGGCCACGACGTCCGAAGGATGTTTGCCGCGCTTGGTCCAGGACAAATCCGAGATATGCACCAGCCCCTCGAGGCCGTCGGGCAGCATGACAAAAGCGCCAAACGGCGTGAGATGCGTGATCGGCCCTTTGACCCGGCTGCCTACGGGATACTGCGATTTGATCTTTTCCCAGGGGTTGGCGCCGGCGCGCTTCAGGGAGAGGGAGAGTTTTTCTTTCTGCGTGTCCACCGAGAGGATCTTGACGCGCACCTCCTCATTCGGCTTTAAAATCTCCTCCGGCTTGCTGACCCGCTCCTTCCAGGAAAGCTCACTCACATGGATCAGCCCTTCCACCCCGGGCTCCAGCTGGACGAACGCGCCGAACGTCGTCAAACTGGTGACGCGGCCGGGAACAATGGAACCGGCCGGAAAGCGCTGCGGCACGCCCGACCAGGGATGCGGGGTGAGCTGTTTCAAACCCAGTGAAATGCGCTGGAGGGTCGCGTCGTATTTGAGCACCTTGACTTGGATCGCCTGGCCCACTTTGAGGATTTTTTCTACGCGATCGGTACGGTGCCAGGACACATCGGACACATGGAGCAGGCCTTCGATGCCTCCGATGTCGACAAACGCGCCGAACGAGGTGAGGCTCGAAACCGTGCCGCTGATCACGTCCCCCACTTTCAACGCCGCCAGCGTGCCCTCGCGCTTCTGCCCGCGTTCCCGTTCCATAAATTTCCGCCGGGACACGACCACATTCGGCTTGGCGCGGTCCATCTCCGTGACCAGCACGGAAATCGTTTCGTTAATCCAGGCTTCGGGGTCGCGGGTGGGACGAACGTCCACCTGGGAACCGGGCAGAAACGCTTCCACGCCGACATCCACGACATAGCCGCCCTTGACCTTACGCTTGACCACCCCTTCCACTGGGGTTCCCGCGCGGTGTGCCGCGAACAACCGGTCCCACGAGCTGAGCTCGCGCGCGGCGCGCCATGACACCTTGCTGTGGTTATCCGGCCCCTCCACGCGGCGAATGAGGACGGAGACCATGTCCCCCTCCTTGAAGGGCAGTTTGTCAAAATCGGGAAACTCGGCGCGGGGGATGAGGCCTTCCATTTTTAACCCGATATCCACCAGCACGCCCTCCGGGGATGTCCCCAGAACGCGCGCCGATACGACCGTCCCGGAGAAGACCTTTTCCGGGGTGCCTTTGAGCAGTTCGCTCATCGATATATCGTCAATAAACAGCTTTTCGTCCGTCATATCGGGGAGTATACCATTTGACGCCTATTCCAGGCCGTTCAAGGCGTACCGCAGCGCCAGCGCCAACCCGATCGCCGCTAGCGCCAGGAAGGCGTAAAGCACCCGCCCCCAGGCCTCATTAAGCAGCCGGACCAGAACCGGCATGAAGATCAGAAAAAAGAGCGAAAACACCTGCGACACGATCAACGTCCGCAACGCCGTTTTATTCACCGCGTGTGACCTCCTTCAACGAGTTCTCGAATTCGTTCAATCACCTGCCGGCTGAATGTCTCGTAAGCCTCGCGCCCTGCGTCGCGGGGCGGGGTAAGCGGCTGGCCGAAATGCACTTCCACCCGGCCCAGCCGCGTAAAGTTTTCCGAGTTCCGGACGCCCACGGGCACGACCCGCGCACCGGTGGTACAGGCGAGCAGGCCCACGCCTGATTTCACTTTCCACTGGCGCTTGGAATCCAGCCGCCGGCCCCCTTCCGGGAACATCACCAAGCCTTCGCCCGCTTCGAGAATCCGCTGGGCCGTTTTGACCGCGCCGATATCGTGTTCGGCGCGATTCACGGGGAACGCATTCACCCGGCGAATGTACCATCCCAAAAACGGAACGCGGAAGAGCTCTTCCTTGGCGAAATAATTCACCGGATAGGGGATCGCGCTCCCGACCAGATTGGGGTCCGCCAATGACCGGTGGTTGGCGGCGAAAATCACGGCCTGCCCCCGGGGCGGGATGTTTTCCCGACCGAACACCTTGCGCCTCCAGACCAGATCAAAGGATCCGCCCGTGAAATGCTTGCCCAAAAAGTAGAGGAGCGGGCTGAAGTAAGGGTTAGCGGCCACGGAGCTCATCCAGGCGCGCCCAGAAATCAGGGAACGACGTGTTCACGCAAGCGACATCCTCGATGGTCGTAGCGCCTTGAGCCGTCAACGCCGCCACCGCCAGCGACATCGCCAGGCGATGGTCGCCGTGGCTTTTTACCACCGCACCCTTCAGGGGGGTTGATCCTTCGATGATCAACCCATCGGGCGTTTCTTGGATGCGCGCGCCCATTTTGGAAAGCTCCGCGCGCAGGGCGGACAGCCGATCAGATTCTTTCACCCGCAATTCGCCGGCGTCGCGGATCACGGTCTGGCCCCGGGCCTGCGTCGCGAGCACGGCGAGAATGGGTATTTCGTCGATGGATCGGGGGATGAGGTCGCCGGCGATCGTCACCGCCTTGAGCTCCGCCTTTTTCACCTCCACATCCGCGAACGGCTCGCCGCTGGATTCGCTGGCGGCCTCCAGCCGGCACGGCGCGCCCATCGCTTTGATCAGCTCAAGGAATCCTGTGCGGGTCGGGTTGACGCCGGCGCGCCGCACAGTGACGCCGGCTGATGAGAGAAGCGCCCCGGCCGCCAATAAGAATGCGGCGCTGGAGAGATCCCCCGGCACATGGAATTCCGCGGCGCGAAGGGTCGCCGTCCCGCGCACGCTGATGTGAAAGCCTCTTTGCTGAACGTCCACACCGCAGGCGCGCAGCAGGCGCTCGGTGTGGTCGCGCGATAGGAAGGGTTCCTGCACTTCCGTTTGCCCGGACGCATAGAGACCGGCGAGTAAAATAGCGGATTTCACCTGCGCGCTCGCCACGGGGGTTTTCCAGCTGATCGGCCGCACGCGATGGCACCCGTGAATCTTAAGCGCCAGGCAGCCGGGATTTTTCCCGTTGGTGAAATAGGCCCCCATCTGCGAGAGCGGCTCGATCACCCGGCCCATCGGCCGGCGGGAGAGCGAGGCATCCCCGGTGAGCTCGACTTCAAAAGGCTGGCCGGTCAGCACGCCCATCAAGAGGCGCGCGGTGGTTCCCGAATTGCCGCAATCGATCGGTCCTTTCGGTTCGCGCAATCCGTCCAGGCCCTTTCCGTGGATCGACAACTCTTCTTTGTCCCGCTCAATACGGATTCCCATCGCGCGGAACGCTTCAACCGTAGAGAGGCAGTCTTCCGCTGCCAAGAAGTGGCGGACCTTCGCGGACGTGACCGACAACGCGCCCAGAATGACGGCGCGATGCGAGATGGACTTATCACCGGGAACGTCGAGCGTTCCCCCCACCCGCCCAGCGGGTTGGATCGTTTTATTTTCCATGGAAAAGCGGACGGCGGAACGCCTGCGAAACCTTCAGGTGCTTTTGGAGGGAAGAACGGGATAGATTATTTTCAAAACGGGACAGTTCGCGACGGAAAGAGCGCAGGGCGTCACGAAGCGGGCGCGCGTTTGCGCCGAAGATCTGCGCCCACTGACTCGGGTCCGCCGACGCGACGCGCGTGGCGTCGCGGAAGGAGCCGGCGACCAGCGACGCCAGGCGCCGTCGGTCGCGCGCGCGCGCAATTAAGTGAACGAGCGCGTGCGCGAGCGCGTGCGGAAGATGACTGATCAAGGCCACCGCGCGATCGTGCTCTTTCGCGGTGAGCACCAAGGTCTTCGCGCCTGCAACGCGCCAAAGCGCTTTTAAGGGACTCAAGGCCGTTCGGGACCCTGGGACCAAAACGACGGTCGATCCTTCAAATAAACGAAAGCTGGACGCTTCCACGCCCGTTCTGTGCGAACCCGCGAGCGGATGCCCCCCCATAAAATGAACGGAAGCCGGCCGCTTCACCCGCGCCGCGGCGCGCAGGATCGGTTCTTTCACACTGCCCGCGTCCGTCACGATCGCGCCCGGTTTCAAAAAGGGAACGATGCGCTTAAAAAGCGGGATGATGGCATCCAGCGGACTGCAGATCACCACGATGTCGGCGGACGCGACGTCCGCCAGACGCATTGAGGCGCGGTCCACCGCGCCGCGCCGTTTCG
>MGUR01000019.1:18437-19732 GCA_001800075.1 Elusimicrobia bacterium RIFCSPLOWO2_01_FULL_59_12
GTTTCGCTTCGCGCGCCGTTTTCGCGCGGCGCGCGATCCCGATGACTTTATATTTCTTCGATCGACGCAGCGCCTGGCCGAGGGAGCCCCCAATGAGCCCGAGGCCGATGATCGCGACGGTAGGTTTCATAGAGGCGCGGTAATGTGGTAGCGTGATAACGTGATAAGGGAGAGGCCGGGGCACACGTCAGATTCGTTACCACGATACCACGTTGACACGTTACCACCGCCGTTTCTCAATGTCGAAAATGCCTCATCCCCGTAAACACCATGGCGATGTTGTGCTCGTTGCACGCGCGGATGGAATCCTCGTCGCGGACCGATCCGCCGGGCTGGATGATCGCCGAGACGCCGATCTTCGCCGCCTCATCCACGCAGTCGCGGAACGGAAAAAACGCGTCGCCGGAAAGCACCATCGGCCGCTGCTGGACCAATATCAAGGCCTGCTGTTGCTGATACTTCATCCACGCCACCTTCAACGCGTCCACGCGAGACATCTGGCCCGCGCCCACCCCGATCGTCTGCAGCCCGCGGGTCAGGATCATGGCGTTCGACTTCACGTGCTTGGCGACGCGCCAGCCGAATTCAAGCGACGCCATTTCCTCCGGTGACGGCGCACGCTTGGTCACGACTTTCGTCTCGGTGTACTGCGCATAATCTTTTTCCTGGACCAGGAGGCCGCCGGATACGCGCCGCATGTCAAATTCCTTAGCCGCCGTGGTGATGCTTGACGGCAGCTGGAGTACGCGCAGGTTCTCTTTCTTCTTGAACACCTCCATCGCTTCCGGCCGGTAGCCGGGCGCGATCACGCACTCCAAAAAGATTTTGGTCATCTCTTCGGCGGTCTGGCCGTCCACTTCACGGTTAAAGCCCACGATGCCGCCGAAGGCGCTTAAGGGATCGCAGTCCTGCGCCAGGCGGAAAGCTTCATCGGGGTGCGTCGCGATCGCCACGCCGCACGGGTTGTTGTGCTTCATGATCACGCACGCCGTCTGGTTAAATTCGTTCACCAGATTCCACGCCGAATCCAGATCGAGATAGTTGTTATAAGACAGCTCCTTGCCCTGGAGCTTTTTCGCGGTGACGATGCCCCACTCCACGCTGCGCGCGCCGGTCTCGCGGTAGATCGCGGCCTTCTGATGGGGGTTTTCCCCATAGCGCAGGTTTTGTTCCTTGATCAACCCCACCGTCAGTTCGGACGGGAAAATGTCCGGCTCTTGGCTGCGCTCGCGGAAATAAGACGAGATCACGGCGTCGTACCGCGCGGTGTGCGCGAACGCCTTGGCGGCGAGCCG
>MGUR01000019.1:19740-25362 GCA_001800075.1 Elusimicrobia bacterium RIFCSPLOWO2_01_FULL_59_12
CTTCAGCTCTCGCAAGACTTGGGGATAATCGGCCGGATCGCAGACGATTGCGACGTCGTGGTAATTTTTGCCGGCCGCGCGCAACAGGGTGACGCCCCCGATGTCGATCAGTTCCAGAATATCTTTTTCGTCCAGCACGTTTTTGGTGACATGCTGCTCAAAGGGATAGAGATTGACGACCACCATGTCGATCGGCTCGATCTGGTGCGCGGCCAGATCCTTCCGGTGCCCGGGATCGGCGCGGCGGGCCAGGAGCGCGCCAAATATTTTGGGATGCAGGGTTTTGACGCGCCCTTCGAGGATTTCGGGAAACCCGGTAAGCTCTTCGACTTCCTTCACGGGAATTTCCCCCTGCCGCAGGGCCTTGGCGGTTCCCCCCGTGGAGATGATTTCATAGCCGGCCTCGGAGAGCGCGTGGGCGAACTCCACAATGCCGGATTTATCGTTCACGCTGATCAACGCGCGCTTGGGCGGCTTACTCATGGACTCCTCTTACCGTCATCCCCGCGGTTGTAAGCGGGGATCCAATCACGACGAGTCTCTGGATTCCCGCTAACGGCATGCGGGAATGACGAATGGGATTGTGGGATTGATTCGGTGAGGCCCGATTCTAGCAAACTTGGATATCGAAAACGATGGCGGGAGCCGCGCCCTGCGCACTGGGTGGGTTTGCGGAGAAGCAGCAAATGCGAAATCGCCGCGGGAATAAAAACATGGCTTAAGAACTGTACCGGATGCGTTTTAGGTTCCCATGCATAATCCGCAGATTGCCAGGGTTACCAAAGAAATATCGCTGGACAAATAAAGCCGGCCGCGACGCCAACCCCGTTACATTGAGACCTCTAGCTACGGCTCCGGTAAGCGTGCGCCGGCGAGCCGCAGGGAGCTGCCGCCAGAGCGCGCGCGTCGCGTAAAAGATCAATCCCGCGGCGCCGATCGTTGCCAAATGCGGCGGCCAGGCCTGTGGATCCGTTCTGGCGAGGCCCTGAAACCAAATCCACGCCAGGGGGTCCCGGCTGGTCGCCCCGAACAGCGCCGCCCCTGCAACCGCCAGCAACGCGGACCGGACTTTGAAGTCTTTGCCGGAGTTTTTATTTTGCGCGGGCGGCACGGCGGGGGAACCCTGCCGCCGCACCCAATCCTGGAGGACCGGCAGGATCTGACGCTCATACACATGGCGGATGCTGGCGTTGGCGTCCTCAAAGGTCACGTCCGGAGGCGATTCAGAATCCAGCTCGATCAGCCGCCCGGCGGGCTCGGACCGGAGGAACTCGACCAGGGGAGCGGTCTTCAGGTCGTATTCCATAAGCCGTGTCCGGACTTTCGCCGGTTCGTCGTCTTTTCGCGGCTCTTCGCCCTTCGCGACGGCCTCCCGGCGTCTTTGCTCCGCGCGGAGGATATAGGTTTCCGGGCTGATGGAGAAATAGAGATAGGCCTTGACCGGAATCCCTTCCTGCCGAAGAAGATGGAGCTGCGGCACGTTTCGCGGGAAACCATCCAGCACATAGCCGTCCCGGTACTCCGGCTTCGCCAGTTCCCGGCCCAGCATGTCCAGCATCAGGGAGTCGTCGATCAGATTGCCTGATTCCATCACGCGGCGCGCTTCCGGGAATTCTTCCGTTTTGACCGCGCGCCGGACCAGGTCGCCTGTGGTCAGATAAGGGACCCCGAGGTCCCGCGTCAGAACGGGCCCGTGCGCTCCCTTCCCGGCGCCGGGGCGGCCTATCAACGCGATATGTTTCGGAAAACCCGCGAGTCGAGGACCCGACGCGGCGCGCGGAAACAAAGATCCCGCGTCCTCCCGCGCCCGGCGCGCCAGAGCCGCCAGCCAGGCGCGGGGCGCAAGAAATTTCAGGGCCAGGGGGCGGAGCGCCTCGAGAACCGGCGTGGCGAAGGCCTGCTCGGTGAAAACGGACGGCGGCGCGGCGGCGCGCCGAGGCGGAGAAATACCGGCCGCCAAAAGGCCGGCCGGGACGGGATCCGCGGCCAGGCAGGGGACCAGCAGGAGAGTGATTGACCGGAGCAGGAGCTTTTGCATACTCCCTGATTTTAAATGGTGCCCGTCGGAGGGTGAATGGAGCAAACGGCTAAAATCCCGGGACTAATTGGCCTATAGAGAGGCTGGGTCTAAACAGCCGTCCTTTCAGTTTTCATTTTCAGTTTTCTGATCTCTGCGATCTGGTTTGAAGCTTTCGAGAGTTCGAGAACCGAAAACCGAAATCCAAAAACTGAGAACTGAGAGACGGCGGGAGGGTTAGTTTCCGTTCTCGGGGAGGAGCTTGAGGAACTGCTTTTCGGAGAGGATTTTGACGCCGAGTTTCTGGGCCTTGGCGGCTTTGGAGCCGGGCTCTTTGCCGGCTACGACAAAGTCCGTTTTTGCGGAGACCGAGCCGGCGGCGTTGCCCCCGTACTCACGGACCATGCGCTCGGCTTCCGGGCGGCTGTATTTTTCCATCTCACCGGTGAAGACCACCGTTTTTCCCTGAAACGGCTGGAGACCGCGGCGTTTGGCCGCGTCTTCCTTCATCGTGAGGCCGGCGCGCTTGAATTTGCGCAGGAGGGTCTGGGTGGTGGGAAGCTTAAAGTAGGAGACGATCGCCTCCGCCATGACCGGCCCGATTTCATGAATGGCCTGCAGGTCCGCCTGGGAAGCCTCCGCGAGGGCATCGATCGTCAGGTACTTCTGCGCCAGAACATAAGCGGCCTTCTCGCCGACGTGGCGGACGCCCAATCCGAATAGGAAGCGGGACAGCGGCCGTGTCTTGCTTTTCTCGATCGCCGCCATCAGGTTGTCCGCTTTTTTGTCCGCGAACAGCTCCATCTGGAGCGCTTCTTTTTTGCTGAGCGTGTAGATGTCCGCCATATCTTTCACGAATTTCTTCTCGACCAGCTGAACAACCGCCACTTCTCCCAATCCTTCAATATCCATGGCCGACCGGCCGGCGAAATGAACCACTCCGCGAGTGAGCTGCGCCGGGCAGCCGGGGTTGGTGCAGCGGTAAGCGACCTCCACCTCTTTTTCCTTGGCAATGAGCGCGCCGCACTCCGGACACATGGCAGGGACGGGAAACGCTTTCTCTTTCCCGATGCGCCGGCTCGTAATGACGTGAAGCACCTGAGGGATGACGTCGCCCGCGCGCTGGATCAAGACCCAATCGCCTATCTTCACGTCCAGCCGTTTGATCTCGTCAAAATTGTGCAGAGTCGCGTTGGACACCGTCACGCCGCCGACGCCGACCGGCTTCAGCTTGGCGACCGGCGTGACGGTGCCGGTCCGTCCCACCGAAGTGATGATATCGAGCACTTGCGTGGTCGCCTGCTGGGCTTCAAATTTGTAGGCCACCGCCCAGCGAGGCGATTTCTGCGTCATACCCACCTTCTCCCGGATGGACAGCACGTTCACCTTGATCACCGCGCCGTCAATTTCATAGGGAAGTTCGTCGCGGTCCCGTTCCAGGCGGCGGCATTGCCGCATGCAGTCCATGACCGTGTCGCCATGCACGACCATCGGGGGCGTGGGGATTCCGAGCTGTCTGCAGGCTTTCAAAAACTCCCAATGCGTTTTCCAGCCCCCCCCTTCGACCGTCCCGATGGAGTGCGCCAGAAAACGCAGGGGACGCGACGCGGTGACGGCGGGATCTTTCTGCCGCAGGGACCCGGCGGAGGCGTTGCGCGAATTGGCGAAGGACTCCTCGCCGTGCTTGGTAAGCGTAGCGTTCAGTTTGGCGAAATCTTTCTTGTCCATGTAGATCTCGCCGCGCACGTCGAGCCATTTCGGGAAGGGGAGCCGCAGCCGCAGGGGGATGGACCGGAGCGTCCGCAGATTGTGGGTGATGTCGTCGCCGGTGTCGCCATCGCCGCGGGTCACCCCGCGCACAAAGGCGCCGTTCTCATAAATCAGGGACACGCTGACGCCGTCGATTTTGGGCTCGACCACGTAATCGAATTCGGTCGTCCCGGCGGCCTTCCGCAGGCGGTCGTCCCATTCCAGCACCTCGTTTTCATTGTAGGTGTTGTCCAGCGAGAGCATTGGGGTGCGGTGCCTCGCGGACTCGAAGCCGCCCACGCGCTGGCCGCCGACGCGCTGCGTCGGGGAGTCCGGCGTGGTCAGGTCGGGAAATTGTTTTTCCAAAGACAGGAGCTGTTTGTACAGGCGGTCGTATTCGGTATCGGAGATCTCGGGCTGGGCAAGAACGTAATAGCGGACGTCGTGCTGGGCGATCGCTTCGCGCAGACGGTCGATTTCTTTTCGGGCCAGGTTTTTATCCATTTTTCCGTTCTTCTTTTATTTTATCCAATATTCCATTCACAAACTTGCTACTTTCCGCCGTGGAGTATCTTTTCGCGATTTCCACGGCCTCGTTGATGATCACGTTCACCGGCGTTTCCAGATCCGCCAGCAGTTCAAAGCTTGCCATTCTTAAAATACACCGGTCGATCGTGGCCATGCGGCGGATCTCCCAGTTTTTCGCGTGATGCGCGACCAGCTTGTCGATCCGTTCCCACTGCGAAACGGTGCCCGAGGCCAGATGACGCGCGAACTCCCGGGTTTTCGCCGCGAGCGGCTCGTCCGACAGCACCGCGTCCGGGATCTTGTCGACGTCCAGCCGGCAGACGTCAATCAGATACAGCATCTGCAGCGCGGCCTCTCGGCCCTGACGACGGGAAGAATTCATTCAAAGAACACCTTTCAACTGCCGTCACCCCCGCGGAAGCGGGGGTCCAGCGGCGTCAACGACACTGGATTCCCGCCCTCCACACGACTGGGCGGGCGCGCCGGCAGTGTGGCGTGCGCGCTTTCGCGGGAAGGACGTCCTAAATTTCAAACCCGACTGTTCCGCTTGAACCTTTCTTACCTTCGCTTTTAATCTGGTCCAAAACCTGGATCATCGCGACGGCCGTTTGGGCCGCCTCAATCCCTTTATGCCCGCGGGACCCCCCGGCGCGCGCTTTGGCCTGGTCCAGCGTGTCCGTCGTCAGAACACCGAAGATCACCGGGAAGCCGGCCGCATGGCCGACCTGGGAGATGCCGCGCGCGACTTCCTGGGCGATGTATTGATCGTGCCGCGTTTCCCCCTTGATGATGACGCCGATGCACAGGATCGCATCCACCTTCTGGTGCTGCGCCACAGCGTGCGCCGCGAGCGGAATTTCAAACGAGCCCGGAACCCGGATCGTATGGATGTCCGCCGCCATCGCCCCAAGCGACTCCAGGGTTTCGACCGCGCCGTCGATCAGGTCTTCGACGACTTCATCGTGGTAGCGCGACGCTACGATCGCGAAGCGTTTGCCCTGGGCGGCGTTTTTGGGAAGATCCGATTTATGCTTGGGGGCGGCCATTATTGAATTGAAAGCTGTTCCAAAATGTGACCTAGTTTATCTTTTTTTGTTTTTAAATACCCGCGGTTGGTTTGATTGGCGGGAATTTCCAGCGCCACGCGCCGGGTCACTTTAAGCCCGTAGCCTTCGATGCCGACGATCTTGCGCGGGTTGTTGGTCATCAGCCGGATGCTGGTGAGCCCTAAATCCACCAGGATCTGCGCGCCGATGCCGTACTGCCGCAGATCCGGCTTGAAGCCGAGCGCCCGGTTGGCCTCGACAGTGTCCAGGCCCCTATCCTGT
>MGUR01000019.1:25380-25856 GCA_001800075.1 Elusimicrobia bacterium RIFCSPLOWO2_01_FULL_59_12
CCAATGCCGCGTCCCTCCTGGTGCATGTACAGGACCACGCCCCGGTCTTCCGCGGAAATGCGCTGCAGCGCCTTCTGCAGCTGTTCGCCGCAGTCGCAGCGCAGGGACCCGAGCGTATCGCCTGTGAAGCAGGAGGAATGGACGCGCACCAGCACGTCTTTTTTGCCCGCCACTTCTCCGCGGACGATCACCAGGTGATGCTCCTTGTTCAGTTCGTCCTCATAGAGATGCAGGGCAAACACGCCGAACTTGGTCGGGAGCTTCGCGCTGACCACGCGGTTCACAAGCTTCTCGTTCTTTCGCCTGTACTCGATCAGGTGCTGGATGGTGATCATCTTCAGGCGGTGGCGGCGGGCGAAGCGTTTCAGTTCCGGCATCCGGGCCATTGTGCCGTTTTCGTTCATGATCTCGCAGATCACGCCCGCGGGATAGAGTCCGGCCATTTTCGCCAGATCGACCGCCGCTTCGGTGTGCCC
>MGUR01000019.1:25891-29638 GCA_001800075.1 Elusimicrobia bacterium RIFCSPLOWO2_01_FULL_59_12
GAAAATATGTCCCGGACGGACGAGATCTTTGGGCTGGGTGCGGGGATTTAAAATCGTCTGGATGGTCCGCGCGCGATCCGCCGCCGAGACGCCGGTCGTCACATGCCGCCGCGCGTCCACCGACACCGTGAACGCCGCGTCGCGCACCTCTTCGTTATTCTCCACCATCGGCGCGATGCGCAGGGCGTCAAGACGCTTGCCGACAACCGGCATGCAGATCAGCCCGCGCCCATACTTGGCCATGAAGTTAACCAGGGCCGGCGTCGCCTTGGACGCCGCGCAGACCAGGTCCCCCTCATTTTCGCGCGCGGGGTCATCCACCACGATGACCAACCGGCCGCGGCGGATATCTCGAATGGCTTCGGGAATGCTAGCGAAGGACATAGGGATTAATGGAAGAGGGAGGATGGAAGGTGGTCAAGGAAGTTTTTAATAAAAATACCTCGACCATTCACTATCCTCCATCCGCTATCCTCGTAGTTTCTGAAGTTGCTCGGCGTATTTGGCTAATAGATCCGCTTCCACGTTCACTTTGTCCCCGGACTTCTTTTGTCCCAGCGTCGTATGCGAAAGCGTGTGCGGGATCAGCATGATCGTAATCTTGTTTTTTTGAACGTCCGCCACCGTCAGGCTCACGCCGTCAACCGCCAGGCTTCCCTTGGGAACCACATAGCGCGCGACAGCATGGGGAACGATGACTTCAAGCCAACGGCTGCGGCCGGCCGGTTTGACCTTGACCAGCCGTCCTGTCTGCTCCACGTGCCCGGTGACCCAATGCCCGCCGACACGGTCCCCCACCCGGAGCGCCCGTTCCATGTTCACGCGGGACCCCGGCTTCAAGCCGCCAAGCGTCGTCACGCGCCGCGTTTCCGGCCCCACGTCGAAGAATACCGTTCCGCTTTCCTTGAAAGCGACTGTCAAACAGACGCCATCGACACTGAGGCTTTCACCGAGCCGAACGTGACTGAAGGGGACGCGGATGCCAAGGCGCCCGCCGCATCTCTCGGCGGACGCCCGCCGGTTGTGTGGCGGGCGAGTTCCGTCGTATTTTACCACTTTTCCGATAGCTGAAATGAGGCCGGTGAACACGCGGTTACCGCTCGACTTTTCCCCGAATCATGAGATCCGGACCTACCGTTTCGACCCTCAGGCCCTGGATTGACCACGCCTTGGCCAGTTCTGCGATCCCGTTTCCCTCCACCGCCGTTTTCGCGTTCTGTCCGCCGATTATTTTCGGGGCGATAAACCAGAGGACCTCGTCCACCAGCCCCGCCTCAAGGAATGCGGCATTCAAAACCCCGCCGGCTTCTACCAGCATATGGGTCACGCCTTCACGCGCCAGCACGCGCGCCGCTTCGGTCAAAGACACTTGGCCCTTCGCGCCCTTCGCGACGAGGTAAACCGGAATCCCTTTGCGCTCAAGAGCGCGCCGCTTGGAACCTGACGCGCGCGCAGTCGTTAAAATCCACGTGGGCGCGGCCTTATCGAGAACGCGCGCATTTAAGGGAATGCGCAAGGCGCTGTCGAAAATAATGCGCTTCGGGTTGCGGCCTGCTCCATGCGCAGTGAGCGCGGGGTTATCCTCCAGAACCGTCCCCACGCCGGTCGCGATGGCATCCACGCGCGCGCGAAGGAGATGGCCCTCTCGGCGTGCCTGGGGACAGGTGATCCACCGTGATTCTCCCCGGGCTGTGGCGACCTTTCCATCCAACGAGATCGCCGCCTTCAAAATAACATACGGCCGATGCTCCTTAACCCGGGTCATAAAAGCGCGATTGAGTTCCCGGGCCTCTTTTTCAAGGACCTCTCGTGTGACTTTCACGCCATGCTGCTTAAAGAAAGCAAACCCTCGGCCGGCCACATTCGGGTGGGGGTCCTGCATCGCGGCGACCACGCGCCGGATTCCCGCGCCGACCACCGCGATCATGCAGGGCGGCGTCCGGCCCCAGTGGGCGCAGGGTTCAAGGTTAACATACAACGTGGCGCCCCGCGCTCTTGTTCCTGCCTTCTTGAGAGCATCGACTTCGGCATGATCCCGGCCATAAGCGTGGTGATAGCCCTCGCCTACGATCTTCCCGCCGCGCGCAATCACGCACCCCACCATCGGGTTGGGGTGCGTAAAACCCGTACCTCGGCGAGCCCATTCCAGGGCGCGCGCCATCAAGCGCTGGTCGTTGTTCATGGAGGCGGTATTTTAACTTTTTACAGGCGGACAGAGAGGCCGGTAGAGAGTGTATAGCTGTCAGAGAGGATCTTGGGGTCCAGGCTCCCATTACGGCGGAGAAAATAGATCCGGTCGAACTCAACGCGCTGGAAAAGAAACCGGGCTTCCAGGAAAACATTTTTCCATAACGGCGTTCGTGTGCCCGCGCCGACTTTGAACCCGGAGCCTTTCAAGGCATCGCCGCTCCCCTTTGGGGACAACCGGTCCCAGCCGTAGACGCCAATTAAGTAGGGTTCTGCGGGCCAGCGTTTTGCGTAGAAGGGAAAAACTTTTGCGGAGAACCCGCCGCCATAGAAGAAAAACCGCTCATAGGAACGCAAGAGGACCCCATCGGTCACCCCCAAATCGCCTGAGAGCGCGGGCTTCCAGTCGAGCCCAGCGCCCACTTCAACCACCGGGTGGAATCGCAGTCCCATGCCCAGCCACGCTCCGGGCGCCGGGTCCAACGAGAAATGTTTGGAAGAAAACACGCTGCCCGTCAGGAGCATTTCGAAAGTCGTGTAGCGCTGTGGATCCAGCGCCGCAGGCGCCACCGGATCGTGGACCACGGAAAGCACCTCAGGAGCCGGAAGCAGTTTGGGACGCGCGTCCGTCGGCGACGTCTTGATCAGGATGTCGCCGCCCGTATCGTCGATGATTTTCCCTTCGTAAGTTTTGCCGTCCTTCATGATCACCTTGGCCGCCAAAACGTGGCCCGGCCAAACGACCGACAGTCCTATAAGGACAAAAAGCGGAAAGCGCGTCACGGTGCCGTTGGAGCAGAGACGGTGGGGGTAGAGGCGGACGGGATGACGGAGGCCGTAACGGTGGAGAGGGAGACTTCGGCTTCTTCCAGGATTTCGGAGATGGGGGGTTCGGAGTCATCCGTCTTCGGTGCGGGTCGGAGCAGCGGAATGGGAATTGAATTCAAGGGATCGGCGCCCCCGGAATTATCTTCGTTGGTGTCGCCGAACTTCCTCTGGATGCTTCCCGGCTTGGGTTCCTTCAACTGCTCCTCCACCGGCGGCCTCGGCTTGGCGTATTCCAGCCGGTTATAGTCCGGGAAACCGTCGTTCTGCTTGGAGCCCGCCCAACTCGGCGATGGAACCTTCAAAAACCCTATCGCAATAAGGACGGGGAGAATCCCGTTTCGATTCAACAACCCTGCGTGAGCCATGAGGCAAGTCTACCGTCTAAAGAAGGGATTTGCCAGAGAAAAGTGTCTAGCGGGTATTGACGTTAAGTTCGCCGAGGCTGTTGGCGGGGTCTTGTTCGGGGAAATTGATTTGGGGGAAGGCGCCCGGCCGGAGTTCGAGATCGCGCGGCGCCTGGCCGAGTTCAATCTGATGAAGGCGTTTGAGGCCGGTCAGTTTCCGCGTTCCGCCGGCGCGCGCTCGCTGCGGCGACGCTCCCACTTCGATCATTAGGGGTTTCCCCTTGGGAGCGGTTCCCACCCTCACAGGTTTAGGTGCAGCCCCGATTCCGTACACCGGGGCGTCCTGCAGGGACACGTGGGTTCCCGCTTTTCCACCCGGATGAGTTGT
>MGUR01000019.1:29672-32929 GCA_001800075.1 Elusimicrobia bacterium RIFCSPLOWO2_01_FULL_59_12
GCCGTGGCGCGACGCTCCGGGCGCACCCCTTTTCTCCGCCCTGGCTTGCTGAGCTTGGCCAGGGAGCGAATCCGGGACAACACCTCCTGGCCGAGGGTCCGGCCATTTAAAATCACCCGCGTCAGGCGCGGCAGATCGCCCAGCGCCCTTAATTCCGCAGCCGTTAATTCACCCCAGCCCAGCGACAACGTTTCCAGGCGCGGCATCCCGGCCAACGCGGACAGGCCTTCACGAGTCACGCGGGTTCCACTCAATTCCAACGTCTTCAAATATTTCAGCGTCGCCACCTGTTCCAGCGTCGCGTCCCCGATGCTCGTTTCACTCAAGGCCAGCGCCTCCAGCCGGGTGGCGCCGCGGAGATGGCCCGCCCCGGCGTCCGTGATCTTTGCGCCGCTCACATCCAGGGATTTCAGCCGCTTGAATCCAGTCACCGCCCGGAGACCTCGATCCGTCATCTTGTCACCCACGTAAAGGACCTCCAGTTTTGGCAGTCCCGCGAGCCAGGCGATCCCCTTATCGGTGATCTCGGTACCGCTGATATCCAGCTGGCGCAGAGACGCCAGCGCGGCAATTCTTTTGGCGCCCGCATCCGTGATGCGCGTATCGCTCACGTCAAGCCGCACCAGGCCCGGCAGGCTTTTCAAGACACCCAAACCGGAGTCGGTGATCCGGGCGCGCTGAAGATCCAGCGCCTTCAAGCGCTTCAGACCTCGAATGCGACGCAGACCGCTATTGGTCACTTGATTGTTCAGGACCAGGACCTCGAGATCTGGGAGTTTTTCCAGGATTCCCAGGCCGGCGTCGGTGATCCGGGTGTCCGAAAGTCTCAAGATACGGAGGGACTTCACGCCCGCCAGGGCAGCCAGAGTTTGATTGGTCACATCCCAGCGATCCGACACATCCAGGCCCGGAAAACGCCGCTCTTTGATTTCATCGATGAGCTGCAGGTAGCCCTGGGCGCTCATGCAGCCGTCGGGACGCACAAACCAGGATTCCCCGGAGGGGACCGCCACGAAGTTGTCCAGCTTGGACGAGGTAAACCCCAGATACTGGGGCGGGCGGTCATAGGACGTGATGTGGAAAAACTTTAGATCCTGAGATGACCGGACCGTCCGCCCGGACACCCTTCGGGGGTAAGGGCCGCCCGCACTGCTGGCCGAAGGCCAGCTGTCCGGGCGTGCCTGTGCGGAGGTCACCATCAACCCGACAAGGCAAACGGCCGACGCGAGAGTCGACAAGGCGCTAGGAATCTATCCGAAAAGATTGTGAGATGGGGCCCAGCTTCACAAAGGAGCGGATTTTTTCGAGAACGGCGGGAGGCAGCTCGTTTCCATTCAAATAGATCCGTTTGACGCGTGGCAGTTGGCCCAGCGCCCGGACCATCGGTTTGGTCAGCGTGGTCCAAGAAAGCGCAAACTCCTCCATATTCGAGGCTTGACTGAGCATCGCGACACCTGCCTCGGCGACCTGGGCTTCGCTTACGTCCAGACTTCGCAGATTCTTCAAGGCCACTACCGTCATCAGTCCCGCATCGGTCACTTGAGGACCCACGTAAAGAATCTCCAGATTAGTCCAACCCTTTCAACTTCGCCACGCCCTCATCCGTAATGGCCGTCCCGCCCAGATCGAGCTGGCGGAGGGCCGTCAATGACCCCAGGATGTCTGCGCCTGCGTCGGTGACGTCCGTTCCGCTGACATCGAGCATCTCCAGCGCTGGAAATTCCTTGAGCACGTTCAAACCGCGATCGCTGATCCGTGCGCCGGCCATCTGCAGTCCGACCAGTTGCTTCAATCCGGTCAGCCGTGCCAGGCCCTTATCCGTCACACCTTGAGCTCCAGCGCGGACTGAAGACTGCGCGCATTCGCCCAGGAGACGATGATAACAACTATCAACGCGGATAGCCGTAGAAACGACATAGCGGCATTATACCGCGTCAACGCTGAGGGAAGGAATGAGGAAAATGAGGCGGAGGGTTCTAAAAATTTCCTTGTGCGCCGCCGCCACCCGATCGGCCGCCGCCGAAGTCAGGTTTGCTCGCGGGGGTATCGGGGATGCCAGGACGCACAGCATAGGATAAAGTACCGAGCGCAGCCAATCTTTGCTTATCGGAAGCGTAGAGCCGGATTGCGGTAAAGCCATTCCGAAAACTGTTCGGACCCGTGGATAACCAGCGGCGGGTCCAGGCGGCCGCGCCAACGAGGAATACCCCCAGAATCATCGGGTCCCATGTATGCCGCTCCCAGCCAAGATACGGTTTATTGGTGATCAGCGTTAACAACGCGAGAATCGTGCCGACGCTGAGCAACGCCCGGTCTCTAAGGATTGGCGGGACCCTGCATCCAGGATGTTGGCGAAGTCGGACACGTAGCCCTGCGGTTTGGGATAGTTCGCGGCATAGCAGAGGGCAGAAAGCAGGGTGCAGTAAGCTAGAAAAAAGGAGCGCAAGAAATACTTAAATCTCTTGTCGAATCTTTGCATATTGCTCAGGGTTGATTTCAATATCACGGAGGATGGCTCGGATCAAGCCGCGGCCTAGGTCCTCCCCTCTATGAAAGGGAACAACTGTAGCACGTCCGTCTGGATGACGAAAGTAAGCATGGCTGCCTTTCTGGCGGACCAACAAAAAACCCAGATGGCGGAGAATTTTGGCCATCTGGGCGGCAGAAACAACCGGCAGTTTGCTCATTACACCGCTATTTCAAGCTGGTGAACCCCCACAAACCGGTTTTGGGCGATGCGACCTTTCTCAAGAGAGAGACAGAGTTTAATGGCTTCCCTCAACCGCTTTTCGAGCTCGGAAAGCGTCCGTGCTTGAGTATGACAACCCTTCAAATCCGCGACAATGCCGACGTACATTCCGTCTTCGTCTTGCTCGATGACTACGGGGAAGTGATATTTTTTCATGACCATCTCCTGCCCTCAATCTATCATAAGAACCGCTCGAAAACAACAGTCGTTAAATTATTCTGAGAAGAGGATTTTCCAGACGAATACAGGAAGGTGGATAATTCGCTTGAGGCGCCAGGGTTCCTGAAGGGTGCGGAAGAGCCATTCCAGGCCGAGTTCGCGCATCCAGGCAGGGGCGCGGCGCAGGCGGCCGGACAAGACGTCAAAACTTCCCCCTACGCCCATCACGACGGGCACACCGAGCGCTTCGAGGTTCCGGTGGATCCATTTTTCCTGCACCGGCACGCTCATCCCGACAAAAAGAAATCCGGGGGCCGTCTCGCGAATCTGCGCGACGACCCCCGTTTCC
>MGUR01000019.1:32938-37112 GCA_001800075.1 Elusimicrobia bacterium RIFCSPLOWO2_01_FULL_59_12
CGCCCCCAGAAGAAAAATGGAACGCTGCGCGTCCCGGGCCACGCGGCAGCACGCCCGCAAAAGATCAATTCCGGGGACAATCTCTTCCAGCGGCGTGCCGACTTGCTCGCTGGCCCAGCGGACGCCGGAGGATTCCGGCACGACCAGGTCCGCGTGGCCTAGAATCTCCGCCAGGCTGGAATCTTTTTCGGCCGCCAGCAGCATCAGCGGGTTGGCCGTCACCACGTGATGAGGACGGCCGTCCATCAGGAAGGATTTGACCCACTCAAGCACATCGGCAAAGGTGACCCTGTCGACACGGCCATTCAAAAGTCGGATGCATTTGGGGCGCCGCTTATGAGCGGGGAGGGTTGATTTCGTTTCTGCGTGGACAGCCTGTGGGGACGGGTTAGGCGGCGACAATTTCCGGTCTGACCGAATCCAGCTTGACGGAAATGAGCGAGGAAACGCCCAGCTCCGCCATCGTGACGCCGTAAAGGATGTCGGCCATCTCCATGGTGCGCTTGTTGTGAGTGATCACGATGAACTGCGTCTTTTCCGCAAAAGTCTTCACCATCTGGAGGAAACGGCCGACGTTGGCCTCATCCAGCGGCGCGTCGACTTCGTCCAGCAGGCAGAACGGGCTGGGCTTGACCATGAAAAAGGCGAACAGGAGAGCGATCGCGATGAGCGCCTTCTCGCCGCCGGAGAGAAGCGCGATGTTTTGGAGTTTTTTCCCGGGAGGCTGGGCCACGATGTCCACTCCCGACTCAAGCAGGTTGCTCTCATCGGTCAGCACCAGATCGGCTTCCCCGCCCTGGAAAAGCGTCTGGAACAAGAATTTGAAATGCTCGCGCACCTGACCGAAGGTGGTCTTGAACTGCTCGCGCGTGGTGGCATTGATCTTGGCGATCGCCTGGTGCAGATCGTCCTTGGCTTTTAACAGGTCTTGCTGCTGGGTGAGCAGAAAATCGTAGCGCTCCTGGAGCTGAGCGTGTTCCTGCGGCGCGGCCAGATTGACGGGGCCCAGACCCTCCAGGCGCCGCCGCAGGCGGGCCACTTCGTCGGCGTTGGGCTGGATCTCGGCGTGGTGTTCCCGCGCCTCGTCCACGGACAGCTGATAGGTGTCCCGGAGCGCCTGCTCGACGCGCGCCTTGTCCTGCTCGAGCGTGCGCACCTGGAATTCGATCTCCTGCACGCGGCTCTGTTCCGTCGTCAAAATGTCCCGGGCCTCCGCGAGGGTTTGTTCGCCGAGCCGCAAGCGTTCCTGGACCTGCTGGCGCTTTTCCAGCAGGGAGGCCAGCGACGTTTGGTAGCCGTCCCGGGCGCCGCGCAGCGTGGCCAACGCTTGACCCTTTTCGGCCTGCAACGCCGCCAGCTGGGTCAGGCGCGCCGCATTCTCATCCAAATCGGTGCGGTGCTGGGCCAGCCTCTGTTCGATTGAAACCACCTCGCGGCGCAGGCTTTCTTCTTCCCGCTCTTTGCCGAGAAGGCGCTCGCGCAAGGTCTCCGATTCCAGCCTCAGCTGAGATACGACGGCCTGATGGCCCTGCGATACCTGACGAAGCTCTTGAAGTGTGGCGTCTTGCGTGTGAACGGATTCTTGAAGCGACCGCTGTTCGCCATCCAGCGTAGCCAGAAGCGCCTCTTCCTGCTGAAGCGTATTCCGGGTCTGATCAATCGCCTGGATCAGATCGTCTTTTTCCCGGTGCAGTATCTTTTCTTCGGTCTGGGCGAGCTCCAAATCTTCCCGCAGACGATTGAGGGATTCCTGCTGAACCTGCACCAGCACCTGAGTCTTGCCCGCTTCCGCCTGAAGGGGCGCGCGTTCAGTCTCCAGGACGGCCATGGCGTCTTTCAGCGAACCTCGGGCGTCGGTCTGCGCGGAAAGCGCCTGGCGCAATCGCGTAACGTCTTCGGCCAGCCGCTTGAGGTCACTGGTCGTCGCTTGAGACACATGCTCCAGCCCCTCAGGATCGGCGCCGCCGCGGAGCAGGCTTTCTTCAAACACCGTGGCGCCCACATAAAATGTTTTGCCCAGAAGAGAACGGAGGACCGGCCGGAATCTCTCATCGCACTCGACGGCTTCCGCCAACGACCGGCTTCCGGGCGCTTCAAACGGCTGTGACGACTCTTCCGTCAGCAGGCGGTCGAGCACCAGAAAAGTCGCCCAGCCCTTGCGTTCATCCGAGAGATAGCGAACCGCCGCCTGGGCGTCGTTTAAGTTGTTCGCGATGAAATATTCGGCACGGTCTCCCAACGCCCGGTCCAGCAATTTCTGATAGGGCGCGCTGGTCTTAAAAAGAGCTCCGACGGGACCGGCCACTCCGGGGAATTCCTGCTGGCGAAGGGTGGCGGAGGCGAGCGCCACGGGGTTCTGGCTCAGCCAGCGCTCCAGCGACGCCTTCTCCGCATCCATACCGGCCAGCCGCTCACGCGTTTCCTGGATATTTTTCTCCAATGCCGAAAGTTTCTCAGAATCGTCCTGTTGGGCCAGGTCGAGCGATGCCAGGGAGTTGTGGACGACGGCCAGGCGTTCCTGGGTGGCCACGGTCTGGCGTCCCTGGTCTTCCACCTGCTTTTCCACAGAGGCACGCCGATCGCGCACTTTGTCGAACTCGCGCTGTTTCGCTTTGGACCCTTCTTCGTGACGAACGGCGAGGGAGGTCAATCGCACGGTTTCATTGCGATGATGACTCAACAGGCGCACGAGCTCCAGCAGGCGGGCCTTGGCGGCCTCCATGCCCTTTTGAAGCTGAAGGCACTCGTTCTGATTGGACTGACTTTTAGCGTCTTCCTTCTTGAATTCGTCATGCTTCAAGCGGAATTGCTTGCGAAGGTCCGTGACTTCTACCGCCAGGGCGGCGAACCCCTTTTGCCGTTCTTCAATCGCCGCCGTCAATTGCGTGAGCTCGGCGGCCAGGCGCGGCTGGACCCCTTTGAGCTCCGTCTCGCGTTCCCGCGCCGCGTTCAGCTCCGCTTCGGTCTTGGCCCATTCGCTTTCAGCCAGCGCCGCGTTCTGCTGCAGCTCGATCACCTGCTGTTCCAGCGCTTCGTAGCCCGCGCGGTCGTCCGTGAGCGCAGACTCCTTCTGATGCAGATCCTCTTTGAGTTCATTCACGCGCCGCGTGTTGATTTCCTGGCGCTCGTTCAGGGTCGTCCACTGATGGCGCAGATCCTGGTGCTGATGGAAAAATGTGGCGATCTCCAGCGTGCGCAGTTCTTCCTGATATTTCTGATGCTGCTTGGCCTTGCGCACGGCCGCGTCCAGGCTTTCCATCTGCTGCTTGTAGATCGCCAGGGAATCGTTCAGGCGGAGCATGTCCTGTTCCACCTTGTTCAATTTGCGAAGCGCTTCTTCGCGGCGGACCTTGTATTTGGAGACGCCCGCGGCCTCCTCAAAAAGTTCGCGCCGCTCTTCCGGCTTGGCCCCGAGGATAAATTCGATTTTGCCCTGGGCCATGATGTAGTAGCCGTCGTTGCCTATGCCGGTATCCAGGAAAAGATCGCGCACGTCCTTCAGGCGGCACTGGGTCTTGTTGATGTAGTATTCCGACTCCCCCGAGCGGAAAAGGCGCCGGGATACGCTCACTTCGGTAAAATCAAGGGGTAGCTGATGGGAGGCGTTGTCAAAGGTAAGAGAGACTTCGCAGTAACCTTGCGGCGGGCGGTTGGCGGTGCCGTTAAAAATGACATCCAGCATCTGCTGGCTGCGGAGGCTTCTGGCGGACATCTCGCCCAACCCCCAGCGGATGGAATCGGCTATATTGGATTTGCCGCAGCCGTTGGGACCCACCACAGAAGTAATCCCGGGCTCGAACTCCACCCGGGTTTTTTCCGCGAACGACTTGAAGCCGACCATTTCGAGCCGTTTTAGCCGCATGAACGCGTTCAGATTATCAATTCTGCCTCCAGATTGCAAGAAAATGTACTAGATATAGGGGCTTTTTTACATTGGCGGCCCCACCGGTGGGATATCACAGAGATGTCAAAAAAGGACCTACCTTATATATGGGCTGGTCCGGCCCGGATTTGTGCCCTTTCGCACCATTTTTTCACCGCGGATTTTGCCGTAGAATAAGGGTGCTCATGCGTGCGGATTCTTGCCGTTTAACGGCCCTCCTCCTGGCGGCTTCACTCTCCGCGGACCCCGCGCTCGGCGGGGTCTTTTCCACTGCGGAAAAACCAGCCTTCG
>MGUR01000019.1:37158-41393 GCA_001800075.1 Elusimicrobia bacterium RIFCSPLOWO2_01_FULL_59_12
GCGGCCGCCGCGCGCGTCCAGCGGTGGGCGGCGGAGCGCCTTTCCGGCGCGCCCCGTTCTATCCAGCGCGATTTGACGCCTGTCGAAATGCGGCCCTACACCCCCCTGGACGAACATCTGATGAACACCCTTCCCCAAAAAGGCCCTTCGTCGTACTTGTTCGATACGAACGGAACCGGCAGCCTCCTGGATATTTTTTTTCCAGGGGATCATCGCCCTCTTATGAGCGAGGACATCATCCCCACGACTATTTTTGATTATATGTCGCAGGTGCGGGACAACGCCTTCGATCGGGGAGCCGTCTATTCCGGTTTTTCGCTTCGGGATATCGAGACGTTCATCAAGACCGCCAATGATCATATCGCTTACCGTTTCTACGATTTGGAAACCGGGTCCTACCACGCTTATCCGAAATTTTCCGGAAAGGATGCCCTGCATGCCCGATTAAGGGACTACAATGGCGCCCCGCCCCGTTTCCTGCTGCGTCGCGGCTTGACGGACCGCGCTCTGGAATTTATCCCCATGCCGAAGGCTCCCCTGCCGCTGATCATTAACTATCAAGGGATTGTCCCGATGGCGGAGAACCCTGTCATTTCCGAGGCTCTTAATCAAGCGCTGGACGGCCTGCATGTCACGCTCAAGGACCTAACGGCGTCGATGGTCGACAACGAGATCGACGAACTGGATATCTGGTTTGATTCGAGCTTAAAAGCCCTTGAAGAGACTCACGTCCCTAGAAACGGCGGATCGGCGACGCTGCACTTGAACATCCGACTCCTGGAGCCCGGCTTTGAGAAGATCCTGGCCGCCGAAATAGCCAAGGGCTTGATCAACGTGATGACGCCCTTTAAACAACCCGTCCTCAAGGAACCGCTCCGGGTACCTGAGCTGGCGGCGGAAGTCAAAGAAACAGCCACGCTTCCGCCTTTCTTCACCGCCTGGGTTGAGATGGCGGGATTGGAAGGCGTCCGGTCCGGGCTGAAACTACTGGGCCCTGGAGCGGTCCCGCTGGCCGATTGTTTTGAATCGATCGCGCGTCAAATGGCCGTGCTGGACGGGGTTTTGTATTTTGAGAAATATGCCGGGCATCCCATTCTCATAAACCGGGACGGCGCGAAGCTCGACTACATGTTCGCAGACAAATCGATCCGGCCTTTAATCGATGAATACATCATGCACATGCTGCGCCGTATCTTTATCATGGATCCGGAATTCTTGTTCAAGCCGGAGGGCGACCACTTTGCGCTGCGGGACTTGACGCCCGTCCCGATGGGAACCCGGCCCCCCGCCGGAATGCTCCCCAACCGGAAAGTTCTCTTGACGGCCGTTTAAGGAAGCGCCCTAGCCTTTCAGCTTCTTGATTTCTTCGATGACGAGGGGAAGGATTTCGCAGAGGTCGCCTTCGACGGCGAGGTTGGCGAGCTGCATCATCGGCGCCTGGGGGTCCTTGTTGATCGCGACGATGAATTCCGAGGAGCTCATGCCGGCCAGGTGCTGGATGGCGCCGGAGATGCCGCAGGCGATGTAGAGTTTGGGGCGCACGGTGCGGCCCGTGAGCCCGATCTGATGGCGGTAGGGGATCCACCCGGCATCCACGACCGCGCGGCTGGCGCCCACGGCCCCGCCCAGGAGTTTGGCGAACTCTTCAATCAGCTTAAATCCTTCCGGCTTTCCCAGCCCGCGCCCGCCTGACACGATGGTCTCCGCCGAGGCGATGTCCTGCGTCTCGGATTTTTCAGCGACAAACTCCACAAATTTTTCCCGGATCTTCCATTGGGAGGCGTCGAATGTCACGGGGATGACCTTCCCCTGCCGTCCCGGCTGCCTGTCCGACCGCGGGAATGACATCGGCCGCACGGTGGCCATTTCCGGGCGGTGCTTCTCGCACAAAATCGTCGCCATCAGGTTGCCTCCGAACGACGGCCGCGTGGCGTCCAGCGTGCCGGTCTGGGGGTCGATCGCGAGTTCGGTGGCGTCCGCCGTGATGCCGGTGTTGGCGGAAATGGCGACCCGCGAGCCGAAAGAACGGCCGATGGTCGAGGCCGGCAGTAAAAATTTGTTGGGCTTTTCCCGCTTGATCAGATCGGTGAGCGCGGCGGCATAGGCTTCATCGACAAACTGCGCGAACATCGGGTCGTCCAGCACATAGACCTTGTCCGCGCCGTGCTCGATCAGGTCCTGCGCGGACGCGCTGACGTTGTGTCCGATCAAAACGGCCGAAAGATCTTCCTTCAAATCGCCCGCCAGCTTCCGGCCGATATTCAGCAACTCGAAGGCCGTGGACATCAGTTTTCCATGCCGGACTTCGGCGTAGCACCAGACGCCCTTGAAAAGCGCAGGATCCAGGATGGGCGTAGTGGGCGCGACGGTCTCTTTTTCCATGACGATCGCGCGGAAAATATCGGGCTTCTTGGCCTTCTCGCCCAGGGTATTGCAGGTGTCGACGCAGGCGCCGCAGAAGATGCATTTGATTTCATCGATCACGGCCAACCTGGGCCATTTAACGCCTTTGGCCTTGTCGTCCGCGGGGCGTTCCACCATGTCGATGCAGGTCACCGGACACACCTTGGCGCAGGCGGTGCAGCCGGTGCAGCGTTCCTGGATGACGTAGATTCGGTTAGGCATTTAAATCAATTTCAACTCTTTCAACCTGGCGACCAGTTTCTTCGCCTTTTCTTCGGGGGTCGCGCCTTCGATCTTTTCTCCCCCTTTGCGCGGGGGCGGGTTAAAGCTCCGGGCCACGATCGTGGGTGAACCGCTCAGGCCGATCTTGGACTTGTCGCACTTCAAATCGTCCGCGTTCCATTTGGTGACGACGGCTTTCTTCGCGGCCAGCTTGCCCTTGAGCGACGCCAGCCGCGGCTCGTTGATCTCCTTGACCACGGCGATCACGCAGGGCGTGGGCATCTCCAGCGTGTCGTAGCCGTCCTCCATCATCCGCCGCACCCGGATCGAACCTTCCTTGACGTCCTCCACCCTGCCGACATAGGCCACATTGGGGATCTCCAGCCAAGCCGCGATCCCAGGCCCGACGTGTCCGGTGTCGCCGTCGTTGGTCTGCTTGCCGCAGATAATCAGGTCGAAGGGCTTTTTGGTCTCGGCGATCTTGCGGATCGCCATTTGCAGGGTGTAGGACGTCGCGTAGGTGTCGGCGCCGGCGAAGGCGCGGTCGGTCGCATGGTAGGCATCATCGCCGCCGCGGGCGATCGCCTCCCGCAGGGCGTCCTCCGCCTGCGGGGGCCCCATGGTGAGCACCGAGACCGTTGAATTCGGGAGGCGCTCCTTGATGCGGACGGCCTCCTCGATGGCGTACTCGTCAAAGGGATTGATGGCGGCGGCCATCCCTTCGCGCTTCAGCGTGCCGGTCTTGGGGTCGATCTGGATATTTGCCGTGGCGGGGGTTTGCTTGATGCAGACGATGATATGCATGGCGTTGCGGTCCGAGTCGTTCAGCTTTTCTTAGAAGCGGCTTCCTTGATCATGTGATAGGCAATTTCGTTGCGCTGGATCTCGTTGGTGCCCTCGTAGATCTGGGTGATCTTGGCGTCCCGCATAAATTTCTCAACGGGGAAATCGCGCATGTAGCCGATGCCGCCGCAGGCCTGGACGGCCTCGACGGTCACCCACATCGCGGTATCGCTGCAGAACAGCTTGCACATGGCCGATTCCTTGGTCCACCGGCGGTCCTTGTCCGCGTCGATGCGGCGGGCCACCGTGTAGAGCAGCGCGCGGGCCGCTTCGATGCGCGTGCCCATTTCCGCGAATTTATGCTGGATCGCCTGGAAGGAAGACACCGGCTGGCCGAACTGGCGGCGCACCCGCGCGTACGCGAGCGACTCTTCCATCGCGCCCTGCGCGATGCCGAGCGCCTGGGCGGCCACGCCGGGACGCGAGACGTCGAAGGTGGACTGGGCGACCAGCAGCCCTCCGCCTTCACGGCCCAACAGGTTCTCTTGGGGCACCTTGCAGTTGTCGAACATCAGCGTGTAGGTGGGCGAGGCGCGGATGCCCATCTTTTTTTCCTTCTTGCCGAAGGTAAAACCGGGCGTGCCTTTTTCGACGATGAAAGCGGAAATGCCGCGGGCGCCGCGCTTGGGGTTGGTGGAGAAGAACGTGGTGTAGATCTCCGCCGCCTCGCCGTTGGTGGCAAACACCTTGGTGCCGTTGAGCACGTAATGATCGCCCTCCAACCGCGCGGTCGCCTGCGTGGCGGTCGCGTCCGAACCCGCTTCGGG
>MGUR01000020.1:0-5506 GCA_001800075.1 Elusimicrobia bacterium RIFCSPLOWO2_01_FULL_59_12
GTTTTTCGCGGCCGGAACAACTGAGGAAAGGAAGACTGCGTATTAATGAGGAACTACAAACTGCAGAAAACCGGGGAAAACACCGCTGCGCCTTTCACAAAGGATGAGCATAAGAGTCGTTAGTGCATTTCTTTGTGAGAAAGCAGGTCTCGGTCCAGACGGGAAGGTGTGGGCCGCCGGGGTTGGGATTTTTGGTTTCGCATCCCCAAAATACCCAATCGAGAATTTTGCAGCCCATCTAGTTTTTCTGACAGAGGCAGATGCTTCAGAGATAGGCACCACTCATAAATTAAATTTAGAGCTTCAAAATGCAGATGGAAAGATTGGTTGGCACATCTCTGCTGATTTGCCAATCACGATGGAGAGCAGAAAGATTGCTATGGCTAAGCAGTTGGTACTAACGATTACACAACCTGGGGTGCATCAGATCGTGTTTAAGCTAAACGGTAAAATAGCAGGTATCTTTCCGTTGGAGTTTTTGCAGGCCAAGTCTTCTTTGGGGACAAATGATAATGGCTGATAAATTCGACCAATACATGGCGGAAATGACACAGGCTCATGTAAATGCGCTTAAGGCTAAGCCTCTCACCGCCGAGGATGTTGTCGCCATTGTCCAAGCTGAATTACGACGGTGCAATCCGTCAAGCCTTTCTGAAAAGAAATGGCTTACACTTGCCGAGGCAGCACGGCGCATGGGATATGCCTATTCGACGCTGAAAAAATGGCATAGCGACGGAAAACTGCCGTTCCCAGTATATGGGACATCCGATGACCTGAGAGTAAAAGCCGAAGAAACTGACGCGTGGCTTGAGCGAACTAAGCGCGGGCCAAACTTTAGACTAGGCCGGAACTAAGGAGCCCACCGCAAAGTGAGATATTTACCAGCCTTCTTTCTACTTGCTCTTGTAGGATGCGCGGAGACAAATCCTTATAAATTAAGACAGGATGCCCTCAACTCATGGGTCGGCAAAACGGAGACCCAACTCGTCGAAACCATGGGGATTGCGGATAGAGAAAAGCATATCGATGGTTTCCGTTACGAACAATACGACATGCGTTGCCTATATTATCAGGACGAGAACGCAGTTCTATCGGCGGGGGTAAAGAATTTTTCTGATTCTATGAATGCGGCCAATGGGCTGGGCCCACGTTATACGAATCAGGAAAAATCAGACTCAGGGCTGAGAGCGATGTGTGACCGTTGGTTGTTCAAATTTGGAGATCAAGGTGTTTTGCAGGCATTCGCTGGGGGGCAGGTGTCCGAGATTCGTACAGAATCGAAGGGCGCGGAAGCCGCGTTTTCAACTCATTGTCCCTCTCAGATCAAAGAGGGCCAGGAGATAAAAATTCAGCTAAAGGGTGGGAAATCCGTTACAGGGAAATTTGTTAAATGCGATTCGGATATCGCAATTCGGAATGGCTTGATGTATTTCAAGCATCCAATGACCAATGTTGAATCTGTCGAGCCTGTAAAGCCTTAAATCGAGTGGTTCTTGTTTTTAAACCGCCTTGTCTCCCGCAAGTGCCTTAATATGTCCTCTTACGCTCTGCATAGCCTTTTCTGGCTCACTTGCAGCCCGTTCTAATATGGCCTGAGCCACAAAATGCAATGATCGCCTATCTAGCTGGGCTATTGCCGATAGTTTTTTATGGGTATCTGGCGAAACATGCACAATTAACGCCTTAAATCCTGCCTTCTTATAGAATTCTGACCCACCAAGCCTCTTAGCCTTCATAGCCACCTCCTAGAATCAATCCTAGCGCACGGAAAGGGCCTTTCTAGGGCCTAGCCCAAGCGATTAGGCTTACGCCTCAGTATAACAGAATACTGCTATAAGTCAATGGCCGTCTTAAAAACTGCTTATCCATTGACATGCTGCTATAAGTATGCTATAAACATATAGACTAATGGAAAGGCGGCTAAAATGAATATTCATCCTGAAATCGTAACCGAATTCGTAGAGGTTTTGGCTCTATCGGGCAATCAAGCGGCGGCACGGCGGCAAGTGCGTGAAATGGCTATAGCTGAAACGAGGGCTTTCATGGCCGGTTTATCTGTGGATAGCCCGGCGGCATTGCTAAGGGAAGCAAAGCAGCTTTTGGCGAAAGAAGCCACGCTGGCTCGCGACTATAAATTTCTCTTGGCTGCCCGGATGCCAAACCCCGCTGAAATTAAAGCTAAAGCCGCCGAGCTAGATAGCTTTATGGCCAAGGTGCGCGACCTCCAACACAGCTTAATCGATTGAAAGGGTCTATCATGGAATCTAAGCGCGTAGGCATCTATGCCCGAGTGTCCACCAAAGATCAGACTACTGAAAACCAGCTTCTAGACCTCCGGCGATATTGCGAGGCTAGGGGGTGGCAAATTACGGCTGAATGCGTCGATCACGGTTTATCTGGAACCAAAGACGAGCGACCACAGCTTAAGGCGGTCCTGGGCTTAGCTCGAAAGCGTAAAATCGATATTCTGCTAGTATGGCGGTTTGATCGTTTCGCTCGTAGCCTATCGAACCTCGTAAACTCCCTAGAAGAACTCAAATGCTTAGGCGTTGATTTCGCATCCTACCAAGAGAACATCGATACCAGTACGGCCCAAGGGAAGATGCTTTTTGGGATATTCGTCTCTATAGCCGAATTCGAGCGGGCCTTAATCGTGGAACGCATTCATGCGGGGCTTAGGAGGGCCAGGGCTCAGGGAAGGCGGCCAGGACCAGCCAGGGTGTCCGTAGACACAGCCAAACTCTACCAGATGCGCCAGGCGGGCCAATCCCTGCGCGACATAGGCAGGGCATTCTCAATTAGTCGCATGACCGTTAAACGGTTATTGTCACAAATCCCCGAAAATGCTCCCGTCGGAGCAATAGCTTGAAAAGAGTCTTGTCACAGATGATTAGATTGTGGGACAGATAGGCAATTAAAGATTGCATTGATTCAATCTCGAAAGCGGTATAGAAAGCACCATATGCTAAAAGGCCAAATAGGAATTCGTAGGGTTGCGTATAAACGGATTAGCTATACATCTCTCAAGCTAGAACTTGAGCGACAAGGCTATCAGCGCAACGGTAGAGATTTCCGCATAATCGATGAAAGGCGGATTCCCTGCCATGTCTATTGCCGGGACATCGCCAATACGCTAAAGATCACAGTTTTCATAACCCCTCATATTGGAATTGTTGATGGGCGCACCGAATGGAATAAGAAGCGGTTAATCCAAGTTCTTAAAGCGATACGCGACTATAACGTCAAATATCAGAAACGTGCAAAAGCCGAGGAGAGCCTTCCGGCAGATACACAAATGGAAAGAGTAAAGGTGGGCGATAGAACGTTTATTGATTATCCCGGCCTTCCGCCTCGCCCTTCATTATCCGCAGATACGAAATCTCTGCTAGCGAATCTGTCTGTGCCGATTCCGTTCACTAGTGGAGAGGCACCATTTATGTTTGGCTTGCAGCAGAAAGAGACTTCTATCCATGACTTAAATCCGTTAGCATTCTTTTCAACAGCCCTTGTAATGCCGGGGCTAGACGAAGCGAATAAATCGCTTTCGTCGTCGCTGCTTCGACTGGCAAAACAAGTATCCTGCCAATACCTCTATTTGCCTAAGGCGGGGGGTGGCCGACCCGCCGGGGTGCATCGTCGGACCCTTGAACTTCATAGGTGGGTTAAAAGGCTTTACGCTCAATTTACGGCAGAGGATAAACGTCTGCGAGTGCATAGCAAAAGCCATCAACGTATCCAGCGGGTAGCTGATATGGTCCAAAAGAGTTTTTCAACCGTTAAAGACATCCTACATCGCAAGCCCGTAGTGCAATAAAACCCGTCCCCGATTAAACTACACCCTCTTTTTCTCTCCTAGAATTCGCTTCAATTCGCAGCATCCCATCGAGTAGACAAGCACCTTTTTGCGCCCCCGTTATACTACCTATATGAGATCGAAAGGCGGAAACGACGGAAAGGGAGAGGTTATGAAAAACAAGAAAGTCGTCGATGACAAAGATTTGACGGGTTTAACACCTAAGCAGATTGAGAAAAGAAAGCGGTTGATCGCCTATTACGAAAAGCACGGCAGCCCCGAGGTTGGCATATTCAAGACTGTCCCCAAAAATGGTCAAAGCGGAGAGAAGGAATAGCTATGGATAGGATTCAAGAGCCAGATATTCGCTGGATTTTAAAAGAGACACATTATGGAGAGGAAATCATGAGACCGTATGACCCGCAGATATTCGCCCGGCCAAATACGCTTGTCCAAAAGGCCAAAAATGAGGGCTTCCACAATTTTAGGGAGCTAATGACAACGGGTGTAGCGGTAAATGAACTCATACCAAATCTTTTGCCATCTGAGGGAATAGCGTTCTTGGCTGGCACGCAAAAACACGGTAAATCCTATCTGGCGATAGATTTAGCCATAGCAGTTGCGTCCGGGGGTCTATGGTTAGGCAAATTCAAGCCCGCTCCCGGTGTAGTGCTTTACTTGGACCAAGAGGCGCGAAAAGGCTGCGTACAGCGTCGAATTCAATGGCTAGCCAAGGGGCGCGGGATCGATGAAGCAAAGCTTGATGCAATACAGGACCGACTTCAATATGCGCATCGTCTATCTTTCAATTTATATGACGGAGATACGGGCCAATTGCGTAACGCGATAGAACGCTGGAAGCCTCGACTCGTCATTATCGACTCATTTATTCGCGTTTTCGGCGGAAATGACGAACGTTCAAACAATCAGATTAATCAAGCCTTATGGCCATTGCTAGAAATGTCTGAGAAATATGGCTGCTTATTCTTGTTTCTCGACCACATGACAAAGCCGTATGGCAAGCAGGGCGCAAGGCAGCGGGGCGGCGGCGATAAGGGGGCAATTGCAGAAACCACACTCAGCATTAACAAGCGCGGGAATAAGATCACGCTTAAGGCGGAGGAAATGAGGGACGGCAAGCCAGAGAGGCCTGTTACTGTTGCACTCAAGATTGATGAGAAGCGCGGTTTGGCTACCCTACTGCCTACCGGGAAAGCATCTGATGCGCCCAATGGTCCTGAATATGCCCGGACGCTAGACGCTCTTGAGGTAAACGAAGGACCGATCAACCGCGAAGTCATTAAAGCGAAAACCAAGGCCATGCGGGGCATGCAGCGGGGCATCCTGCGAGTATTCGAGGACCGTCTAGAAAGCGGTTACTACAGCCAAGCGGCTAATAGCGGGACCGGGAAAGCCGGGAGAAAAGCGAGGTTCTATGAGCGCAATACCAATTCCAGCGCAGCTTAATTCCGTCGCATCGGCTCTTTGCAAATGCTGCGACAAAATTATCAATGCGAATAATGAATGTAAATCGTATCTATCGAATTCCGTCGCAGCACGCTTATATATACATCTAACCATGTTGATTAACCTAACCCGATTGGAGTACCAATCACAGAGCGGGGCCTTCGCTTGGGGCTCCGGCCCACGCTCAGCTATTGGAGTACCAATAGCGTTAGGATCGGTAGACAAGAGCGAGCGCGGCGGCCCGGA
>MGUR01000020.1:5513-9352 GCA_001800075.1 Elusimicrobia bacterium RIFCSPLOWO2_01_FULL_59_12
CCAAGCGCGAGCGACAGACAAGCAATTAGCTCACGTATGGCTAGGTTGATGGGTTAACAAGATGTCCGTAAATACTTTAATGGCTGATTTTGATAATTACAGTAGCTAAGCAGTAGGGTCTTTTACTGCTAAAGCAGCAGAAGCGATAGGAGAGAAGAATGGATACCCGAATTCAGACAGATAAGTCAAAGCGATTGTTGCGCACCACCCCGTACGAGGTCCCTTTAGGGTCCCATACGAAGGCTTACGGTAGGACCTTTCATTCCCATTGTTTTTTCAGAGAGAACGCTGTTAATAGCCTAAGCAATACAAGATCAATACGGAAAAGTGGGACTTAGCAATAAAGAACAATGGCCATATGGCCGAGAGGAGTCAATAAACTAAAAACATCCATGAATAATGTTCCCCGGCAGCCTAATATAATCAACGCTAATCCAGTAACTCCCATAGACCAATGGGAGACGCTACAATCAGCCGCTCGCAGGACAGGCTATGCATACAATACGTTTAAACGATACCGGTATCTGGGTATTCTCCCGTTTCCCGTGTATGAAGATCGTATTTTCCCTGGCCAGAGACCAAAGCTTACCGTTAAAATAGCCGACGTGAACGCTTGGAAAGCACGCGGTCGTCTGCCGAGTGGGATATAATTGCCGCAATGAAGAAAATCCAGGGCATCCATAATGATCGTGGCTACACAGAGCTTCGTATCTGGCTAGGACCTAAACGTAATCCCGATGGGTCCGTTAATAGGCCGTATCGAAGAATCTTTGGAGCCTACACGCTGCCCAATATCCTTCGGGCTAAAGAACATATGGACCAAGTTAGACGAGATTTCAAAGCCGGTAAGATGCCTAAGCCCGAACCCAAGCCCATCTTGTTTACACAGGCGGCTGACATATTCTACCACCGTCATTTTGAATTAAGACAGCGGTCGCACAAGTCAAAGAGGAACGCTCGCAGCTTACTCAATAATCTCAAGACCTATTGGCCGACCCGTTGCCTTGATTCCTTCAAGCCTATCGACATCGAGCAGTATAGGGAGGCCATGACAAAAGATCGTACTGGCTCTAACGGGCGTACCAAGAAAGGCCTTGGTCTGGGAACGATAAACCACCATCAGTCTATTCTATCGTCACTTTTTGAGCGTATGGACGAATACGTAAAACGCGAGGAAATCGATCCCGTCAGACTCCCGGAATTTAATCCTTGTCTCTACGTAGCACAGCCTAGTACGGAGCATCTTAAGCGGGAGCGTGTGGCGAGCCGCGAGGAGCTTAAGAATGTTCACAGGTGGGCGTCTCTACACGATCCCGAAATGCTCGAAGCGGTCAAACGTGCCATTCTTAGTGGTTTACGCAAAGAAGATATGCGACGCATGCAGGGGGAGACCAGAATTAGGACTTTAACGGGGAAAACGAAGCGTCTAGTCGCGTTGCCGCTCGATTGGTCCAAGGCGGTCAATCTATCAAACTGGCAGAAACGCTGGGAAGCTCTACGCGAGAACTGCGACATGCAGGATTTCCACTGGCACGACTGGCGGCATACGGGAGCCACCATGCTAAAAGAATTAGGTGTGGCCGAGGAGATTATTCAGGAGATTTTGGCCCATTCAAACATCCAACAAACCCGTGCCTACATAAATCGAAAAGAAGAACGTCTCCGACCGGCCATTGAGGCTCTGAAACGCGAGTTAGATGTTATAATGCCTTCCGTTACCGCAGCTTAAACTCACCAGTTTTCGATCCATAAAGAAATCGTGGTGACGTAATTGGTGACGTAAAGAGCGTTTTTGAGGGTAGGTCAGAAGGCCTCCCCTCGTCGATATAAGGGCAGTTAACTCAGCGGTAGAGTGCCATCCTCACACGATGGAAGCCACAGGTTCAAATCCTGTACTGCCCACCATTTTGCGGAGGTTTCCGTGCAAGAAGCCGTCAAACAGTTGCTGAGCCTGCAGGAGCGCGACCTGGAGTTGGACCGCCTTCAGGGCGAGCTGGCTGCGATTCCCAAAGAGATCGCGGCGATCAACAAACGGATCGAGGCCGAGCGCGCCGCCCTGGAGGATTCTAAGAAAGAATTGACCCAGCTCCAGATGCAGCGAAAAGAAAAAGAAGTCGATCTGAGCGCCAAGGAAGACGCCGTTCGAAAACACACCGCGGAATTGAACGCGATCAAAAGCAATGATGCGTATCGCGCCATGCTGGGAGAAATTGAGAAGGCCAAGCAGGAAAAATCGACGCTTGAGGATGAAATCCTTCAGCTGATGGACAAGGTGGACCAGTCTCAGCGCGCGTGGAAAGAGCGGGAGACGGCCGCCAAAACAACCGAAACAGAGCGGCAGAGGCAGATCGCCGACTGGGACTCCAAGCAGAAAAATCTGGAAGAGCAAATCGCGCTGAAGCAGAAGTCGCGCGACGAGCTCGCCGCGGCCTATACGCCGTCGCTGGTGGAGACGTATCTGCGGCTGCGCCAGGGCAAACAGGTCGCCGTGATCGTGCCGATCAAGGCGGAACAATGTTCGGGGTGCCATATGAAGGTCTCCCATAACTTGATCAACGAAGTGAAACGCGGGATGTCGCTGATGGCGTGCGAGCACTGTTTCCGCCTCGTCTATTTGGAAGAAGACGCGGAAAAACCGATAACCAGATGACGGGATGAGCAGATAACCGGTCATCCGGTGATCTGTTAAGAAGGCATCGTTGTTGCCGTTTGTGTTCTTTGAAAGCCACGCTCGGAGCGCCGCCCGCCACGGATTCAATGGCGGGAGGAAAGTCCGAACTCCAGGGGCAGGGTGCCCGTCGAAAGACAGGACGGTGTTCGCTAACGCGGCCGCCGATGGAAAGTGCCACAGAGAATAGACCGCCGACTCCGCCATTGATTTGGTGGCGGAAGGTAAGGGTGAAAAGGTGCGGTAAGAGCGCACCGCTTGCCGGGTGACCGGCGAGGCATGGTAAACCCCACTCGGAGCAAGATGCGACAGGAGAAAGCAGCGGCCCGCTGCGCCAGAGGGAGCCTCCGCGCCACTGATACATTGGCGCGCCCGCCAAAGACGTAGTGGCGGGGAGATCCTTCTGATATCTCCAGATCATCGCTTAGACGAATGGTGCTCACTCGTCAGACATGGGCGAGGACAGAATTCGGTGTATAGAGCGTGGCTTTCAAAGAACATCCCATCCGCTGACCTATCCCCGACGTAAAAATCGCCTCCGCCTCCCTTGACACCGTCCCCTTCCGGGGTTATACTCTGGTGCCGAGTGGGGGAAAGTGGTGCAAAGTAGGGCAATCCTCTTTTTAGGACAATACGAACACAGCCTGGATGGAAAAAACAGGCTGTTCCTGCCTGCCCATTTCCGCGAAAAAAACAAAGGGCCCGACTTCATCATGACGCAGGGGCTGGAGCGCTGTCTGTTTCTGTTTCCCGCCTCCGCCTGGACGTCGCTGTCCGCGAAATTGGATCACCTGTCCCTCTCGAATAAGGTGGAAGAGCGCGCCTTTAAGCGCACGCTGCTGGCGGGCGCCTGTGAGGCGGAAGTGGACCCGCAGGGCCGCATCCTCATCCCCCAGCTTTTGCTCGAGTACGCGCAAATCCGGCGCGACGCGGTCGTTCTGGGCGTCCTGCATCATGTCGAAATCTGGGCGCGGGAACGCTGGGTCCCTTACCAGAAAAAAGCGCGGTCCAGTTTTGAGAAGGTCGCTCCCCAGCTGGAACTATGATTGCGATGGAAAAGCCGCCCCTCAAGGAGTTTAGCCATGCGCCCGTCCTCTTCCAAGAAGTCATCGCGCAGTTCAATTTCCCCGGACAAGCCTGTGTCGTGGATGGCACCCTGGGTTATGGCGGG
>MGUR01000020.1:9374-9867 GCA_001800075.1 Elusimicrobia bacterium RIFCSPLOWO2_01_FULL_59_12
TTCAGAGCCGTCGAAGGGAATTATGCGGACCTCCCGCAGATTCTCCAGCGCGAAGGGATCCCAAATGCGTCCGGCATTTTCCTGGACCTGGGGGTTTCCTCTCCGCAGCTGGATGACCCCGCGCGGGGGTTCAGCTTCATGCGCCGAGGCCCATTGGACATGCGCATGTCCCAGTCCCAATCCGAGACGGCCTGGGACGTCCTGCATCGTTCAGACGAAACTGAACTGGCACGCCTTTTCAAAACCTACGGGGAGGAACCTTGCGCGTTTGCGGTCGCCAAAACGTTAAAAACCGCGATCGAGCGGGGTCGTCTTCCCAACGACACCTTGGTCGTCGCTCAGTGCATCCGTGCCGCCCTCCCCGCCGGCCGCGGGCGGATCGATCCAGCCACGCGGTGTTTTCAGGCGCTGCGCATGGCGGTCAACCATGAGCTTGACAACTTGAAATCCTTTTTGGACGCGATGCCTTCCGTGCTGGCTCCCGGAGGGCGCG
>MGUR01000020.1:9909-16184 GCA_001800075.1 Elusimicrobia bacterium RIFCSPLOWO2_01_FULL_59_12
CAGGCGCCGCAATGTGTCTGCGGGAAAAACCCCTGGGCGCGATTGCCTTCACGGAAGGCCGTGCAGGCCTCGGAGGCCGAACGGCTCGCTAACCCGCGCGCGCGCAGCGTCCGCATGCGCGTGCTGGAAAAAATCTAATGCGTTGGAACCGGTCCTCCATCAACACGCTGGGGCAGGGACTTAAAGTTCTGGGCGCCACGCTGTTCATACTGATGTTTATGGTCTGGCAGCACGTTGAAGCGCGGCGTCTGGAGCGGTGGGTTGAGACGATGCGTAAAGAGGAAGACAAGCTGGTGTATCTGAATGCCCGCATGCAGAGCCAGATCAATCAATGGCTTGCGCCCAGCCATTTGGAGAGCATGGCCCGAAAAGAGCTCGGGATGATTCCCCTGGACGCCAAGCATCGCATCGGCATGGTCATTCCATGATCCCCTTGCACCGTATCTGGGTCGCCTGCATGGCCTCGCTGGCCGTTTTTGCCCTGGTCGTGGGACGGCTGGGGTATCTTCAGATCTACCGTCATGCCGCTTTGTCGATGAAAGCGGAGCGGGAACACGCCCGCCGCTTCGATCAAACCCACCGCGGAGCGATTCTCGATCGCTTTGGCCACGTCTTGGCGATGACCCTGGGCGGCGGCTCCTGCTTCGCCGATCCGAAAAAAATTAAGAACCCGGCGGCCACGGCCCGCCTGCTATCTCCTCTGCTGAATGTGCCGGCGGCCGAATTGGAAACAAAATTCTCGCAACGCAGGCGATTTGTGTGGCTGGCCCGGCGATTGGATCCGGAGCGCGCGCTGCAGGTGAAGAGCCAGGCGCTCCTCGGGATTTCCGTCGTCACTGAAAGCAAACGTTTTTATCCGGAAGAGACGCTTGCCGCGCAGGTGCTGGGGGTGGTGGGTGCGGATCATGCCGGGGCGTCCGGCGTGGAGCAGGCGACCGATGGATGGCTTCGCGGCCGGTCGACTCCGTACGCCTTTGCCTCCATGTCCTTTGCCAGCCGGTTCGCGCGATTGACAGCGAAAGGCGAGGCCGTTCCGCGTTCCGTGGTGTTGACGCTGGACCGGACGCTGCAGTACATCGTTGAACAGGAGTTGGCGGCGCAGATGGAGCTCTCGCGCGCGAAAAGCGGGACCGTGATCGTTCAAGACCCGCACACCGGAGACATTCTGGCGATGGCGTCCGCCCCCTCCTTTAATCCGAACCTCTGGGGTGACCGCCGCGCCAGGACAGGCTACACCGTGGACATGCTTAAAAATATTTCCGTTGAATCCGTGGTGGAGCCCGGTTCGACCTTCAAGTTGATTACGGCCGCTGCCGCCCTGGACCAGCGGGTCGTCTCGCTCAGGGACGGGTTTTTCTGTGAAAACGGCCTGTGGCAAATCCGGGGACGCGAGATTCACGACCACGAAAAGGACGGCTGGTTGACGTTCACCGAGGTTATAAGCCGGTCGTCGAATATCGGGACGGCCAAAGTGGCCATGAAGGTCGGTCCGGAGACGCTGTTCCGGTACGCGCGCGCTTTCGGATTTGGGATGCCCACCGGGTGTGGCCTTCCGGGCGATGGCAGCGGGATCCTCAGAAACCCCCGCGTGTGGAGTTCGGGGAGCCTGATCACCATCGCGTTTGGGCAGGAAGTGGGCGTCACGCCCCTGCAGATGGTGAACGCCTACAGCGTGGTCGCCAATGGAGGCTTGCTGCTGGAACCCCGTCTTTACAAAGGCGTGATCGATGAAAACGGCGCCTATCATGAGTGGGAAAGCCGGCGGCCCATTCGGCGCGTGGTTTCAAATCAAACGGTCGCGTCTCTGAAACGTATTTTGAAAGAAGCGGTGGATCATGGGACCGGCAAGTCCGCGCGGGTGGAGGGCGTGGAGGTGGCGGGCAAGACGGGCACCGCGCAGAAAATTGACATGGCCACGCGCCGGTACCATTCCGACAGTTTTCTGGCGTCCTTCTGCGGATTTGCCCCGGTCGAGTCCCCTCGCCTGGTGATCGGCGTGTTCCTGGATGATCCGAAAACGTCCCAGTGGGGAGGCGCAGAGGCGGCTCCGCTGTTTTCCCGCATCGTGCGCGCCGCCTCCTCATACCTCCGGTGGGAACCTCAGGACATGGGGCCGGTGGCGGCCCGCATGCCGGCGGACCCGCCCGCCGGACAGACAGGCCGGTTCACGCGCACCATCACGCAACTTTAACGCCGCGTCATGAAAACTCTCACGTCTTTGCTCGACGGGTTCTTCGCCCAGGTGTTTGGGCCCGTCGATATCCCGATCACGGATATTGTTTTTGACTCCCGGAAAGCGACCGCGGGAAGTCTCTTCGTCGCCCTAAAGGGCGTGCATCAGGACGGCCTTCGTTTTGCGGCGGATGCGGTGAAGGCGGGCGCCGTCGCCGTGGTGAGCGAAAAACCTCTCGAACATCCTCACGTGACGCAGGTGGTCGTCCCTGACGCGCTCAAAGCGCTGGCTGATCTGGCGCTCCGGTTCTGGGACGCCCCCTCACGGAAACTCCTCACTGTCGGCATCACCGGAACCAATGGAAAAACCACGGTGTGTTATCTGGTGGAATCCATTTTGGCCGCTGCCGGCATCGCGCCCGCCGTCTTGGGAACGGTCAATTACCGTTACGGAAATCAGGTTTTCCCGGCCCCCAACACGACGCCTTTCTCCAGCGATCTGCAGCGGTTCATGGCGCAGGCGCTTGCCGCCGGGTCGACGGCCTGCGTGATGGAGGTGTCCTCGCATGCGCTTTCCCTGGGTCGCGTGGAAGGGGTCGATTTCGACGTGGCCGTTTTCACCAACCTGACCCAGGACCATCTCGATTTTCATAAAAACGCGGAGGCTTACGGCGACGCCAAGATGCGGTTGTTTAAAATGCTCGATCCGGCCACCTCCAAGCGGCACCCGCGGTGCGCCGTATTAAACATGGAGGACCCCTGGGCCGCCCGCATGCAAGCCGCCTGCCGCGTGCCGACGCTGGGTTACGCGTTGAAGAGCAAAGCCGATGTGACCGCCGCGCGCGTTGAGTGCGACGCGTCCGGCAGCCGGTTCGAACTCCAGATACGCGGCCGCCCGCCCTTGCCGGTCCGCCTCGCGCTTCTCGGTGAATTCAACGTGACCAACGCGCTGGCCGCCGCCGGCGTCGCGTCCAGCCAGGGGGTGGCGGACTCCGCTCTGGTGAAGGGATTGGAATCCGTTAAAGGCGTTCCGGGACGCATGGAGCGCGTGGACGCCGGACAACCTTTTACGGTCCTGGTGGACTACGCCCACACCGAAGACGCCCTGCGGAACGTCCTGACGGCTCTCCGGCGGCTCCAGCCCAAACGGATGGTGACCGTATTTGGCTGCGGGGGCGACCGGGACCGCATCAAGCGGCCTCTGATGGGCGAGGCGGCGGCCCGATTAAGCGACGAAATTTTCCTGACCTCGGATAATCCGCGAAGCGAAGATCCCTCCCGGATCGCGATGGATGTGGAAGTCGGCATTCGCCGGGTGCGGTCGGACCACTACCAGATCGTCCTTGAGCGGCAGGCCGCCATCGAGCAGGCGCTGGCCCAGGCGCGCGCCGGGGACATTGTTCTGATCGCCGGGAAAGGCCACGAGACCCATCAGATCCTGCCGGACCGCACAATCCCTTTCGATGATCGCCAGGTCGCGCGGCGGCTGCTGACGGCTTCCTTCTCGAAACGCTGAGATGACTTTTACCGCCAGGGATTTCATTGGTGCCAGCCAGGCCGCGTTCCTTCTGGGCGGACCGCTGGACGCCTTCCAGGGTCTTTCCATTGATACCCGCACGCTTCAAGAAGGTGATCTCTTCTTCGCCATCCCCGGTCCGCATCACGATGGTCACGACCATTTGGAGGACGCCGCCCGCAAAGGGGCCGCCGGGTGCGTGATTCAGTCCCTGGATCAACGCGTGAATTTCGAGCGCTCCCGGCCGCCGCTGATGTTCCTTGTGCCCGACAGCATTTCCGCCCTCCAGCAATGGGCCCGCTTTCTGCGTCAACGCTCGACCGCTACCTTCATCGGGATCACCGGAAGCAACGGGAAAACGACCACCAAGGAAATGGCCGCATCCATACTCGAACGTGTCGGAAAAACCCTCTCTTCCCGGGGGAACCTGAACAATCACTTGGGACTGCCGCTGACCTTAAGCCGGTTAGAACCGGATCATCGTTTTGCCGCACTGGAAATGGGAGCGTCTCAACCCGGCGATATCGCTTTATTGGCGGAGATCGCCGCTCCGACGGTAGGCGTGATCACCAATATTGGGAAAACCCACTTGGAAAAGCTGGGTTCTCAGGAAGGCATTCTCAAAGAAAAGCGCGCCCTCTGGGACCGGCTTCCATCAGACGGGGTGGCCGTCATCAATCAGGATGATCCTTTCCTGGCGGCCGCAGCCGGTACGTTGGCCTGTCGTAAAATCTTTTTTGGGATGACCGCCTTGGCGGATGTCCGCGCGGAACAGGTGCAGGAAGAAGAGGAAAGCGTTCGGTTTATGCTGCAGATCAAGGGACAGCGAGCTCCCGTGCGCCTGCCGGTCGCCGGACATTTTCAGGTGATGAACGCGCTGGCCGCGGCGGGCGTTGCGCACGCGGTCGGTGTCCCGGTTCAGGAGATCGCGCTGGGATTGGCGTCCTTCCGTCCTGCGGCGATGCGGATGCAGCGGGTGCCGCACCCCAGCGGGGCCGTGCTGATCAACGATGCGTATAACGCGAACCCGACGTCCGTCCGAGCTTCTGTGAGCGGTTTCTGTCAGAGTTATGCACGGCGCCCGCGTTGGCTTGTCCTGGGGGATATGCGAGAATTAGGGGCCGGTGCGCGGAATGAACACCGCGATCTGGGGTCGTGGCTGGCAGGTCAGCCCTTGGATCGCGTCTTCCTTTATGGAAGGGATACCCGCTTTGTTTTGGAGGGTCTCCGGATAAAGTCCAAGACATTCCGGGTTGAACGGTACCGCAAAAAACGGCTGCTGCTGGCAGAACTTCAAAGGTCTCTTGCTGAGAAGCCTGTTATTTTGTTCAAAGGGTCACGCGTGATGCGGTTGGAGGACATCATTCGCCCCTTGGCTGAGATGAATCCCGGACTCCTGGCGCATTAATCGGCATGCTCTACTACCTCTATACCTTCAAAGCCGTCTTCTCGCCGCTCAACGTTTTTCAGTACATCACTTTTCGTTCGGGCGCGGCTTTCCTGACCGCGTTGGGGATTTCCTTGATGGTGGGGCCGCGGGCCATCCGCTGGCTGCGCGCGCGAGGCGTCTCTCAAACGATTCGCGCCGACGGCCCTCCCCAGCACCATGCCAAAACGGGCACGCCGACGATGGGCGGCCTGATCATTTTCTTGGCGATGGGGATCGCCTCTCTGTTGTGGGCGCGCATCACCGACCGCTGGGTCATTTTATTTCTGATATCGGCGACCGCGCTCTGGCTGATCGGCTTTCTGGATGACTATCTCAAAAGTCTGAATCCGCGGAAGCAGGGGCTGACCCCCAGCATCAAGATGACCGGACAGCTGGTGCTGGCGCTTTTTGTCGCCGGGTATCTCTACCACTCGCCTCCCAACGCCGAGTTCGCTGCCCGGGTGAACATTCCTTATTTGAAGGATGTCACGTTGGACTTGGGCATGTTGTATGTGCCGTTCGTCATGATGATTCTTGTCGGTTCTTCGAATGCCGTCAACCTGGCGGACGGGCTGGATGGTTTGGCGAGCGGGACGGTGATTATTTCGGCGCTCACCTACGGCGTGTTGGCCTACCTGGCAGGTCACAGCAAGTTTTCCCAATATCTTCGCCTGATTCCGGTGCCGGGCGCCGGCGAGCTGACTGTTCTTTTGGCCGCCCTGGTCGGCGCCTGCCTGGGTTTCCTCTGGTACAACGCCCACCCGGCCGAGATCTTCATGGGCGACACGGGCTCTCTGTTTCTTGGAGGATGCATCGGGCTGGCGGCGATTTGCGTCAAACAGGAGCTTCTTCTTCTCATTGTGGGGGGGGTTTTTGTCGCCGAGGCGCTGTCGGTGCTTGCTCAGGTCTATTCCTTCCGTGTCCATAAGAGGCGGATATTTAAGATGGCGCCGCTTCACCATCATTTTGAGCTTCTGGGGTGGGCGGAATCCAAGATTACCATCCGCTTCTGGATCGTCGCGATCGTGCTGGCGCTAGTCGCATTAGCTTCATTGAAATTGCGCTAAATGGCGCAGCCTTCGGAATTGCATGTGAAGGGTCAGTTTGTCGGCGTCCTGGGCGCCGGCCGTTCCGGATTGGCGGCGGCGGGCCTGCTGG
>MGUR01000020.1:16205-19260 GCA_001800075.1 Elusimicrobia bacterium RIFCSPLOWO2_01_FULL_59_12
CCGCCCGCGCCCGAAACTCCCCGCCTCCGTTAAACTGGAAACCGGCCGCCATTCGGAACGCCTTCTCGAGGCTGTTCTTCTTGTGCGAAGTCCCGGCATTCCCGACCGCTTGCCGCTTCTTCAAAAAGCGAGGAAAAAGGGAATCCCCATCTGGAGCGAACTCGAACTGGCCAGCCGCCTGATTTGTCCCCGGAGACTGATCGCCGTCACAGGGACCAACGGGAAGACCACCACGACGACTTTGGTGGGAAAGCTTTTTCAAGCGGTCGACCGTTCCACCCAGGTCGCCGGAAACATCGGCACGCCCCTGTCCCAGATCGTGCGCCGCGTGCGGAAAAACTCGACGCTGGTTCTGGAAGTCTCCAGCTACCAGCTCGAAAATATCGAACGCTTCCATCCCACGATTTCCGTCATTTTAAATATCACGCCCGACCATCTGGAGCATCACGGAACGATGCGCGCTTACGCCGCGATGAAAGCCCGCATTTTTGAAAACCAAACCGCATCGGAGACGTGCGTGCTGAATGCCGATGACTCGCGGTGCCGGGCGCTGGCCCGTCGATGCCCCGGCCGCGTCCTGTTTTTTAGCAGGCGGAAGAAATTGAAACAGGGGATTTATTACAAGGGGAGAGGGACGAGCGGAGCCCGGGGTGAGGGGTTGGTGGTTATCCATTGGCGGAACCGTCATGCACGGTTCCCTCTGCGCTGGGATCTGCCCGGCCCGCACAATGTGGAAAATGCGCTGGCGGCCATCGGCGTGGCCGTCGCTGGCGGACTTTCTATCCCCGTCATCCGGTCGGTGCTGAAGCGCTTTCAAGGCGTCGAGCACCGTCTGGAGGTCGTTCGCCGGCTTCGCGGCGTGCGCTACATCAATGACTCCAAGGCGACCAATGTCGATTCGACGCGGGTCGCCCTGGAAGCGTTTCAAGAACCCCTGGTGCTGATCATGGGAGGGCGCGGCAAGGGGGCGCCTTATACCGGACTTCGGGACCTCGTCAAGCGGCATGTTCGCCGGCTGCTTCTGGTGGGCGAGGACGCGGGACGTATCCAGAAAGACCTCGGACATGCGGTACCGTCCAAACGGGTGGGAACTCTTCAGAGGGCGGTCGCCCAGGCCGCCCGCGAGGCCGTTCCGGGAGACGTCGTGCTTTTGTCGCCCGCGTGCGCTTCCTTTGACCAATACTCCAATTACGAGGAGCGTGGACGCCACTTTAAACGGCTCGTCCTAAAACTCCGATGACCCCCGTATGACGCTGGGAAAGTCGAAAACTGTCTGGCCGGACCGAGGCCTCCTGGTGTCCACGCTGCTGTTGGTCAGCGTCGGCCTGGTCATGGTCTTTTCATCCAGCGCGGTGATGTCCGAGGAGCGTTTTGGCTCGGCGTATCTGTTTCTGAGAAAACAGCTGGCCTGGGACGCTCTGGGATTATTGATGCTTTTTATCTGCCTGCGGGTGGATTACCACCGGTGGCAGAAATGGGCGTACCCCCTGCTGGCAGTCGCCGTGATCGCGCTGATCGTCGTGCTTTTTGTCGGGCCGGTGATCAAGGGCGCGCGCCGCTGGATCCATTTTGGACCGATTACGTTTCAACCGTCCGAGCTGGCCAAATTGGTCCTGATTTTGGTCATGGCCACCTACTTGGACCGGAACAAAAGCCAGGTCAAACATCTGGTGAAGGGCTATCTGCCTTTGATCGGCATGGTCGGTGCGGTGTGCAGCCTGATCGCCATCGGACCGGACCTGGGAAGCGCGGTGTTGGTCGCCGGCGTGGGCGCGATGATGATGTTTCTGGCGGGGGTTCGCTGGCGGCACCTGCTGGCCACCGCCGGGGTGGCCTTGGTTCCTCTGTACGAGCTCCTCTTTCACGTGCCTTTCCGCCGCCGAAGACTGATGGCTTTTTTGAATCCCTGGGCGGACCCGCAGCATGCCGGATACCAGGTCACCCAATCCATGCTTGCTTTCGGATCGGGCGGGCTTTGGGGAAAGGGCCTGGGGGCCTCCACGCTTAAACTGCTTTACTTGCCCGATCCCCACACGGACTTTATATTCCCAATTATTGGCGAGGAATTGGGGTTTCTCGGGGCGCTGGCGCTGATCCTGCTCTTTGTCGTTTGGGGCTGGCGGGGCTGGCAAACAGCCAAGCGCGCGCCGGACCTATTCGGCCAGCTCCTGGCGGCGGGGATTACCTGTTGGGTGCTGATGCAGGCGGCCATCAATATGGGCGTGTCGTGCGGGCTGCTCCCCACCAAGGGGCTGCCCCTTCCTTTCATTTCGTTCGGCGGGTCTTCCATGGTGATTACCATGGCGGCGGTGGGTATTCTGTTGAATATTTCCGCTCAGTGTTCCTGGGAGAAAGTTCAAACCTTTCGCCGGAGCCGCGTGCGGGAGAGATGATGTCAGGGGACGCAGCGAACTTACCGAACTTTCCAATGACTGAACGAAAGAAGTTCGGCAAGTTCACTACGTCCCCTATCGTGGTGATCGTCGCGGGCGGGACGGGGGGGCATCTTTACCCCGGGATCGCCGCGGCACGGGCCCTTGTCAAACTGGGTACGGGTTGGGAAGCCGTTTTCATTGTTCGCAAAGGCGATCTGGGGAAGGCTCTTCTGGAGCGCGAAGGGTTCAGGGTTTTTGAACTTTCAGGGCAAGGATGGCCGCGGCGTGTCTCGCTGAAGATGTTCACCTTCCCGTATAAGGTGATTGCGGGTTTTTGCGAGGCATGGGTCGTTCTGGGGCGCCTCAAACCTCAGGGGGTGATGGGAATGGGGGGGTATTTGTCTTTCCCCGTTCTCATCTCCGCCTGCCTGCGCCGGATACCGACGCTTATTCATGAGCAGAATGTTTTCCCCGGTCTGGCGAATCGACTGATGGGCCGTTGGGTGCGGTCCATCGCCGTCAGTTTCCCGGAAAGCAAAGTGAATTTCCCGACAGGAAAGGCGTGGCTGAGCGGCCTGCCGGTCCGGCCGGAGATCGGGCGTCTTTCTCAGGAAGAGGGATGGGAGCATTTTAAGCTGGCCCGTGACCGGCTGACGGTGTTGGTTTTCGGCGGGAGCCAG
>MGUR01000021.1:0-11747 GCA_001800075.1 Elusimicrobia bacterium RIFCSPLOWO2_01_FULL_59_12
CGCGTTGCGCAAAAGCGTTTCGATGCGCTCGCCGTCCTTGGGATAAACGCTCATGCCCACGTGCGTGCTGACATGCAGTTCCTCGTCCTCGCACGTGAATGGGGCGTGAAGGCTTTGAATGATGTTGTGCCCTAAGGTTTCCGCCTCCGCCCGGCCGCCGATCTCCTGAAAAATAAGGAACTCGTCCCCGCCCAGACGGGACAGGACGCCATGGGAGTTGACGCAGGCCGTGAGCCGCTGGGCGACCTGCTGCAGCAAGAGGTCGCCCATGGCATGGCCGAAGGTATGGTTGATGACTTTGAGACCGTCCAGATCCAAAAAAACGACAGCGACCAGCCGGCCGGATGTCTTGGCGGCCAGGATCGACTCTCGCAGCCGCGCGTCATAAAACACGCGCGTGGACAGCCCGGTGAGCGGATCCGCCGGAAACGCGGTATCTTTCCCGTCGTCCCCGCGAACGCGGGGACCCAGAGACTTTTTTGAACTGGATTCCCGCTTTCGCGGGAATGACGAGGATGAGCTCATACCGCTAATAGTCTTAGTAGAAATCGTCATATCCTGCAAGGTGTTTTTTTCCGGAAGCAAGGAGCCCCAAAATTTTGTTTTATATACCCGTGGCTCCCAATGCAAAGCGTATCGTAGCCGGCGTGATTCTTACGGTCATTCCGATTGTCTGCGTTTACCAGGTCAAGCAAACGACCTGGGGGACATTCATGGCCACGCCGAAGGCGCGCCAGAAGGGGGATCTCGGGGCGCCGGTCCTGATCGTGGAGTATTCCGATTTCCAATGCCCCATGTGCGCGAGCATCCAGCCTGACCTGAAGAGAATGCTCGACTCTTATGTTGGGAAAGTCCGTCTGGCTTTCAAGCATTTTCCATTGACGCGCATCCACAAGAACGCCATGCCGGCCGCCACGGCCGCCGAATGCGCGGCGCGGCAGGACAAATTCTGGCCTTACCAGGACCGCCTGTTTCAGACGCAGCATACCTGGGCCGCCCTCGCGGATCCCACCACCGTTTACATGGCGCTGGCGCGGGAAGTCCGGCTGGACGTCGATCGATTTCGCGCTTGCTATGCGGACCCCGCGACAGAAACCGCGATCGCACTGGACCGGAAGGAAGGTCTGGCCCGGCAGATCGGCTCGACCCCCACGGTCTTCATCGGCGATGAACGGCTGGTCGGCCCGGTGATCCAGACCGACGGCGCGCGAATGATCGAAAGAGAACTCCGGAGAAAAAAATGAGAAAAGGCGTGGCAAGGTGGTAACGTGGTAAGGAATTTAGATCAATCAGTTGCGTTACCACTTTATCACATTACCACGTTACCACGTCACGCTAAGAGTCACGAACAATGAATCCCCAGCAAATCATTTGTCTTTTCGCTCGATTGATCGTTGGCGGAGTATTGATATACGCCGGTTTTTCAAAGGCCGTCACGCCCGGCGCGGAATTCGCCGCCGCGCTGGCGGCCTACAAGTTTCTGCCTTCCGCATTTCTCTCGCCCGTCGCTAAGATATGGCCCTGGGCCGAACTGTTCACGGGGACCTATCTGGTGTTCGGGTTTTACACCCCCCTGTTCGCCCGGGTCGCCGCCGGGATGTTTGGGGTATTTTTAACGGTGCTGGTTTCCGCCCTGGCGCGCGGCATCGATCCCGGATCGTGCGGCTGTTTTGGGCTTGGCCTGTCCCTGTCGCTGGGCGGGTCTATTGCCCTGGACTCCGCATTGCTCGTCATGTCTTTCCTCCTCATATACCTGGCCAAAAAACCCCTGCCCTTCTCGACGGACGCCTGGATTGCAAAAACATGAGGCCGGACGCCCTTTAAAAACAACCTGATTTCTGAGCCCAAAATTGAGTTTTACACGCCTTGAGCAGGAATACAAGCCAAATTTCAGTTTTACATGCTAAAAGATAAAAAAACTTGAAAAAAGACATCTTAGCTGTTATACTCGCTTCATGGAAACGACTTTGACAGAACGAGGACAGACCGCCATACCGGCCCGAATACGGAAGCGATTTGGAATGAAACCAGGCCAAAAACTGGTCTGGGTTGAGGATGGGAAAGCGATTTACATCCTTCCTGTAGCCAAAGACCCCATTGGTGCTTTCCGAGGATCCTCAAAAGGAAGCGGCCTGACGGAAACCCTGCTGCGATCCCGCCAAGAAGATGCCCGTCCCATCTAAGCAACCCAAGATCTTTGTTTTGGACACCTCGGCGTTGTTGTCTCTGAGGGAAGATGAAGCCGGGGCGGATGCCGTTGAGCAGGTCCTGCGAGAGGCCGGACCTAAGAATCGCGTCTTTGTGTGCTTTATATCGCTGATGGAATTCTTTTACGTTCTCTATCAGAAGCACGGCGAAACCGAGGCGCGACGGGGGTATTTAGAACTTAAACAGCTGCCGCTTCGCGTCATCGAAAGCGACGAAGAGCTCGGACTCATCGCCGCGCAAATAAAGGCCACAACAAAATTGTCGGTCGCCGATGCATGGATCGCCGCCACAACGGAACGCCTGCATGGGACGCTCATCCACAAAGATCCCGAATTCGAACCCCTCAAAGAACGCATTAGCCTGGCCCCTCTTCCATACAAAAATCCATAAAGATTACCCCCTGCCCTTCTCGGCGGACGCCTGGGCATCAAAAACAGGCTGATTTTTAGAAGCATTCCAACCTAGATTAATTAACAGAATCGTAACAATCGATTAATCCCCCCGTAACACTGGGCCGTTATACTCACCTGGGGTCTTTTTACCCTAATTCCATGCATCAAATCACAAAAAAAGCCTTAGCGACCGCTATCTCGCTTTCCTTATTGTGGACTTCCGGCGCGGCTGAAGCGGCGCTGGAATCCACGCGCACGCCCCCCGCCAAATCTCCCGAACTGGAATGGGCCCCGCCGGCCGCGCTGGGCAGAATCACAGATCACTACAACGGCGATAACTCGATAACTGGATTACTGGATAACAAGGAGTCCGGTCATCCGGTCGTCCAGGCGTCCGATCACCTGCCATTAGTCATTCTCATCCAAGATCTGCACGTTCACTACGGGGTCCAAAGGAACATCGCTGGAATCCTCGAATCCCTCGCTAAGAAGCTCGGGAAAGGCGACGCGGGGACGCGGGGACACGGAGACACGGAGAACACTTCGGATTCGCCATCTCCCCGCGTCCCCGCGTCCCCGCGTCTGCCGTTCGCTCTGGCCGTGGAAGGCGCATCCGGACCCATCGATTCCTCCGTGATGGCCCTTTTCCCGGATCCGAAAATCAAACAGGAAGCGGCCGATTACCTGATGCGGGAAGGCGAGCTGACCGGCGCCGAATATTTCGCCGTGATGCGCGGCCTCCCCCGGGCGCTGACCGGCGCGGAGGATCTGCGCTACTACACCATCCACCGGAACCTCTTCCGCAAAACCCTGGCCGACCGCAGCCGGCTGGTGCGCGCCCTCCGGGCGATTCAATCGGACATCCGGCCCCTGCGGAAAAAGCTCTATTCGTCCGTGGTCCGGAAGATCCAATCCAAAATCGACGCTTTCGATCAAGGCGCCCTTCCGCCTGGAGAGTACATCGATTATCTCGCTTCTCTGGCGAGCGCCTACCAACTGCCGCTGCAGGTGGGTTATCCGCACCTGGCCCGGTTCCTGCAAAACCCCCGCGGCGGCCATGAAACCGACTTCGACAAGATTTTCCATGAAGGCGGCGAGCTGGCTTTCCGGCTGAAGCTGGCCAACGCCGAATCCCGCCAGGAAAAAGACCTGATCCACGTGGAGCGCGACCTGGCCCTGCTCCTGCGCGTCGCCGACCTCCGCGCCACCGAGCTCGAAGTCCGGGATTTCGGCCCCCGGCTCAATCAGTTTATGGCGCTCGCGGACTCGCTGCTAGATAACCGGATAACCGGAATACCGGATGACCAGAAAAATTCAGGTCATCCAGTTATCCAGTCACCCAGTCATCTCCGCCAATTGATTTCCTCCTCCATCGATTACTACGTCATGGCTCTCATGCGGAATAAGCCGCTGGTGGAAAATACGCTGGCGCTGATTCCGCCGGCGCCCGCAGGTCGGTCCGCCACACTGCCGGCGGACCACCAGCCACTGCGCCCAGCTATAGCTGTGCTTGTGGCTGGTGGTTTCCACACCGCGCCCATCGCCCAGATGCTCCGCGAAAAGAACATCAGCTACCTCGTCATCACTCCCGCGGTGGACAAGCTCGCCGAGGCCGACCATGAACTCTACGTCAAACGGCTGAGCGGAAAACTCCTGACCGAAGAAGAGATTTTGGCGGCCGGGCGCGACAAGACGTCGAAACTGGCGCGCGGCATCAAGGGGCCGGACCCCTTCTCGACGCTGGATCTGGCCCCGTTGGCCAAGCTTTGGCCTTTTCGCCGTCGGCACGACGGCCTCTCCGCGGGGATCGGGATCGTAACGAGCCGGAAGTTCCTGACCACCGCTTTCGTCGTCGGCTTCGTGCTGTCAGCGAGTCCATCCTACGCCGACTACTTTCCCGCCTTCAAAGAGCTCATCGCCCCGCTGTCCTACCAATCGGACGACACGCTCAAGTGGCTGGCCGCCGGAGCCATCGGGATGGCGGCATTGTCCGCGGGCAAGCGTCCGGGCGATAAATCTCCGCAAGGATTATTTGAGGGGCTGGAGCCTTACGAAGCCGTTTTAGCGCGGATCCCAGCGGGACGACTAAAAGAGGACCCGAGATCGCTGATCAAAAAAGCCGTCGAGCGATACGGCGCGGAAACCCTGGTTCAATACCAGGCCGGCCTGCGGAAAATGAGCGAGGAACAACTTGAACGAGAATTTGACAGGCTGGCGGCGGATGCCCCATCGCGGTTCACCCACGGCCCCCGATCCGTTCAATCCCTGCGCGAATGGCTGCGGAGCGATTATCACCTGGTGCACACGCCCGTGACGGTGGCGCAGACAGCCGCCGGTTCAGAAAATGCGGCCAGAGAGGCCGCATTCCTCGCCGTAGTTTTTGATTTACGGGACCCCGCCCCCCCCTCCGCCCAGGAGGCTACGGAGGGCGCCCCGCCAAGCGAACCCGGAGGGCCGGCCGGACGCGGGGGATCGAGTTTGGGAAAAGTTTCAGTTATCGCTGTGACCGCGCTCGCCGGGATCGCATTGCTCGCCGCTTTATTCCTTCCAATCCTCATCACCGGACACATCCCACCGGTAGCCCAGGAGGCGCTGAACCATTGGCCGTCGCTTCAGACCTTTCTTTTCGGCGGGCTGGCTGGCGGCAAATTGCTCATGGCGATGTCGCCGGGGACCCCAGGCCGCGAATCCGCCGCCGCTGCCATCACGGGGTTTCGACAGAATTTGTCCGAGCAGTATGGACACAAAGCCCCCCGCGATCTTCGGTCATTTCCTCGAGCTAACCACGCGCGCGTTGTGACCGACGGTGACATTGAGACGTCGTTGAATCGTATACCCCCTTATCTATTCAAGTATCTCGGGTTGAATGTCATGCGTTCCGTGCCAGCCGACCGCAATCAGATCTCAGCCTCCGCCGTCTCCTGCGCTGCAGCTTCCCTGAGGGACAATAGAACGGGGCTAAATCGTTTTCTTAGCGTTATCAATATTGATGATGTTCCTTCACATCTCATCGATTTCTATGTGACGGTTACCGTACACACCGTTAACGAGGCTGCCATAATAAAAAGCCGCATCCTCCCGCCGACCCTTGAATCCGCGCGCGAGGTGAGTCGCTTTGCTCTGCTTCATGAGATCGGTGAACTCCTCTGGACGACCCTGGAAGAAACTGAAAGAGCAGCTTGGACCCGACTGTATCGCCAGTCAGGCCCTAGTTTTGAACGGAATAAGGCGCGTCTTTCCGATATGAGAGGTCAGTTTATCGGCAATGGGAAAGCGATAAGTTTCCAAAATAAGGACCTCATTCAAGACCCGGCGGGCGAGGTTTTCGCTGACCGGTTCGCTATGCATTTTGACGGACCCGTTTCAGTGCTGAGGCGAGTTGGAGAACCCGATCTGACTCCCGAAGAATCGCAGTTTATCGCCCGAAACCTAAAAAGAATCGAGCGCATCTCGGAAGGCCTGGAGATGATTCCAGAAACCTATCAACCCGCTCCCTCCGCCCCGCCGGCTGGATCGGGTTCTACGCGGAGCATGGCGAAAGGGAAAACCCGAGGGGAACGGTTGTTTTTGTTATTCGGGAATGCGGTGCACGAGCTTGCGCATGCAGGAAGAGCTTGGCGGGCAGGATTCAGAGTCTATTGGGGTTCTATCAACGTTTGGCAGGCACCGGGCGTTAATATCGTTGAACTGAAGGCCAACGACATCACCGACAGGAGCGTAGACTATCATCGCAAAGCCCTGGCTGTGACTGAAGCGGGGGTCAAAGGCAACATCATCGCGGCGAGTGTGCTTGGCTTGATGGACAGCGCTCTGTTGGGATTCTGGGCGTCCGGAGCCGCTGGCCAGCCCACCGCGCACCTCCTGTTGGGATTCGGGCTTCTGGCGGGGGTCGTGGGATTGCTCAGCAACATGGTAGTCGGTTTTAGGAACCTAAACCGGCCGGAAGCCGACAGCGATACCCATCGCGCGCGTTACCACAGGCAGGAACTAGAACGGTTAGCGGGTAACTCTAGGGCCACGACCCACGTGCCGGCCCCCGCCAGCTCTCGCGTACGTTCTGAGGTGTCTGACCCCGGCGCCGCGCTGACCTTTGGCACGGCGGCGGCCATGCCAGAAACAGGAGCGCTGAACCAGCTCGGTCAGTTCATTCAGGCTATTCGCCAAGGCAAATACCAAGACGGCCGCGTTGTCGATCTCCGCAACATCCCCAAGGAGAAGGAGGTCATAGTCCTCGGCGATGTGCACGCTCGCCTGGACAACATCAAGAAGATTTTAAACAGCAACGACAACCTCGGAAAAGTGCAGCGCGGCGAGGCCGTCCTGGCCTTCTTAGGCGATCTCGTTCATCGGGAGGATGAGGCGGGGCTGGGCGAGATGCACTCTTCGGTGGAAACAATGCAGTTCATCATGGACTTGAAGATTCAGAACCCTGACAGCGTTTACATCCTTCTGGGCAACCACGATTTCCTCAACAATGGAATCGCCAAAGGGCGGGCGCCTCAGGATTCTTTGTATCGGGAGAAGCTGGAAGAGCTGTATGGACTCGACTATGTTGAACTGTATGGGGAGTTCATCCAAGCAAGTCCTCTTATGGCGGTTGGAGACGGTTTTGTCGCAATCCACGCAGGACCCGTCAAGGGGGCCACCTTTGATGACATTAAAAACGTCCGCATGGAGGACGTGCCCACCAAGCAACAAGATCCAATTCTTCGACAAGCGATCTGGAACCGCTATGTCAAAGGCGACTACACGCCAGAAGATGTCCGTGCGTTTATGCAGGCGATGGGCCAGCCCGATGGAGAGTTATTAGTGGGCCATTCCCCCGAAAGAGATGGCGGCTCGATGTGGGAGGTGACGCCTAATCACCACATCATTTTTGCAGGACACGACAGAGTAGGCTATGTCCGAATCATAAACGAGCGGCGCGAGTTTATAGATGCGACCGCCGCTTCTCCTGAACTCGAGATCGCGGACCCACGACGCAGGCCGGTGATCACCCCGCACAGGTTTGAAATGGGGGAGGAATGGACAGAGAACGGCCATCGAATCGCAGGCGGGGTCAGCCGGGGGCGTGGTGGCAACCGCGAAGTGATCGTCGTAGACTGGGAGAACGACCGCGCGCTTCAGCGATTTTACGACAAGATTTTGAGGCAGGTGGATGACCTCAAACGACGCAATAAAGATTTATCTGGGCAGGATAAAGGCTCTGTATTGGAATTTGTCCTCTGGGCGGTCATGCAGAATGTCGAGCCTAATTTAGAGAAATGGCAACGCTATTCCGCGCAGAGGGCGGGCGAAGATTTCTCGATTGGCCAGGTCATTCAGGAAGGAGGCGTCTGCCGCCATATGGGAATCCTGGGCGCGGCAGTCCTCGAACGTCTTATCGAAGAGGATGTTTTGCAGGGCCAGGTCTTTTATATTCGCGGCCAGGGGCACGGTTGGGCCGTCTATCGCACCAGCCATGGGGAATTTTTCGTCTTCGATGCGATGCAGCAGCGGCTCCGGAAGCAGGGACGCGCCCAGATTTATTCTTTGCAGGACAGTTATCATGCTGGTCACGGGCAGTATCGCCGTTACGGCGATGCTCAATTTTTCCCCGAATCCAAAATTCAGACTCTCCCGTTAAAGCGAGCGGAATACCGTACCGTCCTTCGTAATCACGTATCTGAGGCTCCGGCGCGCCCGGCAGGCGAAGCTCGAAAGGGGCTTCGTAACGAGGCCGTGAATCAAGATCAGCCGCCGATACGCCAGGAGCCCAACAGCGGCTTCGGTCCTGGGATCCATCGGCTGGGACAGGCCGAAGCTCTGGCTGCTTTAGATCGCTATGTGGCTCGATACGGCAATAATGAGGTGATCGTCCTCTCTTGGGTCCAGCAAAATGTTTCCGATACCACCCACTGGTCCAGACTCTCGCCTCAAGAAGTCGCGCGGCGGCTTCGTTCGGGAGACGTGGCGGCGGTCCAACTCAAGAACGGCAATATCCAGTTTGTCAGGACCCCTGAAGCGGCTATGGATCGTGAGAAGATCGAGCGACGATCCGCTCAACAAGGCGGAGCTGTGCGGGGTTCGTCATCAGATTACTCTTATATCGAGCCTATCGAAATCGATCTTGCTGAGTCTTCAAAGATCCTCGAAATACGCTCATACAAAGACATTGTGGGGAACAATCCCCGTTTAGCGGCGCAGCTCAATAGCGAGATTGGCTACTTCATCGTTGATCCTAGCAATCCGGATGCGTACAAAGGATTACGTATTGGAGAAGAAGTGATAATTGGTCGGGCAGGTTCTGACCGATTCCAGTATCCGGACTCCGTTTCACGCAAGCATGCTCGTGTTAAGCGGGTCTCGGAAAATAGCTTCGAGATTAAGGACCTCGGAAGTAGTTATGGCACGAGCGTGAAGCTGACTTGGAGGGCCTGGATTACAACTCTTGAGAAGGAACACAGAGTTCAGCTTGTGAGCGACGACAGTGGCTTCAAGCTTAATGAGAGAATAACGATGGACCAGGCTCGCGAGGGGTTTGGTCGATCCACCATTGTACGCGCTGAACGGGGAACGACCGGGCGGCCTCGAACGGATACTGTAACTACCATAGGGCGGCAGCATGGGCGCCCCCCCGCCCCGCCGGCTCCATCGCAAGCCATGGACCTGAAGGACACAATCGGGGGTGTTGGAAAAGCCGTCATCGCGGCCGGGCTAACAGGCTCTTTGGCGGCCAAAGCGGGGGCCGAGGTTCGCGTGGATCCGGGCGTGAACCCTTCCATACGTCCCGCTCTTGAACAGGCCATCCCATTAATCACGATCCTTTTGACTTGGCCGATCGCGACCCGCGACCCCGCAATCCAGCGTCTTTCCCAAATTGCCAACCGCCTATTGAAAGATCCTAACGTGGAAATTATTTTCTCCGTAGAGGATTTAAGCAGGATCCAAACAGGGGATCCTCAACAGCAGGAACTGCTGTCGAAGGGAACGGCCCGCGCCATGGTTGAAGCCCTGGGACCGGACCGTTTCCGCGTTATTTTCGACTACCGGACCCTGCGAGGGGGCGCTGCCGCCTTGATCACGGGACTCACCCATGAGCTGATCGCCCACCAGGCCGCACGGGAGGATGCCGCGCGAGCACGCCTTTCCGCATTGGAAGAAGAACGCGACACCTTTGCGATTGAAATCAAGTATCTGGAGGCTTTGTTGTCACAGCCTTCCCTGCGCGCGCAATTCACGGGCCCTGCCGCCGTCATTCTGCGGGATGTCCAGCAAGCAGTCGAAAACGAAAAGGTTGTCCTGGCGTGGCTGGAAAGCGAACTGCAACAGGTGAATGACGGCATCTCGTCATTGGAATATGGCGTTTATGGCGTACTTGGTACCGTGGGGCTGGGCGCGGTTGGAACGATCCTCTTTCGGAGACACCGGCAATGGCAAAGAGCCTCCGGCGCCGTGAAGGACGCTTTTAACAAGGCCAGGGAGAAGGGTCCCGGAGCATTCTCTCGTCTGAATCCAACCCTTCAGAAACAACTTATCGATAAGCACTGGAGAGGGGGATCGATCCCGCGCAGCGAACTTGAACAAGCAGGTTTGAATCGGATTCAGATTCGGGAATTCAGAAAACATCTGCGTTCTTCCGCCCCGCCGAACGAACCATCGGATTGGGACGGCGGGATTCAATCGGGTCCCATCGCGTTGGGCCTGATCGCGTCGGGCCTGGCGTCTGTTTTCAACATGCCCCTGGCGGGCGCCGTCATCGTCGTGATGACACTCGCGGTCACGGCCAAGATGTTTTGGGAGAAACGTCATCCTTCCCGTCCCCTGGCGCCGCGAACGGTGCGTGGATTGGCACTCTCCCTGCTCATCCATGCGTTGGCAGCGGTCGCTGTTATCGCACCGTTCTCGTTCGCGACCGGCGCCCGGGTCGACGCTCCGGAAGCTCGGAGAAGTCAAATCAAAGACGCCGTTTCGATGGTTTATCTTCCACGACAGCCCGTTGAGCTGCCTATATCCCCTTCTTCACCCATCAAACGATCCCCTAAGCCATCTGTTCAAAAACCCGAAGAACCGTTAAATCAAGACTCGGCTTCAAAAGGTCCTATTGAACGCTTGGAAGGTCTTGCGGATACGGCACCTCCGGAGGCGGTTCAATCGTCCAAAGGGGAGTCGGAATTAAAGGCATCCTTGCAGGTGCACATGACAACAACCATCGAAATAGCCGATGTCCTCAGTTTAGACGAAGCGATCGAAGCAATCCGCGAAGCTTATAATCCGCAATCAACAGCCGATGCGATCGAAATTAGAGCGGACATCGACATCAAAGGTGAGACCCATCGCCTGCATTTTTATCGCGAGAAGAATACCCATCTCTGGATCGAGAAAGACAGCCAGTCGGTACCGGGATGGCGGGTTGACATCCCTGACTCGGGTGACGCCGTTTCGGATTTCAACCGCGCCGCAATCACTTTAAAAACCCTGTTGAACAAACGGACAACGCTGGCTGCGACGTGGCTGGGCTCCGGGCTGCTATTCCTGCTGGGATTGCTTCCCGAAGCGTGGGCACGGCGCCTCAAGAGTACCCCCTCCGGACCTGGCCCAAAGACGCAACGTAGTGCCCCTGCGGGGACTGTCCCCAATGGAACCAACGGAGGCGGAACAGGAAATGTGAACCGGTTCACATTTCCCCGTACGGAGCAACGCAGTGCGGATTTAGCCCCGCAAGAGGGTGCAACTGCATCCATCCCCCCCGCCCCGCGCGGTCCTGGGTCAGCGGAGCGAGCCGGAGGGCCGGGCGCTAAAATCAAGCGAAACGCTCCTTTCACCGTTCCGGCCGTGTGGACGGCTTCCCCGCCGGCCCAGGATCCCGACCCCGCTGAGGCTGCGGCGGACGCGTGGAGGGACAAGCCGGCGGCGGAACGACCGGAACGGCGGCGGCCGGTCCCTGAAAACTTGCTCCGTCAAGATCCGGCGGGCCAGCTGAAGGCCCTAAAGAAGCTGCGCCGGACAGATCCCCCTGAATTTAACCGTTTGCTGTACCAAGTAACGATGGAGATCCCGCACGTGAGAGACGCTTTAGCCGAGCGCCGGTTAAAATCCAATCTCAGCGACGCCGATTTAGCGGAGCGGGCGCGGGCGCTGGTGGCGTTGAAAGTGGCGATGCTGAAG
>MGUR01000021.1:11765-13418 GCA_001800075.1 Elusimicrobia bacterium RIFCSPLOWO2_01_FULL_59_12
CCTTCCGGTTGGCAGGCGACCTTCGACCGGAGTCGCAACCGACCGGGCAAAGGCACTCTGGCTTCCATCGCCTTGATCGCCGCGGCAGGCGGCGCGTCGCTCCTGCTGGGTTTACATCCGGAGGGAACCCGGCATGCGATGGATGCCTCCGGGGTTCAAACGGCCGGCGGGCTGATGTTCCTGTTGGGGATGCTGCCCGATGTCTTGGCCCGGTTCTTGAAAAAAATGAGGGGGATACCCTCGACGCCGCGCGAGATCGACGCCACCAACCGCGCCCCCGCCCCCCCCTCCGCCCAGAAGGCTACGGAGGGCGAGCCCCCAGGCGGCGAAGAGGAGCCGCCCGGATCTCCATCAGGGGAAACGGTATGGGAAGGCCGTTTTCTCCGCGTTCGCCTCAGGGGAGACGCCGTAAGAAAAGTGGTCAAGACGTTTGTGGGAACGCACCGGGTCTTTGAATTCAGCGGCGAACAGCGCGACCGGTTCGCCAGGCGGCTGGTCAAGGAACACAAAGACTTGCGCGAGGCGGGCTATCCGGTGCCCGAAACATGGCTGGAGGAGGGATCGCTCGGCGTTGCGGGACAAAGGAGGGCGCGAGGACGGACGCTCAATGAGTTGGCGAATCGGCATGGTGAGGACTCAGAGGTCGTAGCCCGTGCGAGACGTTCAATCGGGGTCTTGCAGCAGCGCGCCGTCCGTGATTTTCCCGATATGAACTTCGACTTCTCGCCCAATGCGACTTTTAGTGAAACCGGCGATGTGCTGGATTGGTTTGATCCGACCGTCCCCTTGGACGTCCTCACGTTCCTGCGCATCAATTACGCCGATGGAGACTCCCTCCTCCTTCTCCTGAGAGACCTGTCAATTTTTCTGTTTAACCGGATGATGCTGATTGGCAAACGCCCGGGTAAGCGTGGAGCCCCGATAAATAAAGACCCACAGGCGCCGGGACGGGAAAATCCGGGTGACCCTCAAGCGCCGCAGTCTCCGGAGGACATCCTTAAAAACGTGCAGAAAGCGGATCCGGACCTGGATTTCACCCGGGCCAGACATTTGAACGGGGAGTCAGCGAAGGGGAGAGTTAAGCAAGATTCGACTTTTAGTGAGGCCTACGAGGTAAGGAGAGAATCCGCGAATCGAACGGAATTGCTGAAGATAGCGGGCGGCGCCGTCTTTGAACTTTCTCCGGAGATCGCTACAAGCAATCTGGCCGAGGAAGCGTCCTGGCTGGGACGTTTTCAGGATGCGAGCTTCGCGCCAAGGCTTTATTACGTTTACAGGGGAACGGAAAGACGGGATGCCGGGGCCGCGCAGGCGTGGGATTCGATAGACGCCTTGAGCCGGGAAAAAATTGAAGGAAAGTTGCTCCATCAAGCCCTCCGGAAAGGGCTTATTACGCCCGAAGAGGCGACGCGGCAATTCTGGGGGATCTTCGACAGTTTTGAACGGCATCAGGCCCAAATGCTGGATTTTCGAATCGATGCTTTTGTGGTGACCCCGCGAGGCGAGCTCAAACTGATCGATTTCGGCGCTATCCCTCCCTTCGCCGATGAGCCCGAACAACGCCGCCGACTCGCCCGGGAAGAATGGCAAAGGCTGCTGGATTCCGCCCCCCCGGGCGGCATGTCCGGACCAATCAAAAATGCCGTCGTCGCG
>MGUR01000021.1:13445-20038 GCA_001800075.1 Elusimicrobia bacterium RIFCSPLOWO2_01_FULL_59_12
CCGGTCATGCTCCAGGCCGCGCAAAACCTCGCGCAAACGGACATCCGGTATTCTCAAGCGCAGCAGGAATTGAGGAGCCAGATAAAAGGCTATCTCAGCGGCTACGACACCATCCTCCGAGCCTACTACACGATGACCGGCCATTTGAACATGTATGGCGACAACCCCGTCATGCCGGAAACGCGCATGGCGCGTATAGACGAGATCGTTAAAAGGGTCTGGTCGACGCTTCCGGAAGATGCATTGCCGGGGTACATACGCTCGCTGCGAGTGAGTGAAGACGACGAGGTCAACCTGACCCTACAACAGGCCTTGTTTATATTTTCTACGTTCGATGCCGGTTCGTACCGCTTTCTTCAATCGAACGACATCCCCATTCAGCTTGAAGACCTGGGGCATGCCTTTGCCAAGACGTCGGGTGATCGCAACGCAGGCCTCACCGGTAACCCCATCATGACCCTCAACTCAAAGTTCTTCTTTCCCCTAACCGGCGTATCCAGTCTCGTCGGGAGGCCGGGCTACGTGACGGGATTTATCACGCATGAAGGGGACCACGCGAAACGGTTTCCTCCCACATTGCTTCGATGGGCCGTCGGCCTGCTACCCGACCTCTACATGGATCCGATCGCGATTATCACGTACGGGCTCAGCCCCGAAGAACAGCCGGCATTCCAAGCTGAAAAAGACCTTATCAAAAACGCTTTCGACATTGAGCTTGCAAGGGGCGTTTTTGTCTCGTATTCGGAAAGCGTGTGGGTCCGGTTCATCTTCAGCGTCACGCTTTGGGCATCGATAGGCGCTTTCGTTTGGGGAATCGGCAAGCTCTTGAAGGCGGCTGTCCGAAAAGGGCCGCCCTCAGGCGGCAGTCGATTAAGAACGGCGGCAGGCAGGGTGAAGGCGATCGTTCATGATTTGATGAGCTACCGCGCGCGCCGGGCGCGGAAGATCCAAGAGGGGATCCGATATGTCGGCGCTGTGCGTGCGGCCGGGCTGGCCGCCCCCGCGGGCGGCTATGACGGCGCCAAGCTGGCCGAAGCCGCCCCCGACCCCGTTCAGGATTTCAAAAAGCAAGCTGACGAAGCCCGCCGGGACCTGCTAACGCCCGCCCAGAGAGCCTTCGGCTGGGCCGCCTGAATGGGGACGACCCAAACGGAACAACCTGGCGCTTCTTTCGGCCTGATAAAGCGGTCAAAGCGTGCAATTCTTAGCTTGAAGCGTGTAATGATGTATGCTACCATTACTGTAGGAATAAAATACCATGCTTGCTAAGCGCACATACAAGAACCAGATCACCATACCCAAGGAAATTCTAAAAGACTTCCAGGAAGTGGAGTATTTTGACGTATCCGCCAAGGAGGGCCAGATCATTCTGCGGCCCGTATCTGTCAAACCGTCCGGTGAGCACCTTTCCATGGTCCGGGACAAGATCCAGTCCCTGGGGATCACTGAAAAAGACATCTCCGACGCCATTCAATGGGCCAGGCGCCCCCCCTCAAAAGATTAGTCCTGGACACCAACGTCCTGGTGTCTTCCCTCCTTTTCAAGGGCCCCAGCGCTCAATTGCCGGCTCTCTGGCAGAACGGCGCGATCAACCTCCTGGCCTCCGCGGCGATCATCCAGGAATACGCGCGCGTGCTGGCCTATCCGAAGTTTGGCTTAAGCGATGCGGAAATCAGAGAGATTCTCAACGACGACCTGCTGCCCTTTATCACGCCGGTCCGTGTCAGCCAGGTGCCGGATGTGATCAAAGACGATCCCCCTGATAACGAGTTCCTGGCTTGCGCCATCGCGGGACAAGCGGACGCCATCGTCAGCGGCGACCGACATTTGCTGGGCCTGACGGCCTGCCAGCATATCCCCATCCTCACTCTTCGTTCCCTTCTCGACGCCTTAGGCATCCGCTGATCAAAAAAATGAAGGGTGTGGGGGTGAAAAGGAGGTGTCCCGCCGTTCCCCCTCGCCCGCCGAAGGTGGGAGAGGGTGGGGGTGAGGGCACATTTTCAATTCAGTCGCCCCTTCCATAGGTGATCCCACCGTTGATTTAAAAGCGCGACCCGCACCTGCAAGATCGCCTGGACATTGATCTTATTCCAGCACAGGCCCGCCTGCTTGAGCCGGGAGCCGACCAGATGCTTGCAGCTCGAAAAAGAATAGAACAAATCGCAGGGGCTTCCTATTTCATACGGGGCGGGGGAAAGACCGAGCCCTCACCCGCGGCTCTCCCTCCGGTCGGCCTTGCCCTCTCCCGCCTTCCGGCGGGCGAGGGAAAATTCGGATCACCTGCTTTTCACCCCCGCACCCAAAATGAATTTGAAGAATATTCGGGGGTTGGTTCGCATCTGCCCGGTGTGACCCCCATTCACCCGCCGTCTTTTTAAACAACGGGAACTTGGGCCGCTTCCGCGGAGACGTTGAAGGAGCGCGCGCCGTATTCGGTCCGGTACCACTGCCAGCCGACGCTGAAGAGCACCTTGATCATGCAGGCGGCCGGAACCGCGAATAGAAGACCCCAGAAGCCGCCCAGATAGGCGCCTGCCATCAGGGTAAAAACGAGCATCAAGGGATGGATATGCACCGCGCGGCGCAGGACCAGAGGCTGCAGTACCCACTCATCCACAAAGCGGATCATCCCGTACACCACCAGAACCTTGAGCAAGGCCGTCACAGATCCCCATTGAAAGAGCGCCACCACGCCCCCCGCCAGCGCCGCGCTGATCGGGCCGAGCAACGGAATCATGCTGGAAAGAGCCACCCAGCAGGCGATATAGACCGTGTAGTTCAGCCCCATCACGCCATACCCGATGCCCGCCGCCAATCCCATAAAGAAGGCCTGGAGGAGTATCCCCCGCAGGTAATTGCCCAGCGAAAAGTTGATTTCAACCAGGATATTCAGCGTCATTTCCACGTACCGCGCCGGGACAAAATCCAGGAGCTCCTCGAGAAAGGCGGGACCGTCCAGCATGAAGAAAAACACCAGGAAAGGGACCAGAAGCGTCATTTCCAGAAGGGGGACGACATGCACGCCGAGCAGGGACGGTATTTTTTCAACGAAGGAAAGCATCCAGGCGTGCCCTTCCTGGCCTAAGCGCTCGCGCAGCCAGACCCCCGCCTCCAGCCGGGAAAACAACGGCATCCGTTCCAACACATCGATATTCCTGCTCAGGAAGGCGCGCGCCTGCTTCACGTACACCGGCAGCTCCGCGCCGATGTTCGCCGTGCTTTGCAGCGCCGCGGAGAATCCGATGTAGGCCAGCCCGACAAACAGGCAGATCAGCGCCAGGTACACGATCAGGACGGCCCGCCGGCGCTGAATGCCGCGTATCTCAAAAAAAGCCACCAGCGGGTTCAATAAATAGGCGATCGCGGCCGCGAGGATAAAAGGAAATACGACGGCATGGAGCTGGAAGAGAAGGTAGGTCAGCGCGGCCAAAAGAAGGAGCGGAATGGCTTTCTGACTGCTCATGGCGGAAATTAACTCACTTCTTCCATCAGCGGCTCGGGGCCGGCCGCGGCCGCGGGGCGATTGCGGTTCATGGAGGATCGTAAACGCGCGGCGAGCACTTCCGCCAGATGGGCCATGATCGCCGCCCCGGCGTGCGGCGCCCCCTCCAGCAGGGTTCCCAGCTCTGTTTTGTAAAGCAAGTAGACTCGGGAGGGTGTCAGCGCCGTCGCGCTGGCCGTACGCGGCTGGTCATCCAGCAGAGACACTTCGCCGAAATAGTCACCCGGCCCCAGAACGGCGATCCGCTGGGTCTTCCCCGGGCCGATCCGGCGCGCGATTTCAATTTGGCCCCATTCCAGGATGAACAAGGCCCGGCCGACGTCCCCCTCCTTGAAGAGCACGTCGCCCGCTTGATAATTGCGTTGAGCCAGGGCCTGGAACAGTCGGCCAAACTCCCGGCGGGGGACATTGCGAAAGAAAGGGACCTGTTTCAGGAATTGCTTTTTGCGGTTGAACTCAGGATCCAGCCAATAGCTCTTGAGCCGGTTGAACATGTTCGGAGTATACGGGACTTGAGCCGGAAAACAAGTGGGATTTTGATGCTCAGCGAGTCGCTTCTTCGACGGCGCCCGCCACGGCATCGAGGAGAAACGTTGTCTCTTTTTCGGAGATCGCCAGCGGCGGCATCAGCACCACCACATCCCCCAGGGGACGCAGCCAGACGCCGCGCTTCAAGGCCGCATCGCAGACCTTGAGCCCCATGCGCGCTCCGGGCGGGTAGCTCCTGCCGGCGGCCTTTTCGTTCACCAGTTCGATACCCGCCATCAAACCGAGCTGGCGGACTTCTTTGACATGGGAATGGTACGCCAGCGGCGCGAGCCCAGCCGCCAATTGGGATGTGCGGGCCCGCACATTCCCCAGAAGGTCTTCTTTTCGGTAGAGATCCAGATTAGCAAGCGCGACTGCGCACGCCAGCGGGTTGGCGGTGTAGGTATGGCCATGGAAGAAGGCCTTGAACTCGTCGTAACGGCCCAGGAAGGAACGGTAGATCTTCTCCGTGGCCAAGGTCGCCGCCAGGGGAAGATACCCTCCGGTGAGGCTTTTGGCCACACACAAAAAATCCGGCCGGACCTTTTCCTGCTCCACCGCGAACATCGTTCCGGTCCGGCCAAAGCCGGTGGCCACTTCATCGGCGATCAGGAGCACTCCGTAACGCTTGCACAGCCGGGCGACATGGGCCAGATACCCCCGGGGCATCAAGCGCATGCCCGAGGCGCCCTGGATCAGGGGTTCCATCACCACCGCGGCAATCTGATTGTGATGCCGCTTGAGAATTTTTTCCATGCCGTCACCCCCGCGGAAGCGGGGGTCCAGAGTTTCTGGATTCCGGCCCGCCTTGTCGTGTGGCGGGCGGGAATGACAACGAGGGGGCTCCACCTGCCACCCTTTAAACAACAAATCGCGAAACCGCGCGTGGAATAAATCAATTCCTCCAACCGATACCGATCCCAAGGTATCCCCGTGGTATCCCCCTTTGAGCGAAACAAACCGGGTTTTGGATTTGCGGGCCCGCAAATTCCAGTACTGATACGCCATCTTCAGCGCGACTTCGACCGCGGTGGAACCGTTGTCGGAATAGAATACGCGTGACAGGCTGGGGGGCGCGATCTCGATCAGGCGCTTGGCCAGGCGGATGGCGGGTTCGTGGGTGAGCCCGAGAAAGGTTCCGTGGGCTATTTTGGCGAGCTGGTGCCGGACGGCCCGGTCGAGTTCCTTTTTACGATGTCCGAAGACGTTGACCCAGAGCGAGGACACCCCATCCAGGAAACGCCGGCCGCGCGCGTCCTTCAACCAGACGCCCTCCGCGGAGCGGATGATCAGGGGATCGCGCCGGGCCCACTCCGTCTGCTGGGTGAAGGGATGCCAGAGGTGACGCTTGTCCCAGTCAGCAAGCCGGGAAGGCACGATGGAATTCTTTCATGAATCGCGGCAGCCGCTTCAGGAAACCGGCGGAGGCGGCCGGGTTCTTTCGTAAAGGGGCGTGATAGGGCAGGGCGCCCAGCACCGGGACCGCGGTGTGGTCCTGCAGCTCATCGGGGTTGGTTTTCTCCGCCAGGGATTGGTTTCGGCCGCCGTTCAAAAGCACGCCCATCACGGACACTTTTTCCGCCGCCAACGCGTCGAGCGTCAGCAGAGTGTGATTCAAGGTCCCCAAACCCGCCCGGCCGACAATGAGCGCGGGCAGGCGCAGCGCCTGGATCAAATCGACCACGTAAGTGGATTCTCCCAGCGGCACTTTCACCCCGCCGATCCCCTCCACCACAACGACATCGTAATGTTTCTGCAGGAACCAGTAAGCGCGGTAGATCGCATCGAGATTGACATGGCGGCGCTCCAGCGGCGCGGCGACGGTCGGCGCGAGCGGAGCCTTGAAAAACTGCGGGTTGATGACCTCCAGACTCTCCGAAATCCCCGCGGCTTTGCGCAGCTGCGCCGCATCCTGCCGGCCGCCGGTGGCGATGGGTTTCATGACGCCCACCTTGATCCCCCGCGCTTTAAGAAGCGCCGCGATCCCGCAGGCGACCACGGTCTTTCCCACGCCGGTATCGGTGCCGGTGATGAAGAGGCCTTTATTCATAAAACCCCCTCCCCCTTCTCAGGGGAGGGCTGGGGAGAGGGATATTCGCCATGGCGGCCAACAATTTTTGAATGTCCCCTTCCGTATGCTCCGCCGTCACCGAGAACCGGATCCGGCATTCCCCCGCGTGCACGGTAGGCGGACGAATGGCGGGCGCGTAGATCCCCTCCGCCTCCAGACGCGCGGCGCATGCCAGGGCCCGGTCCGCGCCGCCCAGGAGGACCGGCACGATCTGGCTTTCGGATCGAAGGGTGTCAAATCCAAGGCCGCGCAACTCGTCTCGCAGGCGTTGGGCAAGCTTTTGCAAATGGATCCGCGGCCCGGGATCCTCCTGGATCAAACTCAGCGCCGCGTGGGCCGCCGCCACGCAGGCCGGGGACAGCCCGGTGGTGTAAATAAAAGAACGGGCCTTATTGATCAACGTATCGATCAACGCCTGGGAACCGCCTACGAACCCGCCTTGCGAACCCAGGGCTTTGGACAGGGTGCCTACGACAACGTCCCAATCAGGCG
>MGUR01000021.1:20071-20659 GCA_001800075.1 Elusimicrobia bacterium RIFCSPLOWO2_01_FULL_59_12
GCCCTCAAGCCTCTTCCCCCTTCTCCCCAGACGCCGATCGCGTGCGCCTCATCTAAAAAGCTGATCGCGCCGTGTTCGCGAGCCAGACGCGCCAATCCCTCCAGCGGGGCAAAATCGCCATCCACGGAAAACAGGCTGTCGGTCACCAGAAGACGCCGGCGATAGGAACCCGCCCGCTTCAGAGCGCGCCCGGCCTCCGCGAGATCGGCATGACGATAAACAAACACCCGCGCGCCGGAGAGGCGCGCGGCGTCGATCAACGAGGCGTGGCACAGGCGGTCCATCACCGCCGCGTCGCCCGCGCCGATCAGGGCCGGGATCGCGCCGACATTCGCCATGTAGCCGGTGGGAAAGACCAATGCGGCTTGGCACCCCATGAAAGCGGCCAAAGCCTGCTCCAGGTCGCGATGAATGATGTAGGTGCCGCCGATCAAGCGCGAGGAGGTCGCCCCCGCGCCCCAGTGTTCCAGCACCTGTTTGACGGCTTCCAGCACCCGGGGATGCCGCGCCAGCCCCAGGTAATTATTGGAAGAAAAATTCAGCAGAGACTGTCCGTCCAGCTCGATGCGATGGCCGTCGGTTTGACCG
>MGUR01000021.1:20668-21048 GCA_001800075.1 Elusimicrobia bacterium RIFCSPLOWO2_01_FULL_59_12
AGGGACCGCTTTAACTGCTTCTGATCCAGGGTCTTAAGCTGCCCGGCTAACGATGAGAGCACCGATCGGTCCTCCGAATCCAAATGAGAGTGATACGGCATGGTCAAAATCCGCGGCATGACCGCGCCGGGGGGTGTAGTCCAAGGGGCACGACGGGTCGGGCTCGTCCAAGTGCAGGGTGGGCGGGACAAACCGGCGCCTCAGCGCTTCGACCGTCAAAACCAGTTCCACGCTGCCCGCCGCGCCGAGCAGGTGGCCCGTGGCGGACTTGGTGGCGGAGATCATCAGGCGGTCCGCGTGCCGGCCGAACGCCTTGATCAGGGCCTGCGTTTCGATCCAATCGTTCAAACGGGTCGCCGTTCCATGGGCGTTCAGGTGCC
>MGUR01000021.1:21058-22594 GCA_001800075.1 Elusimicrobia bacterium RIFCSPLOWO2_01_FULL_59_12
CGCGCGCTTCAGCGCTCGGGTGATGACATCCGCGATGCGCGCGCCGTTGGAATTGAACGCGACGGCGCTGTGCGTGTCGGCCCCCCAACCCCAGCCGGAAAGCCAGGCCAGGATCGGCGCTTCCCGCTTTCGCGCGTGCGCGAGGGATTCCAGTACAACGGCTCCCGCGCCGTGCGATAACACAAACCCCGAGCGGCGGCGGTCGAACGGCCGCATGACCGATTCTTCGCTGACCACCCCCATTTGACGGAAACCCGCTTCGATCAACGGATGCGCGGGAGGCTCAACCGACCCGGAGATCACCACATCACAAAGACCCTGCTCGATCCAGGACGCGCCCAGGACGACGGAGTAAGCGCCCGTCGCGCAGGCAGCGATGACGTTCCGGCTTTCCCCATGAACCCCTAATCGCTCTCTCAAAACCTCATTAACGACCTCCGGCTGAACGATCCCCAAGGAACCCTTTCCAAATGGTGCCTGGCCCAACGGAGCAATGGAATTAGGTATTTGTGCCAGGCTCAAAAACGGTTTGGAAGCGCTAAACGTGCACCCTACCCGGTCCGGCATAATTCCCGCAATACGAATCCCATCCAAAAGACGGGCTTTATTTAAAGCCTCATGGACTGCCGTTTGGGCGATATCTATAACTTCCAAGTCATTATTTTTATGTGAAGCCTGGTACAACGGAGCAATAGGTTCGTCCTTTGGGCCAGGCCCCTTTTTAACGATGTTCCATAAATCCTGAACGCTTCCTGCAAGCTCCGTACAGGCCCCCATCCCCGTGATGACAACGTTGCTCACGCGATGACCCGTGAATCGATGTTGAAGATCTGGCCGGACACGCTGGTGTTCTGGGCGACTTCCATGACCAGACGCGTCAGATCCTCGATCTGGGTGGTGTGTCCAAGCGCATGTTCCGCCGTGACGCGTTCGCGCTGTTCCTCGCTCAAGGCCGCCGCCATATCCGTCGCGTGAAAACCGGGCAGGACCGCATTGACGGTGATATGGAAGCGTCCCAGCTCGCGCGCGGCGCCCTTGGTCAAGCCGATCAGTCCCGCTTTCGCGGCCGCGTAATTGGCGTTGCCGAAGCCTCCGCGGGCCGCCATGATCGAAGCGATATTAATGACCGCCCCGCTTTTCTGCCGGCTCATCACGCGCGCCGCCTCCCGCAAACACCAAAAGGCGCCGCTCAGATTCACATCGATCACGTCGTTCCATTCCCCGTTGGTCATCTTCAAAATCGTGCGGTCGCGCGTGATCCCCGCGTTATTGACCAGGACATCGAGCCTTTTCCAGCGCACCACCACGGCATCGATCATCTGCCGGACCCGGAGCGAATCCCGGACGTCGCAGGGAAATACCTCCGCCTCCTTGTTGCCGGCCTCCCAGATCTCCTGAACGACGGCCTCCGCGGCCGCTTTTTCCTTTTGATAATTGACTCCGACCGCGTACCCGGCGCGCCCGAAAGCCAGCGCCAGCTCGCGCCCGATGCCCCGCGACGCGCCCGTGATCAGGACGGTTTTCATGGAAGCCTCA
>MGUR01000021.1:22614-23967 GCA_001800075.1 Elusimicrobia bacterium RIFCSPLOWO2_01_FULL_59_12
CGGCCGGAAATGTTTCTGGAATTTTCTGCGCGGGGAGATCTCCTTCGATCTCAAACCCCATGTCGCGGATCATGGCCAGATCCGCTTCCGCCGGCTGGCCCTTGGTGGTGAGGTAATCCCCGATGAAAATGGAGTTCGCCGCATAGAGACCCATCGCCTGGAGCGAGCGGAGATGCGCCTCGCGGCCTCCGGAAATCCTCAAGGAGGTTTTGGGGTTGAGAAACCGGAACAGACAGAGGATATTCAAGCACCGCGTGGGGGACAGGTGGTACTGCCCGGCCAGCGGGGTCCCTTCGATCGGCATGAGGAAATTGACGGGCAGGGATTCCACTTCCAATTTTCGCAGCGCATAGGCCAGATCAAGAACGTCCTCCTCGGTTTCCCCCATCCCCACCAGCGCGCCGCTGCAGGACGATAACCCCGCTTGTTTGACCTTCTGCACGGTCTGGAGCCGGTCGGAGTACGTGTGGGTGTCGCAGATTTCGCCGTAGTAGCGTTCGCTGGTGTTGAGATTGTGGTTGACGGCGCAGACGCCCGCGTCCTTCAGCTTTTCAGCCTGTCCATCGGACAGAAGCCCCAAACAGCAGCAGATCTCAAGACGCGGGTATTTCCCGCGCACCGCTTTGACGCTTCGCACGACCTGGGCCAGCTCGCCGTCGGTCGGCCCGCGCCCCGAGGCGACCATGCAGAACCGCCCCGCGTGGACGGCCACGGCGCGATCCGCCATCTCGAGGGTTTCTTTCACCGACAGCCAGGGGTATTTGTCGATCGGGGCGGAGGACGCTTTGGACTGCGAGCAATAGCCGCAGTCTTCCGGGCAGAACCCGCTCTTGGCGTTTAAAAGGTAGTTGAGCCGCACCCGGTTTCCGAAATACCGGCGCCGCACCTGATAAGCGGCGGCGACCAGGGAGATCGCTTGATCGGAAGGAGCGTCCAGGACCGACCGGCTCTCCGATCGGGAGAGGGCCTCCCCTTCCAAAGACTTTCCTGCCAGAAGATTCCAGTTCATGAGCGAGCCTCCCGTTTTTCTTGTCAACCGATTATATTGTTTTAGGTTTACGAAAGGAACTACATGCTGTCGGGCGCGGAGACGCCCAGGAGTTTGAGGCCCAGGCGCAGGACCTCGCGGACCGCGTCCAGGAGGGCCAGGCGGGCGCGGGTCAAGGCAGGATCATCCCCCAAAACGCGGTGATGGTCGTAAAAAAAGTGGAACTGCCGCCCGAGGGACAACAGGTAATTCGCCAGGGGGTGCGGCGAATCGGCCTGCGCGCAGGCGCGCAGGCTCTGCGGGAAAAGCGACAGGCGCTTGATCAGGTCGCGCTCTTCTTTTTCTTTCAAAAGAGAAAGGTTCAA
>MGUR01000022.1:0-1833 GCA_001800075.1 Elusimicrobia bacterium RIFCSPLOWO2_01_FULL_59_12
TACCGAACCAATTGAAATCCGTGCCCCATGTCGAAGGCGCGGCGCCGTACCTGTATGGCCAGGCGCTGCTGCAGTCGGGGCCTTCCGTGACCGGCATCATCCTGCGCGGGATCGCGCCGGAACAGGAAGCCGGGGTCACCCGCATCGCCAACATCCTGACGGAAGGCGCGTGGCGCGATCTGGACAACCGAGGGGTCGCGCTGGGGCAGGAACTGGCCCGCACCGTGTCCGCGCGCGTGGGCGACACCGTTACGCTGGTGGCGCCGGAAGGAAAATCAGCCTCGCTGGGACAAGTGCCCCGGATGCGCCGCTACCAGGTGATCGGCATCTTCCGCTCCGGGATGTACGAGTACGATGCCAATCTGGCCTACTTGACGCTGGGCGGAGCGCAGGACCTCCTGGGCCTGGAGGACCGGATCACCGGTTATGGAATGCGCCTGGATTCGCTGGATGCCACCCTGGAGGTTCAACGCGATCTGCGCCGGATGTTCGGGTCCCAGTTTTTAGGGCGGTCCTGGCAGGACCTGAACCGGAACCTGTTTGCCGCGATGAAACTGGAGCGCACCGTGATGTTCATCATCATGACGCTGATCATCCTGGTGGCCAGCTTCACTATCATCTCCAACCTGCTGCTTTTGACGATTGAAAAAGCCCGGGAGATCGGCATCCTTCAGGCGCTCGGGGCATCGCCGCGGCAGATCGCCAAGATCTTTCTTCTGAACGGCTTTATGCTGGGCGGCAGCGGGGTGGGTCTCGGGCTTTTGCTCGGGACGGGGATCAGCGCTTTCTTAAAACGATTCCCTATCATCCATCTCCCCGCGGACGTCTATTACGTCGACAAACTCCCGATCAAACTGTCCATCGGAACCATCGAAAGCGTGGCCGTGTGCGCTTTTGCTCTGGTGCTGATTTCCATCCTCTACCCCGCGCGGAAAGCGAGTCAAATGGACCCGGTGCAGGCGATCCGATATGGTTAGCCTGCAAGAGGCCATTTCCAAAGCGGACCTCGAGTCCGATCTCACCCTGTCGGCGACCGGGCTGGTGAAGCGCTTCCCTTCGGGCAATGAAGAAGTGGAAGTCCTGCATGGCATCGACCTGGAACTCAAAGAGGGGGAAATCGTAGCGATTCTCGGGCCGTCCGGCGCGGGAAAATCCACTCTGCTGCACCTGCTGGGCCTGATGGAACAGCCCACCGCCGGCACCCTCAAGATCCAGGGCCAGGAAGTTCAGACGCTGTCCGCCAAAGACCGCGCCCGGCTGCGCAACGAATATATCGGGTTCCTGTTTCAGTTTCATCACCTGCTGCCGGAGTTGAATGTGCTGGAAAACGTGATGCTGCCGCAGCGCATTCTGGGGGTCTCGGAACGCCAGGCGGCGGCGCAGGCGGCGATGCTGCTCGACACGCTCGGCTTGCGCGCCCATCTCTACAAGCGGCCGGCGGCGCTCTCCGGAGGCGAGCAGCAGCGCGTCTCGCTCGCGCGCGCGGTGGTCAATGAGCCCGCCCTGATTCTCGCCGATGAGCCCACCGGCAATCTGGACCATGAAACGGGTGAAGTCGTCCTGAAACTTCTGTGGGAGGAGGCCCGCCGGCGGAACGCCTCCGCGGTGATCGTGACGCATCAGGAAGACATCGCCCAGCGCGCCGATCGCGCGATCCGGCTGCGCGACGGACGGATTGAAGCGCCGAAATGAAAATCTACCTCAACGGTCAGCTGGTGGAAAAAGAGAAGGCGGTCGTTTCGGTCTTCGACCACGGCCTGCTCTACGGCGACGGCGTTTTTGAAGGCATCCGAGCCTACAACGGCCGCGTCTTCAAACTGCATGAGCATATCG
>MGUR01000022.1:1845-7207 GCA_001800075.1 Elusimicrobia bacterium RIFCSPLOWO2_01_FULL_59_12
TCCCGCTCGCCAAGAAAGCGGTGGAGGAAGCGGTGGTGGCCACCTTGCGCGCCAACCGCCTGCGCGACGCCTACATCCGCCTGGTGGTGACCCGCGGCGAAGGGGACCTGGGCCTGGACCCGCGCCATTGCGCCAAACCCACGATCTTTATCATCGCGGATAAAATCACGCTCTACCCCAAGGAATACTACGAGAAAGGGCTGGCCGTGGTGACCGCCGCCACCAAGCGCAATATTCCCGAGGCCTTGAATCCCTCGATCAAGTCGCTGAATTACCTGAACAACGTCCTGGCCAAAATTGAGGCGAATAGGTCTAACGTCCCAGAAGCGATCATGCTCAACCGCGAAGGCTACGTCGCGGAATGCACGGGCGACAACATTTTCGTCGTAAAAGAGAACACGTTGCTGACACCCCCGACGTGGGCCGGAACTTTAGAAGGCATTACACGAAATATAGTCATGGACATTGCGAAGAACAAGCTTAAACTATTGGTCAAGGAAGACCTGCTCACGCCGTACCATGTGTATGTGGGCGACGAGGTGTTCCTGACGGGCACGGCCGCGGAAGTGGTGCCGGTGACCCAGGTGGACGGGCGGGTGATTGGCGAGGGGAAGCCCGGCAAAACCACGCTGAAGCTGATGAAAGAGTTCAGGGAACTTACCCAGATCACGGGTGTTCCCATTTATGAAAGTTGACTTCAATTTGAGGAAATGATAAACCAACAACGCCCATGAGGATTCGCTAATGTCCAACCGATTCACCGAAAGGGCTCAACGCGTCATCCTGATCGCTCAGGAGGAGGCGAAACGCCTCAACCACGACTATGTGGGGACGGAACATATTCTGCTGGGGCTGATCGCCCTCGGGGAGGGCGTGGCCGCCCAGGTGCTGGCCAACCTCGGCGTGGACCTTCGCCGCGTACGGGCGGAAATCGAAAAAATTGTGGGGACCGGCGACAATGTCATGCTGCTGGGCGAGATTCCCTTCACCCCCCGCGCCAAAAAAGTTTTGGAACTCGCCGTGGAAGAAGCGCAGAATATGGGCCACAGCCATGTAGGCACCGAGCATCTCCTGCTGGGCCTGATCCGTGAAGAGGAAGGGGTGGCCGCCCAGGTGCTGGAAAACCTCGGCGTCCGTTTGGACATCGTACGCGAGGAAGTCATCAGCCTGCTCGGCGAAGGCCAGCCCGGCCCGGCGCCCACCGCGCCCGCGCGCTCGTCCGGCACCAAATCGAAAACACCCACGCTGGATGAATTTGGACGCGATCTCACCCAGATGGCCAAGGACGGCAAGCTGGATCCCGTGATCGGCCGCATGGATGAGATCGAACGGCTGATCCAGATTCTGTCCCGGCGCACCAAGAACAATCCCGTTCTGATCGGCGACCCCGGCGTGGGAAAAACCGCGATCGTGGAGGGCCTCGCCCAGAAAATCTCGACCGGCGACATCCCGGAAATCCTGCTCAGTAAGCGGGTGATGACGCTCGACCTGGCCGCGGTGGTCGCGGGAACCAAATACCGCGGGGAGTTCGAGCAGCGCTTGAAAAACATCATTGAGGAAATCCGCCGCGCGAAAAACAGCATCATCCTGTTCATCGACGAGCTGCACACGGTCATCGGCGCCGGCGCCGCGGAAGGCGCGATCGACGCCTCGAACATTTTAAAACCCGCTCTGGCCCGGGGCGAGCTGCAGTGCATCGGCGCCACGACCTATGACGAGTACCGCAAATACATTGAGCACGACGCCGCCCTGGAGCGCCGCTTTCAGCCGATCACCGTCGATCCGCCGTCGGTGGAAGACACCGTCCGGATTTTGAGCGGCCTGCGTGAAAAATACGAGACCCACCACAAAATCAAATTTACCGATGACGCGCTCACCGCAGCCGCGGAACTGGCCGACCGCTATATTTCGGACCGCTACCTGCCGGACAAAGCGATCGACCTGATTGATGAGGCCGGCAGCCGGGCCCGTCTGCAGACCACGGTGCTCCCGCAAAATCTGAAGGACAAGGAGACGGAAATCGTCCAGGTGTCCAAAGACAAAGACACCGCCATTTCCTCCCAGGAATACGAGAAAGCGGCGCGCCTGAGAGACAAGGAAAAAGAGCTCCGCAAGGGACTGGACGACTCCAAGAAAAAGTGGAAAGAGAAGCGCGAAACGACCCAGCCCACGGTTAATGGCGAAGACATTGCCCAGATCGTCGCCAAGTGGACGGGCATCCCCGTGCAGCGGCTGACCGAAAAAGAATCCGAGAAGCTGGTGCATATGGAAGACGAGCTGCACAAACGGGTGGTGGGTCAGGAGGAAGCCATCCGATCCCTCTCCCAGGCCATCCGCCGCTCCCGCACGGGCCTCAAGGACCCCAAAAAGCCCATCGGCTCCTTTATCTTCCTCGGACCCACGGGCGTTGGAAAAACCGAGCTGGCCCGCGCGGTCTCGGAAGCGTTGTTCGGCGAAGAAGATTCCTTGGTCCGGGTCGACATGTCGGAGTACATGGAGAAATTTTCCGTATCCCGCTTGATCGGGGCGCCTCCCGGCTATGTGGGGTATGAAGAGGGGGGCCAACTCACCGAGGCGGTCCGCCGAAAACCTTATTCCGTTGTGCTGCTGGATGAAATTGAAAAAGCGCATCCCGACGTCTTCAACATTTTGCTCCAGATCCTGGATGACGGCCAGTTGACCGACAACCTGGGCCATAAGGTGAACTTTAAAAACACGGTCATCATCATGACGTCCAACGTGGGCGCCCGGCTGATCTCCAAGGGGAAATCGCTCGGTTTCCTGGTGGAAGATGACGCCAAACGCGATTATCAATCCATGAAAGAAACCGTCATGGAAGAAGTCAAAAAAGCGTTCAACCCGGAGTTCTTGAACCGCATCGATGACGTGATCTTCTTCCACGCCCTCACCAAACAGGATATGAAGAAGATCCTGGAAATGATGCTTGCCAAAGTGCGGACCAAACTCCAGAGCCAGGGCTTCACGCTTACCCTGACCGAGGAAGCCAAGGATCATCTTCTCGATAAAGGGTTCGATCCGCATTACGGCGCTCGGCCGCTGCAACGCACCATCCAACGCCTGATTGAAGACACCTTGGCCAGCGAAATTCTGGCGAAGCGCTTCAACGCGCCGGCCACCATTTTTGTGGACTTTGACGCGGATGAGAAAAAACTGACCTTCGGCACCCAGCCAGCGCCTAAACCTGTAAAGCATTAACCCCCAAGCCTGCCTGCCCGGCAGGCAGGCCCGTCAAACACTAAGCCAGCCGCCTCCGACGCCCCCTCGCGCTCCCTTGCGTGAGAGTGTTATAATTTCGTTGGAAATTCGCTATGAATCCTTCGACTACGCTCAGGATTATCTAGGGTGAGTGAAATCGAACCATGAAACGCATTGCCCTGATCGCCACCCTGGCCTTTTTAAGCGTCGGCGCCGCGCTGTGGGTGGCTCAAAATTTCGCGACCCGCTGGGAACCTCAGCTGCGCGCGGAACTGGAAAACCGGGTCGGGAACGCGCTCGGGGCGCGCCTTCGACTTGGGAAAATTTCCGTCTCTTTTCTTCTCCGGGTGGCTTTGAAAGACGTGGAACTTTGGGATTCCCGCCAGGATCCCGAAGCGCTCGTATTCCGCGCTAAAGAAGTTACTTTAACCGCCAGCTTACTGGATCTTCCGCGCGCATTCGCCCATCGCAATGTGCTGGAAGGGATCGGACACATCGCCATCGACAGTCCCGTGATGTCGCTTTCCGAGGAATGGATCCGCCAGCGTCTTCCCCGCTCGTCGGCCGCCGCCAGGATGCCGCTCTGGTTTGGTGTGGAATGGAACGAAGGCACCCTCCAGTGGAAAAACCCGCGCGCGCCGCGCGGTGTATGGACACTCTATCAAGCTCAGGGGCACTTTCGCATTCGCGGGCCCCGCGTGGACGCCCTGGTACGCGGCGGTCTGGAGCAGGCCGAATCGATCCAGTTGCATGTGACCACGCTGGGTAAGCGCTGGACCGCGATCGGACGCGTCTCCGGCGGGGACATCCCGGCCATGGCCGGACTGATTCAACACGTCACGGGCCGTGCCGCGCTTCCTCAAACTTGGGCCGCGCAAGGCCGCTTCACCCTGGACATGAAATGCGCGGGCCGTCTCCCGTTTTCTCCTCCCAGCCATTTCGGGACCCTTCTCAAGGAAGCCCGCCTGACTCTTTCGAATACCCAGATCCAACCGGGTCCCGCCTCCCCGTCTCTTTTACTTCTTGGAAGCCTGAGCTTCAAAAATGGAATCATCGACCCTTCCGGACTTTCCATCAAAGCGGAAAACACCGTCTTCAAATTGTCCGGTCAGGTACAGCCTTTCACCCGGGGCGCCCAGGTCGACCTCCGAGCCGTCAGCTCGAAAGCGGACCTCGGGACACTCGCCCGGTATGCGGCGGCGGGTTCATCGCACCCCGCTGTCAGCGGCGTGGGCACGTTGCATGTCTCTATGACAGGACCGCTGACACAATCGGCCGTTGCCGTTCAAGCGGTGTTTCCACAGGGGACGCTGTGGCGCTGGCCGTTTCAAGACGCGACTCTCGAAGCGCGCCGCGCGGGCGGCCGCTGGGACATCACCTCGAGCCAGCTGCGATTGTGGGGCGGAACGCTCTCGCTGAAGGGATCCAGCGCCCCCAACCAGACCGACCTGCAGGTGACCGGGTCCGAGATGGCCTTGGACGCTTTGGGATTGGCCGCCGGCGGCGAAGGCCTTCGAGGCCGTTTGAATTTTTCCCTGAAAACGCTCGGGACGGCGGACCCGACAGGCCTGCGCACCACCGGATCGTTCTGGTTCGAGGAGTTCGCCTGGGCGCGCGCCTCCGCATCGTCCATCCGGGGCGACCTCGACTACACGACAACGCGATTTAAACTGCAGGGCGCCTCCGAAGACCAAAAAATAAAATTACACCTGTCCGGTTCCCGAAACGCCGACACGCTCGTCATCGAACAGGCCTCCGCCCAGCTGCGCGAGGCGATGTCCCTGAGCGTCCGGGGCACCTACTCCTTCGCCAAGCATCTCCTGCGCTTAACCCTGAATGGAAAAAACATTTCTCTACCCCAGGATGTCCCTCGCCTTCAAACCCGTGTTCCTTCCGTGAAGGGCCACGTGGACCTGCAAGGCACTCTCGAAGGACCGCTTGAAACGCCGGCGCTAAAAATGGACCTGCAAAGCCAGGATTTTCAGGCGGGTTCCTCGCCGCCTTCGAAGGCGGGCGCGTCGCTGCGCTGGAGTCCCGAAGAACTTCTGATCTCTCTGTCGCATGCGAAATCGTCAACCCGCGGCACTTGGCGCGCCTCACGAAACGGCAGGCGCCCATGGGATCTCGCGCTCACCTTCACCACGGC
>MGUR01000022.1:7214-16165 GCA_001800075.1 Elusimicrobia bacterium RIFCSPLOWO2_01_FULL_59_12
GGCGTGGGCACCGTGTCCGCGCTTCCCGACGGCTCCGTGTGGAGTATCCCCGCCCGTTTCAAAGGCACCTATCACCCTGCCGATGAAGGAACGGACGAACTCCAGGTCGACGTTCCCGCGGTACGCATCCATGGCAAACCCGCCGAACCCTTTGAAGCCCATCTGCGCTGGAACCGCAAGGCCTTGGAATGGGACAGCGTACGGTGGGGCCGGAGCCTGACGACCCAGGGTTCTGTGCGTTATGACGGAGAACGCGCGGAGCTTGCCGGGCAGCTCAAGGTACTGAATTTAAATATGGCCAAGTGGCAGTCTATTTTTTCCCCAGGCCTCAAGGAACCCGTTGAAGGGGTCCTGAACGGCACCTTTAAGCTGGGGGGGCCTTTGATGGATCCGCTTATTCAGTTTTCCGGAAAAGTCGGAAAAGGGCGCTGGCGTACCTTTCGGTTTGAAACCGGCGTAGAGGGAACATGGAAGAATTACGGGCTCGAACCCGTTACGCTAGAGGGCACGTTCCTCACGGGCGGACGATTTCGTTTTCTGGGCCGTGTCTCTCCAGGTGACCAAACCGCCTCGGGCAGTTTGGACCTGACGCAGTTTGAATTAAAACCGATCGGCGAAAGCCTGTCGTTTCCGAACCCGCTGGAAGGCAAAGTCAACGGGACGCTCACCGTAAGCGGGCCTCTCGATCAGATGCGTTTTGCCGGACATCTGGAAGGAACCTCGTTGGTTTATGGAAGTCAAACCGCCACACCGCTCAAGCTTGAAAGCTGCGCGATGGATGCGAAACTGGAGCCTTCACCGGACTCGCCCGGCGCCTCACGCCTGACGCTCACCCAAGCGCTGGCCAAAACTAAAGAAGAGGAGATCCGCCTGCATCCGGGCAGCTTTGTGGAATTTTCCGGCCAGCCCTCCGCAGCGGGACCCCAAGAAGCGAGACTTCAGATCGGGACGGAAATCCGGAATTTGCACCTGGGCGTCTTTACGCTTTTCGGCGGGTTGGATATGAACGGCACCTGGCAGATTCAGCCGGAAGGGTTCGTCTTAACAGGGGAGCTCCTCACCCGTTCCTTGTACATCAATGACTATCAGCTGGAGCAGGGCCATGTTCAGGCAAGCTACTACAACCGCGTGCTTTCGTTTCAGCCCCCGCGCGAGGGCCCGGCTCTGGTGGTGGGAACGGTGGATTTCAAGAATGCTCCTCAGCTTGACTTCAAAAACTTTGCCGTGACCGGCCGGGGGCATGAAAGCCTGAAGCTGACGGGCAGCGTCGGACCTCAAAAGTGGAATTTCGAAATGGCAGGGGAAGGGCTGGACATCGGAACGCTGGGCGGGCTCGCGGGGTTTCCCCATGCGCTCAACGGGACCGCCAACGTGAACATCCGCGGTCTCGGCGATTTGGATAATCCTGATGTGCGGGGGACCCTGGACATCCGGGACGGCCGGGCCCTGGGTCTGGACTTTCAATCGGGCGAAGCGACCTTTGCCTGGCAGGGACAGCGGATGACCTTTACGCGACTGCGTCTGAGCGATCCCGGGCGATACACCCTTTCCGGATCGGGCATTTTTCCGCTTGCGACCAAAACGAAGAAAGACGCACAGGATCGAACCATCAACTTCTCCCTCCGGCTGTTGGATTCCAACCTCGGACTGCTGCAGTCCGTTTCCTCTGAAGTGAAATCCGCCAAAGGCACGGTTCAGGCCCTGCTCCAAATTACAGGGACGACCGATGAACCGATGATGCGCGGGTCCGTTCGGGTAAAAAACGGCGAAGTGATCGGCGCCCATTACTTCCGGCATGTCCGGGATTTTCAGCTGACCGCGGAATTTGACCGGGACAAACTGATGATCAGCGACTTCCGGGGGAAGTCGGGCAAAGGCGAATTCACCGGCGGCGGCCATATCGCGTTTTCGGGCTTCGAACCCAAGTTTTATGACCTTCACGTGGAAGTGCCGTCGTCCAAGGGGATCGAAATCACCGTGCCCGAGTTGGCCATCCCGGAAAGCCCGCTGGCCAAACGATTTCGTTTCCTGACCCTGGCATCGCAGGGCGATGTCAAAGGCCGCGTGACGTTCCACGGCCCCGCAGACGCTCCGGTTTTCATGGGCCAGGCCACGATCTCCAACGGGCATTTCACGTTCCCGCCCTCGACAAAAAATCCGCCGCCGCCCGGTTTTCTGGAATGGATTCACCGAATCACCTGGGATGCCACCCTGCGCTTTGCGGATGATGCGTGGTTCGAAAACGAACTCGTAGAAGCCAACGTGGCGGGCGAATTGACCCTCAAAGGACCCAGCCGCGGGCTGCGCGTGGACGGCGGGTTGGACATCCAAAAAGGCCAGATCAGCTACCTGGGAGTTCAGTTTGATATCCGCCAGGCGCGCTATGAAATCCACACGAACGACGCGGGTTCCGGGATTATGAACACGCCTTACGTTCGGGGCATCGCCGACTCCCGAGTTCAAACGGTGGATCCGCTGACCGGGCAGGGGGTGGAGGACACGATCACTCTGACGATCAATTATGCGCCGGTTCACGAAATCAAACCGCTGCTGAAATCCTCCCGCGACCCGGGTTTGGCGCAGGAAAAACTCCTGGAGCGGGTCACGCAGCTGGAAGTAGAAAATCTCACCCCGCAGGAGCGTACCTATTTATATCAGCAGCAAATGGTGCGGCTTCTGGATACCAGCTTGGCCACTCCGCTGGCCCGCAACCTGCTCAAACGCACAGGTCTGGTGGATCAAGTCCGTGTCTCGCGGGTGATCAACCCGGCAGCAAGTTCAACGCTCGTTGACCCGAACAACCCGGCGGCCACACAGCAGGACACCGCGACGAGTCTGCTCGCAGGCACCAAGTACACTGTGGCGAAAAATCTATCCAGCCGGCTTTCGCTGGGCTATGGGCTGCGATTTGAGCAAAACCTCAACCCCGACCTGACCAACAAGCTGGATCTTCGCAGCGACGTCGAAATGTCCTACCGATTCTTAAGCAACATTTATCTGCGAGGGACCTTCGATCTCCCCTCCCAAACCCCCGGCGTTCTGCCGGAGCGCCGGGTCACGATCGAACCGCACTGGCGGTTCGGCTGGTGGGGCAACACCAATAAAACCAAACAGAAGGCCGCAAAAAAGGCCGATGACGCCAGCGCCGAATCCAGCCAAACGAAGTAGAGTTCTAGCTTAAAAATCATATCGATTTACATACTTCCTTCAAGGTCAAATTCAATTTTTGTTATAATGCCGCATCCAATATCGCTAACTAGGAGCCTGTCTGCTTTTCCGCAAACGAATCATTTGGCTGCCCTGGGTGTTAGCGGCCGCGGTCCAATGTGTTTCCGCGGCTGATCCCCAGACACCCCCGGTCAGCGCGTCCACCCCCGCCGCGCTGGGCGGTTTGGTGCTTTCCACGGCCCCCTACCAGGTTGCCCCGTCAACCCCCATGCCCGGCTTGACCCCCACACCCCACGAAGCACGCGAATCCCTTGGAGCAAAAATAGTCAAGATCCGCGTGGAAGGGAACCGCAACGTCCGCGAACGGGTGATCCTCGCGGACGTCAAAACCAAAAAAGGCGACGCCTACAGCGCGGACGCCCTGCGCAAGGATGTGCAGGCGATTTACGCGCTGGGACACTTTGATGACGTGACCGTCGATCTTACAGATGTGCCGGGAGGGTTGCAGGTGGCCTTTCGCGTAGTGGAAAAGCCGATGATCAAGCGCATCGACTTCAAAGGCAACAAAAAACTTTCCGCCAGCAAGCTGCGCGACGCCCTCACGCTGAAAGAAAACGAGTCCCTGGATCGCCTCAAGATGAATACGGACCTTGATAAACTTGTGAACCTCTACAAAGACGAGGGGTTCGCCGCCGCGCAGGTGGAACCTTTCACCACGGCAGATCCTACCCACCATGTGACGATCACGTTTTACATCACGGAAGGCACCCGCGTCCTGATTGACGGCGTGGAGTTGGACGGCGTGCGCGCTTTCCCGGTAAAAAAAATCCGGAAGTTGATGAAAACACGCCGCAAAAAAGTGTTCAAGCAGGAAACGCTCGCCAAGGACCTGGAAGAGATCGCCAAGCACTACAAGAACCGTGGGTATCAAAATATCAAGATCGGTGAACCTGCCCAAAGCTTCAACGCGGACAAGACCCGCATGACCCTGCGGCTCCCCATTGAGGAAGGGCCTTTATTCCACTTCGGCGCTGTGAAGTTCGCTGGAAACGCGATTTTCCTGAGCGACAAGCTCATCACGGCCATGCAGTTCAAGGCGGGAGAGATTTTCAACCAGGACAAATTGGATCTCAGCATAGCCAAACTGCAGGACATTTACGGCGCCCAGGGCTACATTCGCGTGCAAATTAAACCGGAATTTTCACAAGACCCCGCCAAAGGGATCGTCGACATCGAATTTCGCATTGATGAAGGCGAGGTCGTCTATGTCGATCACGTGGCGGTTGAAGGAAATACGCACACCAAGGACTTCGTCATCCGGCGTGAAATCCTGCTGAAGGAGGGCGAACCGTTCAGCTCGGTGAAAGCGCGCCGGAGCGTCGAGCGGCTGTACAATCTGGGCTTCCTGGACAACGTGGATGTGGACGTGCAGCAACCCGATACGCCCAATAAAGCCGACGTCATTTACACCGTGACAGAGGGAAAGCCCGGCATGCTATCGGCCGGCGCCGGGTTTTCTTCCGTCGACGGCCTGATCGGCACGCTGCAGGTTCAGCACACCAATTTCCTGGGACGCGCCCAGCGCGTCAATCTGCAATGGCAGTTCGGCGGGCGCGTCAACAGCTTCGACATCGGGTGGACGGATCCCTGGTTCCTCGGCAAACCCCTGACCTTCGGGGTCGATGTGTTCAAAACCACCCGCATCCAGCAGCTGGGCACGGACTTTAACGCCTATCACACCAACAACACCGGCGCGAGCCTCACCGCGGGGCCGCGCTTCTCGGATATCTACAACCTCCTGTTCACCTACTCCTACTCAGACACGATCCGCGACGAGCTCAGCCCCCATTTGGACCCCGACACCCGGGCCCTGATCCTGGGCCCCGCGGCGGCGAATGACCTCTCGATCACCGAGTTTCACGCGATCAAATCCAACCTGACCACGCAGCTGATCCGGGATACGCGGGATAATCAGTTCGACCCGCAGCGCGGTCTGCGCACCTCCGTGGCGGTCACGCAGGGCGGCCTGGGCCCCCACACGATCAAGTTCGTGAGACCCGTCCTGGATCAAGGCATCCACATTCCTACGTTCTGGAAGTTCGTCTTGTCGCTGCATGGGGAATGGGGCTACGTGAAACCCTACGGCAATTCCGGGCTCACGGACATCGTGGACGAGTTGTTCCGGGTGGGCGGCTCGGACACCGTGCGCGGCTACGAACTGGGCCAGGTGGGCGCCCTGAACGGCGGCCAGGTGTCAAACGTGTATAATGTAGAATATAAATTCCCGATCGCCCCCGATGAGCATGGCCGGACGCTGCTGCAGGGGGTCTTCTTTTATGACATCGGCGGATCGTGGAATACCTTGAGCGATGTCAGCTACAGAGTGAGCAATGATCAGCTGGGGCTCAAACAAGGCGTGGGCTTCGGAATTCGCTTCAAAACCCCCGTATTCCCGCTCCGGCTTGACTATGGGTACGCGCTGAATCGCACGCCGGGCCAGGCGCCGTCCCAGTTCTATTTCACGGTAGGGAGCTTGTTCTAAATGAACCGCATGACGCTATACGGCGTTCTCGTGGTGGGGATTGCCGGGACTCTATCCGGGGTAGAAATCCCGCTGGAATCGCTGAGCCCGGTCCGCATCGGCTACGTCGACCTGCAGAAAGTCTTCGACACCTTTCCGGACAAAGCCTTTGCGGAAGGGGACCTGCTGAAAGAAATCCAGAAGCGCAGAACCGAGCTGGCGACCCGGCAAAACGCCATCAACATCATGCGCCAGCAGATCGCCGCGGACCAGGCCGCCTTGGATCTGGCCAAAGCGGGAAAACCGACGACCGTTCCTCCGGATTCGGTCACGGCGCTTCAGCCCCCGGAGCCGGTTCCCGCGCCCGCGCCGCCGGAAGCCGAGGTGACCCAAAGCACCGGCGCCGTAGAGCCGTATCCGATGGAAGAGCCCCTGGCGGGTTTGCCCGGCCATGACGGCGGCCTCTCCGGTGCGAGCAAACCGCTGCCCGGCATGGAACCCCCGAAACCGAAAACGTCGCCCCTCCTCGATGCTTTGGCGGAGGCGGGAACGGCCACCGTGCTGAATGCGGAGGCTCAGACCGCTCTGCAGAAACGCATCGAGACCACGCGCCAGGCGCTTGATCGATCGGTCAGCAAATTTAAAAATTACCGCGGCAAAGCCCTGGAAGATATGAAGCAGCTCCAGACGCAAAAAACCTACGGCGTCATGTCAAGGATTTATGCCGTCTTGCAGGGTCTGGCGCGGGATGAGAGCGTCACGGTCGTGCTGGATAAAACGTATGTGCTTTATGGGGAAGAAACGGTCGACCTGAGCGAAAAACTCATTGCGCGCCTGAACCAGGAGCAACTATGACCTCAGCGGCTGCAACCGGCATACCAGCCAGTGAAATTGCTCAAGCGGTCCGCGGGTTGATCGAAGGCGACGGGACGATCCGGATCGAAGGCGCGGCGGGCCTCGAGGAAGCCACCGAACGCCATATCTCATTTTTTCATAACCCGAAATACAGCATCCACCTCGAAAAAACGAAGGCAGGCGCGATCCTCCTTTCAAATAACACCAACGGGCTGCTGCTTCCCTCCGGGAAAACGCTCATCCGCGTGCCGAATCCACCCATGGCTTTCGCGCAAGTCCTGGCGCTGTTCGAACGGCGCCAGCTTCATCATCCCGCGCCCGGGATTCATCCCCAGGCCGTCGTCAGCCCGCAGGCGAACATCGGGCCCGGCGCCGCCATAGGGCCACTGACCGTTGTGGAAGAGGGCGCGCACATCGGCGCGGGGAGCGTCCTCTACAGCGGCTGCTACATCGGGGCGCGCGTCCGGATCGGGGAAAACTGCCTGGTCTATCCGAATGTGGTTCTGCGCGAAGACACCCAGCTTGGAGCGCGCGTGGTCGTTCAGCCGGGCGCTGTGCTTGGATCGGACGGCTATGGTTTTGCGACCCAGGGGGGAACGCATCACAAAATTCCTCAGATTGGAAAAGTGGTCGTGGAAGATGACGTGGAAATCGGCGCGAATGTTACCATCGACCGCGCCACCACCGGCGAGACGCGGATCGGCGCGGGCACCAAAATCGACAACCTGGTGCACATCGCCCACAACGTCCACATCGGCAAGAATTGTTTGATCGTCGCGCAAGTCGGGATTTCCGGCTCCACGCGGATCGGCGACCAGGTCACCCTGGCGGGACAAGCGGGCATCGTCGGTCATATCACGATTGGCGATGGCGCGGTCATCGGCGCTCAGGCGGGCGTCATCGGCGACGTCGAGCCGGGGGCGGTGCTCTGGGGCACGCCGGCGCGCCCCCATCGCGAAACGATGAAACTCCAGGCGATTTTCGGCAAGCTGCCGGAGATTTACGACGCCCTCAAAGCGCTGAAGAAAAAATTTCTATGAACCCCCAGCATACGATCGGCCGTGAGGTGTACTTCCAAGGCATCGGATTGCACACGGGAAATCTCTGCAAAACCGTATTCCAGCCGGCCCCGGCCGGAAGCGGCGTCCGCCTGGTTCGCAGCGATCTTCCCGGTCAGCCCTCCATTCAAGCGCATTATTCCAACGTCCTCAGCGTGATCCGCGGCACCACGGTGGGCAATGAGGACATGCGCGTTCATACGATTGAACACATGCTTTCGGCCGTTTACGCGCTGGAGATTGACAACCTGGTTATCCAACTCAATGCCAATGAGCCGCCGGTCGCAGACGGTTCCAGCCAGGGTTTCTTTGATACGCTCAAAGAGGCCGGCGTGGTGCCTCAGGACGCGCCACGGGACGTCCTCCAGCCCGCCGAACGGCTGGATTACCGCGGCGGCGACACGGAGATCACGCTGGAGCCAGCCGATTACCTGGAGCTGACCACCGTGGTCGTTTACAACCATCCTCTGATCCAGCGTCAGGAAGCCACCCTGCGCATCGATCCTCAAACCTACCGGCAGGAGATCGCCCCCGCGCGCACCTTTTGTTTCGACTACGAGGTTGAAGCGCTGAAAAAACAGGGCTTGGCGCGCGGCGGCTCTCTGGACAACGCCGTCGTCATCGGGCTTGATCGGATTCACAACAAGGAAAAGAAATTGCGGTTCCCCAATGAATTTGCCCGACATAAAGCGCTGGACCTTCTCGGGGATTTGTTCCTGCTCGGCCGCCCGCTCACGGGACGCATCACCGCGGTGCGCTGCGGCCACGGACACAACATCAACTTTGTGAAACAGATCGCCCAGCGATTTTTGGAGAGGAGCAGCGTATATGCCGCCGACCGTTCTTGATTACGACGCGCTAAAGAAAACTATCCCCCACCGCTATCCCTTCCTGCTCATCGACCGCGTCACGATCACCGACCCGGAAAAGTCCGCGGTGGGCATCAAGAACGTCTCAGGCAATGAGCCCTTTTTCCAAGGGCACTTTCCCGAACGGGCGGTCATGCCGGGCGTCCTGATTGTGGAATCGCTGGCGCAGGTGGCGTGCGCGTTATTTTTGTCGCGCCCCGCCTTCAAGGACAAGCTGGCTTTTTTCATGGGCATGGAGGAGATCAAGTTCCGCAAGCCCGTCGTTCCGGGCGACCGCCTGGAGCTCAAAATCGAGATTTTGAAAATGCGCGACCGCTTTGGCAAGGCCAAGGGGGAGGCGCTGGTGGACGGCCAGCTCGTGACCGAAGCCGTTTTCAGTTTCGCGGTCGTTGACAAAGACCCGCAGCCATGAGTTATAGGCTGCAGGTCCCGTCGGGCCCCTCCTTATTTTTTATCGAGGAGGCCCGTACCCCGCGTAGA